>JALONO010000066.1 GCA_025454895.1 Bernardetiaceae bacterium
AGCCAGGAAGAAACCAACCTCTACGTGAGCGGGCTGCAAGAAAACCTGCCCAAAACCCTGGAACTGGTGCAGCACGTGCTGCGCAACTGCAAGCCCGACGAGGCCGCGTGGCAGGCCCTCAAGGCCCGGATCATGAAACAGCGCGCCGATGCCAAGCTGAACAAGCAGGCCATTATGCAAGGGCTGCGCAGTTTCGCCACCTACGGGCCGCAAAACCCGTTCAACAACGTGTTCAGCAACGACCAGATCAACGCCATCAGCGCCCAGCAACTGGTGGACGTGCTCCGCAGCCTGCTCGACTACCCGCACACGGTGATCTACTACGGCCCCAAGCCCCTGAACGACATCTGCGGCGAACTGGCCCAACTGATGCCGCCCCCGGCCCAGTTCAAGGCCCTGCCCGCGCCCGTGAGCTACGCCCGCGTGCCTACTGAACAAAAACAAGTGCTGTTTGCCCACTACGAAATGGTGCAGGCCGAAATCTCCTGGGTGCGGGTAACCGAGCCGTTCAACCCGGCCCTGGGCCCCACGGTGCGCATGTTCAACGAGTACTTTGGCGGCAACATGAGCTCGATAGTGTTCCAGTCGCTGCGCGAGGCCAAGGCCCTGGCTTACAGCACCTTTGCCAACTACGGCCAGCCCACCAAAAAAACCGACCGCTACCTGCTCACGGGCTACATCGGCACCCAGTCCGACAAGATCCACGACGCCATGCAGGGCATGAACGAACTGCTCACCGACCTGCCCGAGGCCCAGAGCATGTTCGACCTCTCGCGCAAGAGCCTCAAAAAGGCCATCGAGACCGAGCGCATCATCCGCGACGACGTGATCTACACCTACCTGGCCGCCAAGGACCTGGGCCTGGAACAAGACCCGCGCCAGCCCATCTACCAAGCCCTGGACAAGTTCTCGTTTGCCGACGTGAAGCAGTTCCACGCCGAGAAACTCTCCGGCAAGCCCTACGCCTACTGCGTGGTGGCCTCGGAGCAAAAAATCAAAGTGGACGAACTGAGCCGCTACGGCCAAGTGAAAAAACTGAGCCTGGAAGAAATATTCGGCTATTGACCGGGCCTGGCCCCGGCGTAACCCCCGAGAACCGCCCGTTCTTGGGGTTTATTTTTTGAGGCTTGCCCGCGCGCGCCCGGCTGAGTACGCATGAGCAGGCGGGCGTTCGCGCGCGGGCCGGGGTCCGCCGGGGTCCGCCAAGCTCCCGTATTTTGGCGGGCAGCCGGGGCGGCCCAGCCCCCGCCCCAACCTAGGGCAGGCCCGCACCGGGCGGCCCCGCTCCACCTCCACGTAGCCGCCCCGCCCACCCGCCAAAACACCGCTCCTAACGTCGCGCCACTCTGGCCCCCTAAGCCTGGCCGCCACCCGGCTGCCGCTGCCGCCCCCAAAAGCGGTTAAGGCGCAAACACCCGCGTGGCAAACACGTAGCGGGGCAGCCAGTAGCTAGGGTCTTCCAGGTTGGAAACCACCACGCCCTTGCTGCTGGAGGTATGGATGAATTTACCATCGCCCAGGTAAATGCCAGTGTGGGTGAGCACGTCTTTGGCCTTGTAGGTGCGGGCGAAAAAGAGTAGGTCGCCGCGTTGCAGCTCGCGGCGGTCGTTGATGACCAGGCCGTAGCGGGCCAGCGAGTTCGACGAGCCACGGAAGGGCTTGACCCCGTTGGCCTCGAAAGCCACCGACACCAGGCCGGAACAATCGATGCCGCTGCGGTCGCGGCCCCCGCCCCGGTGGGGAGTGCCTAGGTACTTTTCAGCGGTTTTGATCACCGCATTGGGGCTGGTGCCCTCGGTGTCGAGCGGGAGGCCCAGGCCCCCTTGGGCAAAGTCCTCGAGTTGCCGCCGCAGGGCTTTATCGTCCACTTGGTCCAGCACTTGGGCAAACGCGGCTTGGGAGCGCACCGCCACGGAGCCGCCCTTTGGCCCGGCGATTTTTTTATCGTCTGGCTTGTCCACGGGGTTGGTGGAAGTTTTTTGTAACAGCTTGCAAGCCCCCAGCAGGGCCAGCAAGAATAGGAGATGACGGGGTTTCATATCAATTCCTCACCAAATCTTACGCCAAACCTACTTAAGCGATCAGTTTGGCGGCCAAATGCGGAAAAAAGCCGCCAGGGCCGCGATTTCCGCAGGCCATTAACGGCGAACTTTTTCAACCAGAGCGAGTTAGCTAGGGCTGGCGGCTGAGCACCACCACCAGGTCGTCTTGCTCCACCATGCTGCCTTTGGCCAGCACCACCTCGGTTACGGTGGCCTCGTAAGGCGCGGTGATGGTACTTTCCATTTTCATGGCCTCGATAATAAACAAGGGCGAGTTGGCGGCCACCCGGTCGCCTTTTTTTACCACCAGGTTGGCCAATTTACCTTGCAAAGGCGTGCCGATTTGGCCCTCGCCCTGGGCCTTGCGGTTGGCCTGGCGCACCACCTTAAAGCTCTGGTCGCGCACTTGCAGGCGGCGGGTTTGGCCGTTCAGCTCAAACGAGACGGTGCGCATGCCCAGCGAGTCGACCTTGAAAACGGCCAGCAGCTTGATCATGATGGCCTTGCCGGGGCCGAGTTCGACGAGGATTTCTTCCCCTTCCTTCAACCCATAAAAAAAGGCGGGCGTGGGCAGCACCGACAAATCGCCGTAGCGGCTGCGCATGGCGTGAAAATCCTCGAACACCTTGGGGTACATTTTGTACGACAAGAAGTCGGTGAACCAGCCTTCGGCAGTAGTAGGTTGACCGGGACCAGGCTGGGCGGCAAACTTTTGTTGGAAAGCGGCCAACTCGGCCTCGATGTCCACCGGGGGCAGGTCGGTGCCGGGCACGCCGGTGTAAGCAGGCTCGCCTTTGAGCACGATCCGCTGCAACTCGGGTGGCCAGCCACCGGGCGGTTGGCCCAGGTCGCCGCGCAGCATCTCCTTCACCGACTCGGGGAAGGCCAGCCCCTCGCTCCTTTCCAGGATGTCGTTGACGGTGAGGTTGTTGGCCGTCATGAAAATGGCCAAGTCGCCCACCACTTTGCTGCTGGGGGTTACTTTCACAATATCGCCGAACAATTGGTTGGCCAGGGCGTAGTTTTTCTTCACCAACTCAAACTTGTCGCCCACGCCCAGCGAGATGGCCTGGGGCCGCAGGTTAGAGTATTGTCCGCCGGGAATCTCGTTGTCGTACACCTCGGCCGTGCCCGCCTTCAACCCCGACTCGAAAGGAAAGTAATACTCGCGCACGTCTTCCCAGTAAGTGGAAAAGCGGTTCAGTTGGGGCAGGTCGAGCGGCTCGTGGCGGGGGTGGTGCTGCAAGGCGGCGGCCAGCGAGTTGAAATTGGGCTGCGAGGTGAGGCCCGACATGGCGGCCAGGGCCACGTCGATCACGTCCACGCCCGCATCCACCGCCTTGAGCAAGGTGGCACTCTGGATGCCCGCCGTGTCGTGCGTGTGCAAGTGGATGGGCAGGTTGACGGCCTTTTTCAGTTCGGTTACCAGGCGTTCGGCGGCGTAGGGTTTCAGCAGCCCGGCCATGTCCTTAATGGCCAAGATGTGCGCCCCCAGGTCTTCCAACTGGCGGGCCAGGTCGAGGTAATACTGGAGGCTGTACTTCTTGTTCTGCGGGTCGTCGATATCGCCCGTGTAACAAATGGCGGCTTCGGCCAGGCCCTGGGTGCGCTCGCGCACGGCTTTGAGGCTGCCCGCCATGGCGGCGGGCCAGTTGAGCGAGTCGAAGATGCGGAACACATCCACCCCGTTTTTCCAGGCGTGCTCGATAAAAGTATCGACCAGGTTGGGCGGGTACGATTTGTAGCCCACCGCGTTGGAGGCCCGCAGCAGCATTTGGAACAGCACATGGGGCATGGCCTGGCGAAACTGGCGCAACCGCTGCCAAGGGCACTCGTGCAAAAAGCGCATGGCCACGTCGAAAGTGGCCCCGCCCCACAGTTCTAAAGAGAACAAATCCGGGAACGAATGGGCGTAGCTTTCGGCTATGCGCAGCATGTCGAGCGTGCGCACGCGGGTGGCCAGCAACGACTGGTGGGCATCGCGGAAGGTGGTGTCCGTGAATTTGACGGCCCGCTCGCTTTTGAGCCACTGGGCAAACGCTGCGGGGCCGAGCTGCACCAGACGGTCGCGGGTGCCGGGCGGGGTGGCCTTCACCGGGGCCACGGGCACTACGGGCACCCTAAAGTCGCCGCTGGGTTTGGCCCCGCGCACGTCAGGGTTCCCGTTCACGATCACCTCGGCTAAGTATTGGAGCAGGCGGGTGCCCCGGTCGTAACGCTGGGGCACTTGCATGAGTTGAGGGTTTTGCTCGATGAATTTGACCGTGGCCGCCCCGCGCTGAAAATCTTTATTGGAGATGACGTTGAGCAGGAAATCGATGTTGGTTTTTACCCCCCGGATGCGGAACTCGCGCAGGGCGCGGTGCAGGCGCTCGCACGCGCCCCAGAGGGTGCGGCCCTTGGCGGTTACCTTCACCAGCATGGAGTCGAAAAAGGGCGAGATGCGCACGCCGGGGTACGAACTGCCCTCGTCCAACCGGATGCCGAACCCGGCCGCGTTGCGGTAAGCGATGAGCGTGCCGTAATCAGGCTTGAAACCGTTCTGCGGGTCTTCGGTGGTAACGCGGCACTGCACCGCGTAGCCGTTGATCTTCACGTCTTGCTGGTCGCGGATGAAAATCTCGCGGTCGGCCAGGCGGTGGCCCTTAGCGATCAGGATCTGCGAACGGACGATGTCGATGCCCGTAATTTCTTCGGTGATGGTATGTTCTACCTGCACCCGGGGGTTTACCTCGATAAAGTAGATGCGTTGTTGCTCGTCCACCAAAAACTCGACCGTGCCCACGTTGGAATAGCCCACCTGGCGGGTAATGGCCAGGGCGTATGCGTATAACTTGTCGCGGGTTTCGGGGGCCAGGCCCAGGCTGGGCGCCACCTCCACCACCTTCTGGAACCGCCGCTGCACCGAGCAGTCGCGCTCGAAGAGGTGGACCAGGTTGCCATAGGTATCGCCCATGATCTGCACCTCGATGTGCTTGGGGTTATCGATAAACTTCTCGATAAATATAGTGTCGTCGCCAAAGGCTTTGAGGGCCTCGCCCCGGGCTTCGTTAAACAGGTTCACCAGGTCGGTTTCGGAGCGGGCCACCCGCATACCGCGCCCGCCCCCGCCCGCCGCCGCCTTGAGCATCACCGGCAGGCCAATGCGTTTGGCCTCGGCCAGGGCCACCTCGGGGCTGGTAAGGGGTTGTTGGCTGTCCTCGATCATGGGCACGCCCGCCTGCTTGGCCACCAGTTTGGCCGCCACCTTGTCGCCCAGTTGGCTCATGGCCGCCGAGGTAGGGCCAACGAAAATGATCCCTTCCTCTTCGCAACGGCGCACAAAGTGGACGTTCTCCGACAAAAAGCCGTAGCCGGGGTGAATAGCGTCCACGCCTTTGGCTTTGGCTAGGGCCACAATGCCTTCAATATCAAGATAAGGGCGCAGGGGGTCATCGTTAGCCCCGATTTGATACGCTTCGTCGGCTTTGTAGCGGTGCAACGAGTAGCGGTCTTCGTAGGTATAAACGGCCACCGTCTCGATGTTGAGCTCGGAAGCGGCCCGGAGCACCCGGATGGCGATCTCGCCCCGGTTGGCCACCAGGAGTTTCTTTAGTTCGCGCATGGCGGTAAAGTTTGTTTGAGGCTGGCCCAAACCAGCGGGGCAAGTTGCGCACTTTGGCCAACAATCGCAATTGCGGTCAACAAAAACCGACTTTGGTTGCCATTTCGCTAACCCAGGGCACCTTTAGTTGGACAATTTGCATGAAGCCCTTTGGCCCGGCAACGCTTAGGCGGCGGCGAAAAACCACCAAATGGGGTTTTGTTTAACTTTTGTAGCCACCACTGGCTAAAATGGCGGGTTATTGCTCGGTGGGGCCGCTCAACTAGGCTCAGCCTTGGCCACAGAGCCAGGGGAAAAAGCAACTTTGCGGGGTTTTGTTTAAGCCTTTTGGGGTTCAACTCGGCCAGTTAGGGCAAGGCCGGGCGGTTTGTTGAAGGCTTTAACAATTTTTTGTTTAATCTTTCAATATGATTTTTCGGTGAAACATCCACAAAATAGGGATTTACACCCATACCCTTGTTTCACTTTTCCAATTTTGTTGAACCCTGACGCGGTTTTTGTTCAACAAAGGTTTGTTTTTTTGTTTAAGGCTCTTTAAATTTGCTTCAACAAAAACAAGTGAAGCCATGACTGCCATTGAATTTAGCTACAACATTAGCCAAATGACTTCTTCACTGAAGCCCTTCGCCCTAAAACTTACCAAAGACTCTGAAGATGCCAATGACCTGTTGCAGGAGACCATGCTCAAGGCTTACACCAACCGGGAAAAATTTACCGAAGGTACTAACTTGAAGGCATGGCTTTACACCATTATGAAGAATACCTTCATCACCAATTACCAGCGTTTGGTTCGCCGTAACACTTTTATCGACTCGACAGAAAACCTTCATTATCTCAATTCGGTCAACAACGTAACGCAGAACTTGGCCTATTCGGCCTTTACCATGCACGACATTAACCGGGCCATTGAGAAACTCGATGATGCTTATCGCATTCCTTTTGTGATGCACTTCCGGGGATTTAAGTACCACGAGATCGCCGAAAAGTTGCAGATTCCGATTGGTACGGTAAAAAACCGCATCCACATTGCCCGTAAAGAATTAAAAGATAAGTTGCACGTGTACGCTACCCGTAGTAACTGATTGGCTAAACCGCATTGATAACCAGCGGGGCTGCCTAGCACAATTTGTGGGCAGTCCCTTATTTTTTAGTCTATTTTTTACTTGAAGTCCTCGATAACCACCTTTTGACTTTGCCCACCCGGTTTACGGTTACTCAAACGGCAGCGAGCACCCAAGGCAAAACCAATTTGGTTTTGTTAATTTCATTAACGGAGGGCATTATCAACCGCCCAGTATCATCTTCCTACCCAAAGGTTTATGACGGATTTGTTGTACCATTTTTTCATCTTCCACTATGAGTAAAAAGGCGATCGTGATCGGGGCCGGTTTTGCAGGGCTTTCGGCCGCCACCCATTTGGCCACGGCTGGTTTCCAAGTAACCCTGCTGGAGAAAAACACCGGGCCTGGCGGGCGGGCGCGCGTGTTCCACGAGCAGGGTTTCACTTTCGACATGGGGCCGAGCTGGTACTGGATGCCCGACATATTTGAACAGTACTTTGCCCAATTTGGCAAGTCGGTGGCCGATTACTACGACCTGGTGCGGCTCGATCCGTCGTACAACGTGGTGTTCGGCCCCGGCGATTTTGTGGACATCCCCGCCCAATTTGACCAGCTCTGCGCCCTGTTCGAGCGCTACGAACCAGGCAGCAGCGAACGCCTGAAACAGTTTTTAAACCAAGCCGCCTACAAGTACAAGGTGGGCATCAATGAGTTTGTCCACAAACCTAGCTTGTCGCTCACCGAATTCCTGGACTTGCGGTTAGTGGTAGAAGCCTTCCGGCTGGACCTGTTTCAGTCGTTCCACGGGCACATCCGTAAGTTTTTTAAAGACGATAAACTGATCCGGCTCATGGAGTTCCCGGTGCTGTTTTTGGGGGCGATCCCGCAAAACACCCCGGCCCTGTACAGCCTGATGAACTACGCCGACATGGTGCTGGGCACCTGGTACCCCATGGGCGGGATGCATAAAATTGTGGAAGCAATGGTGCAACTAGCCGGGGAAAAGGGCGTGGACGTGCGCCTGGGCCAGGCTGTACAGCAAATTGTGGTGCAAGGCCGCCGGGCCGTGGGCGTGCAAACTGCCCAGGGCACCCTCCCCGCCGATGTGGTGGTGGCCGGGGCCGACTACCACCACGTGGAAACCCAACTGCTGGGCCAGCCCCACCGCAGCTACTCCGACGACTACTGGGCCAAGCGGATAATGGCCCCCTCGTGCCTGCTCTACTACGTGGGCGTGAACAAGCGGCTCCGCAACCTGCGCCACCACAACCTGTTTTTTGACCGGGACCTGATGCACCACGCCATCGAGATTTACGAGAAACCGCAATGGCCCACCGAGCCGCTGTTTTACGCCTCGGTGCCCTCCATCACCGACCCTAGCGTGGCCCCGGCCGGGCACGAAAACCTGTTTTTACTGGTGCCCGTGGCCCCCGGCCTAACCGATACCGAAGAGGTGCGCGAAAAGTACTATCACCTCATCATGGAACGGATGGAAAACCTAACCGGCCAAAGCATCCGCGACGCCGTGGTGTACAAACGTAGCTATGCCCACCGCGATTTTGTGGACGACTACCACGCTTTTAAAGGCAACGCTTATGGCCTGGCCAATACGCTGCGCCAAACCGCGATCTTGAAACCATCGCTCAAGAGCCGCAAGGTGGACAACCTGTACTACACCGGCCAACTTACCGTGCCCGGCCCGGGCGTCCCCCCGTCGCTCATCTCGGGCGGGGTGGTGGCTCGCCAAGTGCAAAAAGAGATGAAAGGGTAATTTTTGTATCTTAACCGGGTTAAATGTTGTTAACCAACCAAAACCTTTCCCCTAACCCGATGGTTTAAAACTTAGACAAATTAAATCAAAGGCTAAACTTGATCGAACATTTTTATTTGTGAAAACAGCACTAGCTACTTATTAAAACACCTCCAAGCCATGCTTGATCTGTTTAATTATACTACTATGAAATGCAGCGAGATTGTAACCAAAAGTTACAGTACTTCTTTCTCGCTTGGCATTAGAATGTTCGAACGTAAGTTGCACCAGCCCATTTACGCGGTTTATGGCTTTGTGCGCTATGCCGATGAGATTGTGGATACCTTCCACGGGTACGACAAAAAAGAATTGCTCGACCGTTTTCGGCAAGACACTTACCATGCCATCGAGGCTGGCATTAGCCTCAACCCCATTTTGCATTCGTTTCAATTGGTGGTAAACCGCTACCACATTGAGCGGGAACTGATCGATGCCTTTTTGAACAGCATGGAAATGGACTTGTACTTTAACCAGTACAACGACAGCCGCTACCACGAGTACATCTACGGCTCAGCCGAGGTGGTGGGCCTCATGTGCCTGCGCGTGTTCGTGGACGGCGACGACCAGATGTACCAACGCCTCCGCGAACCGGCCCGCAAACTGGGTTCGGCGTTTCAAAAGGTGAACTTCCTGCGCGACATGAAGAGCGATTACGCCGAGCGCGGGCGCGTTTATTTCCCCGGCGTGGACTACAACTTGTTCAACGGGGAAACCAAGGCCGCCATCGAGAACGACATCCAACAAGATTTTGACGAAGCCTACGAAGGCATTTTAGCCTTGCCCCGGTGCGCTAAACTGGGCGTTTACTTGGCTTATGTGTACTACCTCAAGTTGTTTCAAAAAATCAAGCAGTCGGCCCCCAAACAGGTATTGCAGGAGCGCATCCGGGTACCCAACCAATACAAGGCCGCCCTGTTGGTCAAAAGCTATGTGAAACATCAGCTTAACTACATTTAGCATCTTGCATTTTAATGACTAAGTGATTGCCTGATAAAATGATTTTTATATCGCAATCAACCGTACTAAAATGGCTAAATGAATGCATAGTAAAATGATTGTTTTATTTGATTATCAATCATTTACAAGGCAGCAAATTCGTAATAGCTATTTGTGATTTCAGTATTCGTTTTGCCGACTATTTTGGCCAAAAAAAGCCCCGACAATTCCGGGGCTTTTTTGTTTTCTTCTTTGAGAATCAAGGTTCAAAAATAATCTCATCATCATGGTTACGAGCGGGGATGTTGCGGCGGCGGTTGTCTTTGCGTTCGCTTTTCCGTTTGCGCTTAAACCCGATCAGCTCGCTCCAACTGTTGAAACTCTTGGTGAACTGGATGCTGGCCCCGGTGATGGTATTGCCCGCAATCGCGGCGTTGAACGTGTTGGTATTGGTACGGCGGTAAATCTTCATCCGTAGCTTACCGTCGCGGGTAACTAGGTATTCCAGCGTCCAGTCGCCAGCGATGCTGGAGGCGTTGGCCTGGTTGTTGGCACTGGTAAAAGCCCCGTCGCGCGTGATGCGCACCCGCCCGTTGAGCAGGCTGTACGATAGCCGTAACTGCATGGTATTGAGCGCGCTGGCATCCAGGCCGTTCAGGTTAATGTCCACCTCGAGGTTTTCGTCCACCTGGGATATCCAACTGCTCAACTGGTTGGCCAGCAGCTCGCTCACGCTGCCCCCCGCCGACTGCCCCGTGTTTTGGAACACGGCATCGTTGGTGCCAAACAGCCGCTTGAGCAGGATCAGGCTGAATACCTGGCGGTTCATCTCCTGCTCGTCGGCGGCCAGGCGGGCCTTGAACGCGCTCACCTCGGTTTCCAGGTTGATGTTGCGGTTGTCCACCACGATGTTGCGGGGGTAGTCGTACAAATCGATGCCAAACTTCACGTTGGGCGAGAGCAACTCGCCGGTAACGCCCAGGTTCACCCGGCTGGGGTAGCGGCGGTTCAGTTCGGCCGAACCACCGTTGTTGTTGCTGTTGTTTTGTTGGTTGCGCAACTGCTGGCTCAAAATGGGGGCGTACGACACCCGCTGGTCGTACACGGCCGTGATGTTGAGTTGGCCCTTGTACGGATCGCCGGACCAGGTGAGGCGGCTACCGGGGGTGATGGCAAATTCCTTATTAAACAGGTTTTGAAAGGTAAAATTGTAGGCCCCTTTCACGATTTCCACTTCGCCGGTCATGTCAAAACTGCCCCGGGTGTCGATTTTGAGATCCATCAGGCCACGGGCGTTGCCCCGGATTATATCGCCCGATTTTTTATCGAAGATGATCTGAAAGTCGGCATCGGGGGTAATGTTGAGTTTCATGTCCATACCCAAACTGCTGATTTCCACGGGTTTTACCCCGGCTTGGGTGGCTGGGGCCGCCGCCCCGGTGCTATCCGGCCTGAACGAAGTGTAGCGGATAAAACTCTGGGTTTGGGCACTGGCATACCCGTCGAGCGGCAAAAACATCATGGTGCCTTTGTTGGCAGTGGCATTCACCAAAATGTTAAGGCGGTTGGTAGGGCCAAAAATGGCAAAATCGCCCGTGGCCACGGCCGTGCCGTAGTAAAGGGCTTCTTCACTAAGTTTGGTATCCAGTACTTTAAAGTTTTTGAAATCGCCGTTTAACTGAAGCAAAAAGTTGGTGAACCCGCTGTGGTAAATCCCGCCGTCGATAAAGGCCGAGGCTTTCTGGTCGTCGCGCAGGCGTAGGCGCCTCATCCCAATGTAATCGTCATCAAAATAAATTTTATCGTCAAAAAAGTACCGGGCACCGAGATAATTAACGATAAAGGCCCCGCCGCGCACGAAAATCTCCCCTTTGAGGCCCAACTCGTCCAGGGGGCCGCGGATTTTCACCTCGCCCTCGGCCTGGCCGGCAAACCCGGAGGCAATGCTGCCCAAAAACGGCTCGATCATGTTCACGTCGGCCTTGATGAGCCGGGCCGTGAGGTCCAGCGGGCGGCGGCGGGCGGCGGCATAACTACCCTCGATGGCCACTAGTTGCTCGCCTTGCCGCTCCAAATTGGCTTGCAGGTCCAGTTGCTTCTGCTCGGCTATC
This sequence comes from Bernardetiaceae bacterium, assembly GCA_025454895.1. GTDB lineage: Bacteria > Bacteroidota > Bacteroidia > Cytophagales > Thermoflexibacteraceae > JALONO01. The sequence continues at coordinate 11,565 of JALONO010000066.1, forward strand.
CAGGCCACCCGGCTGCGCAAATCGCCGATGAGGAACCCGCCCAGGGTAATGCTGTCGGCATTGGCCATGCCGTTGATCTGCAAGTCGCGGTAAACGTTTTGCAAGGTGGCGTTCACATCGACCGTGCCGGTGAGCTTGTAGCCGAGCAAGTTGCTGAACACGCCCAGGTTAAATTCGCCCACGTGGATGCCCAGGGTTTTGGCCGGGTCTTCCGATAGTTGGCCGCGCACCTCCACCCGGCGCTGGCCTTGCTGGGCGGTAAAGTTTTGGAAAGTTACCTCGCGCCCATAAGCGTCCACCCGGGCGGTGTCGGGGTTGGCCCAGTCTTCGTTGAGCACCCGCAACCGTGACGGGAACAGGTTGAACTGAAAATGCTGACCGGGTAGCAGGCGGAAATTACCCCGCAAATCGGCGTAGTCGGCCGCGTCTTTTTGTTTAACGTAGAATTTGTAGCCGATTTCCTCGCCGTGCCAATCACCTTCCACTTTGAGGCCCTCCAAGCTGAGGGCATCGGGCTGGGCCGGGTCTAACTTACTGTTACGCAGGGCCGCCGCCCCCGAGCTGATCTGCAAAAAGGCCGAGATCGAGTCCATTTGCGGCCGCTTGGTGGTGGTGTACTCAATTTGGTTTTGGTAGAAGGCATAGCGGGCGTAGCGGAGGGTATCCAGGCCATAGCTACGCAGGGTAAACCGGCTGAGCGTATCGCGCTTGAACTGACCAGCCAGCACCGCCCGCTTGGACAGGTACAGGTCAGGCACAAAAACCTGCACCAGCGGGTTGAGGTCTTTTAGTTTAATCTGATAATCAAGCTGATAGGCGGTGGCGGCCCAGTCGGTACGGCGCCAGTTTTTGGTTGCTTGCTTTTTTTGATAGTACTGCGCAATGGCGGCATCGTCGTTCACCAGGTCCAGCATGTATTCTTCATAAAGCAAGCCGATGTCTTGCAAAATGCGGCTGGGTTTGAAATTGCCCTCAGCTTCCACGTCCAACATGTCGGATTGGAGGTAAAAATCGCGGCGATTGTTAGGCTCAATGGACGAGTGGAGCAACAACGATGGAAACAGCACGTCTTTGCTCCCGTAGGCAAAGTATAAGCTGTCGAACTCGATTTCTCCCTGCAATTCGTCGAGGGTGAGGCCGGAGAAGTTCATGCTGGCCTCGCCCCGGACTTGAGCCTCCTGAGCCGAAAATCCGAGCGGCTTGAGGAACGCATTGGTGATGGCCACATTGGCCTCGATGGTGTTGGTGTTTAAATCCACCTTACCAAAAAAGCCGAGGGTGAGGTTAGGGTCTTGTACGTCCAATTCGCCGTCCACCAAGCCTTGCCGCACGTTGCCTTTGAAGGTGAGGTTGTGGTAGTCGTAGCCGCGCAGGCCCAGCCGGGCAATATTGGCTTCACATAACACTTCGGCGGTTTTGAGGTCAAAGCCCCGGCCCTCTTGCACCCGAGCGTTGAGGTCCACCAGGCCCAGCGCGGGCTGCTCCAACAGTTGGCCCAAAGCAAAATTGCGCAGGCCCAGCGTGCCACTGTAGCGTTTTTGCTCCAGTTCCAGCCGAAGGTCGGGCATGAGGGTGCCCAGGGCGGTCTGGAGCGTGCCCTTGGCGGCAAAGTCGTAGGTGAAGCCGTCGAACTCACCTTTGAAATCCACCCGGCCAAACTTTTGCAAATAATTGGTGAGCGTGTCGCCGAGGATGGGCCGCAGGTCGTCGGGGTCCAGCACCGAAGGGCGGAACTTGAGCACCAGCAGGGTTTCGTCAATTTGGGGCAACCCGTCGAAACCGAAATTGCCCGCCAGCCGGGTGTTGCCAAAAGCCAACTCGGCGTTGCGCGCACGCAGGCGGGCCACCGGGCCGGTAATTTGGCCCGACACCGCCAAGCTTTGGTTGTAAAGCCGCAGGCTGGGGGCAAACAAGGCCAAGTCATCGGTATGCACCACGCTGTTGGTGAGCCTGGCCCCCAGGGTAACTTGGTGGTTAAAGTCGGCGAAAGCCACAGGATCGTGGTAGTTGAGCGAGAGCGAGTCGCGCAGAGTACTTTGGCCGACTTTGGCCAGCAATTGGCCAAACCGCATTTGGTGGCGGCAGTACAAAAACTCGGTGGTAAGCTCGTGGATGGGCCAGTGCGCCCGCCGCTCGAAACCCAGCAACTGCTTGGCCGACAGGGCAATGGTGTCGTTCCTGGCCCAAAACCCTTCAATTTCGCCGTGAATACTGTCCAGAATAAAATGGTTGTAGTCAAACTGGCCAGGCGGGATCGAGTCGGCGTAGGGCTTGTGCATACTAAACTGCACGTGGTCCAGCAACGCCTGGTCGATGATGAACTTTTGCACGGCCTTGGCGGTATCGCCGCTGGGGGGGCCGCTCAGTTTGCTAATGAACGCCTCGATATTGAGGCTACTATCCGGCGAATTGAAAATCAAATTGACCTCGGTGCGGGTAAGCCGGGCGCGGTTGAGCACAATGTCCTTGCCGTCGAGCAAGGCCAGCAAGTCGTAGTCCACGGCAATCTCTTCCGCCAATATCATGGGCTGGCCTTGTTGGTCGATGATGCGTACGCCCTGGAGCACGGCGGCATCCAACCAGCGGATGGACACCCGCTCGATGCTCACCGCAAAACCGGTACGCTCGCTGAGCCAGGCGGTGGCCCGCCCGGCCAGTCGGGTTTGCACCCAGGGGTATTGCAGGGCCAGCAGTACCAAGCCCACCAGCAAAAGCAGGGTGAGTTTTACCTTGCCCAAGCCAATGATAAAACGCCCCAAGCGGCGCAGCCATACCAGGCTTTTTTTTACTTGCGTTTCGGTCGACAATCCAAATAAGGTGATTACTTGGCCTAACGGCGATGAATCAAGTTACAAATTTCGTTCATTATTTGTTGCCAATCCGCTAAATCTTCTTAAAAGACTCATGAACTCCCGGTGGTTTTGCCCAGGCCCAAGCCCAAAGAGGAACCTCGTGGCTCAAGCACCACGCTGAGTATTACATTAGACCTCACGCAAATTGGATTTAGACCTGAAGAAAGTTCGAATTTTCGTTCAAAATCTACCCTTCTAGACCCCACTCTGGCCAACCGCACTTGCTCGCTCAAAAACTCCCATTTTTGCCGTCCAGGGGGGTAAGCTTGTAGGAGTTTTGCGATCTATCTAATACCAAAATCAAATACAGATTGCGTATTTTCTACCTTATAAGTGATTGGTAATCAAATGAAAAAATCATTTAGTCATGTTAGCATAACTTATGCAATTTGTCTCATTTTAACCCTGAAAGGGTGTTAGGACTATGGACTAAAGGCTATTCCTAGATTTTAAACTCCGAAAGAAGTGGCATTATTTGATATCACCCCTTCAGGGTTTCGCTCGTTTTTTCGTCGTTTGTCTATCATCATGGCATCTCCTCGAGATTGTCCCACACCGTCCATCACAACTAGTCGAAAATCCCCACAAAATTAGCCTCGCCGAGGAGGGACTTCCTCCAAATTAAAATAAGTTACTCATTATCAACACGCAACAACTCTAATGAGTTGAGGGATTATGAAGTTGTCAAGCTCATTTTTAGGTCGGCAAGGGTTGGGCAAAAGCCAAAACCACCATGAGCCGCACAGGCCAAAACTCCGGGCGTTTGGGGCCAACGCGCTTCCGGCTTGGCCCGCAATTTTGTGGGGTCAATTCGCTCCGTTATGAAAAAGCTTGCCCTCAGTTTTTCGGTTTTAGGTTACGCATTGGCCACGCTGCTCGCTTGCGGCAACCAGTCGGCCGAGGTAGGCCCGGCGCAGGCGGGCGCGGGCGGGCAGGCCCTGGCCCCGGTGGAAAAGTACGGCCAAGGCGGGCGACTACTTCCGCCGGATGTTCATCGAGGTGGCCGCCGCCGAGGCCATGCAGGCCACGGGCCAACTGCCCGAAGGCACGCCCGTGATCATGGAAACCTGGTTTGGCGAGCGGCAAAGCACCGTTTACCTGCGCCAAAAAGACGGCGACCGGGTGCTTAGCGGGTCGTTTGCCCCGGAGCGGCCCCGGTTCTCGGCCAGCAACGATTTCACCTGCAACCTATGCCACCGGCGCGCCAAAGATTGGGGCCATTTCTTTACCCTCAAAATGTTGGAAACGGCCCTGCGCACCCAGCAAACGGTGGTGGTGCGCTGCGATGAGCCGTCGTTTACCCCGTGCGAATTGGCAGTTTATCAACCTTAATCCCCCATGGAATGAAAAAAATTGTCGTTGTTTTGGTAATGCTTTTTTGGAATGCTACGGCCAGTGCCCTTTCGGTTCGATGCCAAAGCCTTGCTGGTGCTCTCCGATGCCGACATGGTGGCCTCGGCCTATGCCGATGGCCAACTGCGGACCGAGCCGGGGGTGGACGACCAACTGACGGTGGTCAACTGGCAGCCGGGAGCGCCCACGCTGCGCCAGTTGCCCGTGCCCAACTCGGTTACCAACTGGGTCAACGGCCTGGCTATCAGCCCCGATGGCCAAACGGCCTTTGTAGTGGACACCCGGG
>JALONO010000067.1 GCA_025454895.1 Bernardetiaceae bacterium
GTCGAACGTGGCAGGCAGGCAAGCCCGCACGTGCTCGCATTCAGCCGCGAAGGTGGCGGCCAGGGGCACATCGGCCTGGCCGTAGCACACGCCTGGGGCCCCGGCCGGGGTGGTGTGGCGCACTAAGAAAACTTCCATGCCAACAGCAGGGCTAAGTAATACACCACCTCGCTCACTTGTTGGGTGGCCCCCAGGCAGTCGCCGGTGTAGCCGCCCAAATGCCGCTGGAAATAGTTGCCCAGGTAAACCTTGGCTAAATAAGCCGTCGGCAAGGCCAGCAGCAGCCACCCGTGCGGATAAAACGCGCCCATGGGCAGGGCCACGAACAAAAAACTGTACCCCATTTCGCCGAGGCTGAGCCGCCGCGAGGCCACGGGCTTGGCCTTGCTCTGGTCGGGATCCTGCACGTAGGCGTGCGAATGGACCAAGGTGGAGGCCACAAACCGGCTGGCCGCGTGGGCATTGACCAGGGCAGCCACCACCAAAGTCCAGGGGGCCAGGCGGGCCAATTCGTACAAAACCAGGAACTTGAGGCCCAGCAGCAGCCCGATGCCAATGGCCCCGTAGGCCCCTACCCGACTGTCTTTCATGATGGCCAAAATCTGCGGCGGGGTCCAGCCACCGCCAAAACCGTCGCACACATCGGCGAACCCGTCTTCGTGGAAAGCCCCGGTGAGCCACACGCTGGCCACCATCGACAGCAGCACCGCCACCGACGGCGGCCAGCCCCACTGGGCCAGGGCAAACACTCCGGCGGCGGCCCCGCCCACGATCCAACCCATGAGGGGGAAATATTTGCGCGACCGCTGAAGGTACTCGTCGCTGTGGTCGACCCAAGCCGGGCAGGGAATGCGGGTAAAAAACATGAGCGCGGTAAAAAAGTACTGGATTTCTCGTTTGATCATACGGCAAGGGTTGAGGAACTCACCTGGGCACTATCGAAACTGGCCATGTCGTTCAAAAAAGCGACCGCGCACTGCAAAACGGGGTAGGCCAGGGCGCAGCCGGTGCCTTCGCCCAGCCGCAGGCCCAGTTGCAACAAAGGCTCCGCTTGCCAGTGGGCCAGCAGCCGCAGGTGCCCCAGTTCCGCCGACTGGTGGCAGAAAATCGCGTGTTGGCGGAGCCGAGGCTCCAGTTGGTGGGCTACCAAAAAAGCGGTACTTGCAATGAACCCATCCACCATCACCACCATGCCCCGCTGCTGGGCGGCCAGCAGGGCCCCTGTCATTTGGGCGATCTCGAACCCGCCAAACGTGGCCAGGGCCGCCAGCGGGCCATCGGGTGCCGGGTGGGCTGCTTGGGCCTGTTGCAGCACGGCCGTTTTGTGGGCCAACTGCGCCGGGGTGAGGCCCGTGCCCCGGCCCACGCACTCCGCCAGGGGCAGCCCCAGCAGGGTACTCATGAGCAGGCTGGCCGAAGAGGTATTGCCAATGCCCATTTCGCCCAAGCCCACCACGTTGCAGCCAGTTTGGGCAAGCTCGTCCACCAGGCGCGCGCCCCAGGCCAGGCACTGGTCTAGTTCGGCAGCGGTCATGGCGGGTTCGTGCAAGAAATTGCGGGTACCCGGCCCCACTTTGGCCTCCACCAAGCTAGGGTGGGGGTCAAACTGGTATCGCACGCCTGCATCTACCACCCGCAAGGCCAGCCCGTTTTGTTGGCAAAAAACGTTGATGGCCGCTCCGCCGCGCAAAAAATTGAGCACCATTTGGTGGGTAACCTCCGGCGGGTAGGCGCTCACGCCCGCCTGGGCGATGCCGTGGTCGGCGGCAAACACCAGCACGGTGGGGCGGGTCAGGCGGGGGTTAAGGCTCTGCTGAAGGCACCCGATCTGGAAAGCCAGGTCTTCCAACCGGCCCAGCGCGCCCAACGGCTTGGTTTTTTGGTCGATTTTATGGCGCAGGGCGGCTTCAAGCGGTTTGTCCATCGCGTTGTTTCTTAAAACCATACACACAATGGCGGCATCCGCTGCCACAGCACTTGCCGCGCAACAAGTGATAGAGTTCGGTGAATACCCAATAGCCGTTTTCTTTGTAATAATGCAGCCCCTCGACCAGTTGGCCGGGCGTGGCGGGGAAACGCTGGCCCTGCGCCACCTGCACCAGTTGGTCAAGATGGTGGAGGCACTGCTTGCACAGGCAATCGCCCCACTGGGCATTGGCTAAAAAGTCTTGGGTTGACGGCCCCAAATGCACCTCGGAACATTGACAGTTGGTCACGTCGCCCAGTTTGCACTCAAGGCGGGCTTGGCAGCGGGGGCAATTTTTGGGTTCGGGTTTGAGCATGGCGAACAAGCAGTGAACGAAAGACAACGGTTGGGCCTGCTAGGCCCGCAATTGGGTGGCAAGTTACGCCAAGCCCGGAAAATGGGCAGCCAACCTACCCAGCAGGCTCAAAACCCGATCTGCCCCAGCACCAGTTCAAACTGGCTGCCGCCGGTGAGCGGAAAGTGCAGGTAGCGCACGCCCAGGTCAAAGGTGAGGTCGGGCAGGCGAAACAGTTTGAGGTCGAACGTGAGGTCCACCCCCAGGGCCTGGTACAACCGCACCGGATTGCCGGGGCTGTAACCCTGGCCAAAGTCGGCGAAGAGCCGGGTTTTGAGCCGCTGCACGTTTACCAGCGGGCCGATGACCAAATCGGGGTAGCAAAGGGGGGCCAAATAATCTACCGAAGCCGTATAAAGCTGAAAATGAGGCGTATAAAGGTAGCCGCGCGGAAATTGGATACCGTTGTTGAAACGGTAGTTGACCGCCGCCTCACGCTGGAACGCCCCCCGGAAGCCCAGGGCGTGGTGGCGCAACAAGCCCGGCACCCAGGTTCGGGTCTCGGCCGAGAAAATTTGCCCCTCGAAATCGCCCCCGAAAGGCGTGTGAACCAGCCGCAGTGCGCCCGACCAGGCCCAGCGGCCCACCAAATCGCGGGGCGCCCGGCGATAGGCCAGGCTGTAGCCCGCCGAGTAGCCCAGGCTATACAAGTTGCCCGAACTGAAACGCTGTACATTGTCTTGGTAATCGCCCACCTGCCGCAGCGAGAACCCCGTGGCCACGCTCGCGCTGCGCGAGAACCGGGAGTTAGTGAGCACCCACGGGATGCGCAGGCCCACGCTGGCCACGGTTTCGCGCCAGGTGTAACGGTTGGTGCGGGTTTGGTTGTTGTTGGTAACCAGCTCGTTGGCACTGCGGTTGCTGGCCCGCACCGAAACATCGATGATCGGGTAGAAGGCTTGGTAGCTCACCGTGCCAAACAGGCTGCCGGTGCGCTCGGCGGCATCTACGTCCAGGCCCAACGTGGTGCTGGCCGTACCAATCAAGTTTTGCGAATAAACGGCCAATTGCAAGTTAGTGGGGCTGCTGGGGTTGGCAAACGGCGACCAACTGTAAATATTGAGCAAGCCCGCCGACTTGCGGTAGGGCCGCACGGCGTAGGTGGTATCGGGCAGTTGGGCCAGCAGGTTGGGTTGGCCCTCGGCGGCGGCCAGCGGGGCGTAGTAGTGTACCTGCCGATCCGGCACCTGGGCCAGCGGTAGCCACTGCTCGGGCCGCAGGGGTGTAGCACATACATCGTGGCCTTGCACGGTAAAATCGTTAAAATACAGCGTACTTCCATCCAAGCTCGGGGCCGGGTTGTAGGCCCCATAGCGGCGGGCCACCACTTGCCACCGCTGCTGGGTGGCGGTATCGAGGGCGTAAATCTGGTCGATGCCGTTGTAAGGCGAGTTATAGAACACGTAGCGGCCGTAGGGCACCGGGTGGCCCAGGTTTTCGTGGCCAAAGGGCAGCAAGTCGCGGCTTTGGCCCGTGGCCAAGTGAACCCAGGCAATTGTCTTGCCCGCGCCCGGGCGCATGCGCAGCACAGCTAAATGTTGGCCGTCGGGCGCGAAACGGGGCATGGCCAAAAAGTCGTTGTCCGGGTTGGGCAGGGTTTGCCGCACGGCCCCGGTCTCGGCATCGAGCAGCACCAGGGCGTACCGGTCGGCTTCGGTGGCCTCGATGGTGGCCACGGTGCGCCCGTCGGGCGAGAGGGCGGCGGCCACGTAGCGGCTGCGGCGGGTGAGCGTGCGCACTTGCCGCGTTTCAATCTCTAAAATTTTGATTACTTGATAGTTGCGCATTTGCCAGCGCGGGTCAAAAGCATATTCTACCCACACTAACCGCCCGGCGGCGGCGGAAAGCATGGCCGTTTCGGGCAGGGGGCCGGGCGTGTGCAGCACGGTTTCGCGGCCGGTGCTGTCCAGGCGCACCCACTGCGGCACTTGGGCCAGCCCCGTGCGCAGCACCACCACGCCCCCGCCGGGCAGCGGCTGCGGAAATTCGTAACTGGTAAACGGCCGCTGGCCCCAAAAGCCGGGGGCCATTTTGGCGGGCCGCTGGTTGAGCCGGGCGGCCTCGGTAAGGGGCAGGCCGGCCAGTTGGGCCTGCCATAGGCTGTCCAGTTCCTGGTTCATATCGGCATAGGCCCGGCGCACGTAACGGCCCGTGTGCTTTTTGAGCGCACTGGTGAATGTAAACGGCACCAAGCTGCGCCCCCAAGCCCGGCGGGCTACCGGGTCAAAAATTTGGTTGCCGTAGCGGCGTTTGAGGTGGGTGGTGAGCAAGTAGCCCAGTACGTAATGGTTGGGCACTTGGTCGCGGAACGAGCCGAGCATGGCCTTGTGGTAGCCAAACCCGCCGCGCTCCAGTAAGGTGCTGCGGTACAGCACGTCAAAGTGGGGGATGCGGCCCCGGCCACTGGGCGTGAGGGCCGTCTCGATCCCCACCGCGTCGCCTTCCCAAAACCAGTTGGGGATGGCCAAAAACCCCAGCGCGGCCTGCATGTTATTGCCAAACAGCCAGTAAGCCGCCCGCGTAAGGCCCGTGCGGCTTTTATCGAGCTGCACCACATGGCGCATTTCGTGGATGGTGAGCAAGTCGAGCCAGTGGTTGGTACCCAAAAAGTTATAGTCTTGCGGGGGCATGGTAAAAAACTCGGACCGCCGGGGCGTGAGCGTTACAAAACCGTTGGAGATAGTGGTGCGGTTTTGCAACAGCACGCTAATACGCCGGGGCAATTTGCCCAAACTTTGGGCCACGGGCGGCATAAAACCCATTTTGGGCGGTTGCAAGGCCATTTGCAGGCTGCGGGCCGTGCGCTGGGCCTGGGCCTGGTAGCCCACCGGAAAAATGACCCGGAACTGCGGCGTGTTGATCTGCTGCCACCGCACCTCGGGCGGGTTTTGCTGGAGCGGCACCACGGCCTCCTGGGCGCGGGCACCCAGCCCCCCCGCCAGCCAAAGGGCAAACCCGAAAATGAATTTTTTCATGCGCCAAATTAACAAGGCTAGCCCACAAAACGCGCCGATAGCCAAGGCGGGCTAGTCCAGCGGAAAAGCCCCGGAGCCTTACCGGGAAAAACCGCCCGGCCCGCCCGTGTACTAGCTTTACCTTGAATAAGCGGCCGAGGTTGTTTGTTTTATTGCGGTTGGTTTAATTTCGCCAGCAACGTTCAAATTCAAGTATAAAAACTTATGACTGCATTGATCGATTACCTGCGCCGCCAGGTTTGGTGCCAGCTTTTTATCATCTACACCCGCTACCTCATTGGCGGGGCGTTCGTGTTTGCGAGCGTCGTTAAAATCCAGGGCGGGCGGTTCACCAGCCAAAGCGGGGCCGACGAACCCATTCACTCGGCTTTTCACTTCTTTGAAACCCTTTACCAATCAGGGCTTTACTGGCAGTTTTTGGGCCTGGGCCAATTGGTGGCCGGGGGCCTGCTCATGACCCAGCGTTATGCCAAGCTGGGCGCGGTAGCGTTTTTCCCCATCATCGTCAATGTGTTCGTGATCACCATCTCCTACGATTTTGCGGGTACCCCCATTATTACGGGCCTCATGCTGCTGGCCACTTGCGCGCTGCTGCTGTGGGACTGGCCCACGCTCAAGGTGCTGTTTAACCTACCGGCCGAAGTCAACCCAGCCCCCCGGCTGGAAAATGCCCCCGTATGGCAGTGGGTAGGCCTGGCTACTTTTGGATTTACGGTGGTTTTCCGGGCTTCGGTAACTTACTATTCCATTTTTATCTGGGCCGGGGTGTGCTTGGCCTTAGGGTTGCTGGGCCTGGTTTGGGGCTTGTGGCCGCGTAATCATCCCGTTAAAAATTAGCGCGCGCAGGAGTAAGAAGTTAACTTCCAGCCCGATAAGTTTTTTGGAAGAAGAAAGCCCGGGGCGGATTAGCGGTTGGTCTCGGGCTTTTTTTGGTTGCTGATTTTGGTTTAACCTTAGGCAGAAGAAGTAATGGCAAACACCAAAATCTATTAGAGTTTTTGTGTGTTGGTAATGAGCATATTAACCAAGTTCAGAGGAAGTCCCTCCCCGACGGGCAGGGCTGATCTGTTCAAAAATATTGCTCGCAAAGCCGCTAAAGCGCAAAGATAGTTTTGGGCTTTTGACCGTGCCAAGCTTGTTATAAATGGCCTATTCTGAGCCGCCAAAAATAGAAGGGATCGCCCCTGCCCGACGGGGAGGGGCTAAGGCAATGGGGTTAGAATGTATTCCCGTGATATAATTTTCTTATCGTCTAATTATATTATCAACTTATTAGTCAGTAATTAGCGCAATCTAAATGTGCAGGTTTTATTTATCGACTTACTTTCAAATCCAACTCGTTACCACCTTTTCCCCCTCCTCGCTTTTTCATGACTACCGAACTGACCGACCTGGTAAAACGGCACCTCCGACAATTGCGGCAAAATGGCAAAGTATCGGACTTGGTGTTTAGGCAAGGGCACGCCCTGTTTGTGAACGGAGCGGTGCAGTTGCTGTCGCAAACGCAGAGCCAGTTCGACTTTTTGGTGAACGACGAATTTGCCGACGTGAACGTGAAACTGGCCGTGGACTACACCAACGAACGGGTGGAGAAAACGGCCAGCAACCGCACTCTTTTTTGGGATGCGGCCTCGGTGGCCTGCCTCATGCAACTGGTGGAAGAGCTGAACCGCCCCGAGGCCGGAGCCAAACGGAGCCTGGTGGGTAAAAAATACACCCGCGAGGGCATGATCAAACGGGTGCTGGCCGAACGGGCCGAAAAAGCCGAGGAGGCCCAGTACCGCATCCAGTTTGCGGGCAATGTGTACGGCGAGCACGCCCTTACTAACGAGGTGGGCAAAACCTACCGCATCACCTTCCGCGACTTTAAGCGGCAAATCGGCTATTGCACCTGCCCCGACTACCAAACCAACAAGCTGGGCACGTGCAAACACCTCATGTTCGCGTTCAAGCACGCGCGGGTGCGGCGCATCAACACGGCCAAAATCACCGACGAGTACCCGTTTGTCGAAATTTACCTCGACCCGCTCAACGACTATAAAATCGCTTGCCACTTTGGCCCCAACACCGCGCGCGAGGTCAAGCAACTGCTGGCCCAATACTTTAACCCGGAAGGGATTTACGTCAAAGACAAGCTGTTCGATTTTATCGAATTTATGCGGCAGGCTTCGGCCCACAAGCAAATTTTGGTGCGCCCCGAGGTGCTGGCCAAGGTGGAGCGGGCCTTCAACCGCCGCGAAATGGACCGGTTGCAAACCGAGCAACCGCTCGACTTTGGCCTGCTCAAAGTTGAGCCGTTCCCTTACCAAAAAGAGGGCATCGCCTTTGCCACCTTCCGCGAGGCTTGCATCATCGGCGATGAGATGGGGCTGGGCAAAACCCTGCAAGCCATTGCCACCGCCGTGTTGAAACGCCGCCTGTTTGGGTTCAAGCGCACCCTGGTGGTTTGCCCGGCCTCGCTCAAGGCCCAGTGGCAGCACGAAATCCACAAGTTTTGCCACGAGCAAGCCGTGGTGGTGGACGGCCCCCAGGCCAACCGCGAGCAACTGTACCAGTCGGCCGAGGCGTACTTCCTCATCATCAACTACGAAACCATGCTGCGCGACGTGGCCCTGATCAACCGTCTGGCCCCGCCCGATTTTGTAATTGCCGACGAAGCCCAGCGCATCAAAAACTTCGCTACCCTCACGGCGGCGGCCATCAAGTCGCTTAGCCGCAAGCACACCCTGGTCATCACGGGCACGCCCATCGAGAACCGGCTCACCGACCTGTACTCGATCGTCGACTTTATCGATCCCTATTTTTTATCGCCGTTGTGGGAATTCAGCTATCAGCATTGCTATTTCGACGAAAAACAGCGCAACAAAATCACGGGCTATTATAACTTACAAACCCTGCACGAGCGGCTCAAGCCCCTGCTACTGCGCCGCGAAAAGCGGGAAGTGAGCACCCAACTGCCCGCCCTCACCGAGCTGTACGTGCCCGTGCCCATGCACCCGCAACAGCAAATCTACCATGCCGACTACGCGCGCGGGGTGGCCAGCATCGTGGCCAAAAAGTTCATCACCCCGTTCGACATGCAGAAACTCATGCTGCTGCTGAGCAAAATGCGCATGGTGTGCGACTCCACGTTCCTGGTCGACCCGGAAACCAACATCTCGCCCAAGCTGGACGAACTCCGCCACATTTTGGTGGACGAGTTGGACTTAGTCAACACCTCGCGCAAAATCATCATTTTTTCGGAGTGGATTAAAATGAATGCCCTCATTGGCCGCCTACTGCGCGAACTGGGCATTGGCTTTGCCGAGCTGAGCAGCGACGTGGCCGTGAAAAACCGCGACGCGCTGGTGCAAAATTTCGCCACCGACCCGGCCTGCAAGGTGTTCCTGTCCACCGAGGCGGGCGGCAGTGGCCTCAACCTGCAAATGGCCGATACCGTGATCAACTTTGAACTGCCTTGGAACCCGGCCAAGAAAAACCAACGCATTGGCCGCATCGACCGCATTGGCCAGCAGGCCACGCACCTCACGGTCATCAACTTGGTAACCCGGGGCTCCATCGAGGACAAAATCGCGACTGGGCTGGCCTTGAAGCAGTCGCTTTTTGAGGGGGTGATGAACGCCACCAGCCAAACCGACAGCGTCGATTTCTCGGCCGAGGGGCGCGCCCAGTTTTTGCAGCAGATGCAAGCCCTCATGACCGAACTGCTCGACGACGAGGACCTGCCCGAAACCGCCCTGGAACCCAGCCCCAACCCGCTGGACGAGCTGCTCGACTTTGCCCAGGAGGCCCCCGAGCCCGCCGCCCAGCCCGAGCCGGCCCCGCCCACCGAGCCATCTGCCCCTGAACCAGCCCCCAACGTCGAGGAAATGGAAAAAGTGATGACCAACGGCCTGGGCTTTATTAGCGGCCTGTTTAAAATGATGACCGGCAAAGACCTGCCCGCCGCCGACCAAAAGGTGGAAATCGACCGTCAAACCGGCGAAGTAACGCTTAAATTTAAGCTGCCCGTGTAGGCTTTTCGCCTCCTTGCCAACGGCTAACCGCCTCGGCAACGGTTCTGCCACGTGAAAACATGAGGTGAAAAATTCACCTAACTAGCTGACAGTCAAATCTAAATTTTAGTAATTACGGCACTTGAACTCGCTCTGGTCCATAATGTGGTTGGCCGAGGAGGCGATGATCCACGAGTCGACCCGGTTGGCGTGGTGGAGCGAGATCACGGTGCGCTTGCGGTCCACGTAGCGGATGAGCATGGGGGTAGCCCCTTGCCAGTACCCCTTGTGGTAGATCACCCGGCCGCCATCGTTGGCGTTGCTTAGCCGCCAGCCGTAGCCGTAGTTGAACTTCTCGTCGTTGAGGGTGGTGCCGGCCGCGAAGGCACTGTCCAAGGTGGCAGGGCGCACCAGTTGGTCGCTGTACAGGGCCTGGTCCCACAAAAACATGTCTTCCACGGTCGAGAAAATACCTTTATCGCCCAAAATACCGTCGCGGGCATCGTGCTCGCGCAGCATTTTGGTGGGCTTGGCCGGGTCAAACACGGTGGTATTTTTCATGCCCACGCGGTGGAAGATGTACTCCTGCATAAAGTCGGCGAAAGGCTGTCCGCTCACTTTCTCGATAATGAGCGGTAACAGCGCATAACCCGTGTTACTGTAACGGTGGCGGCTACCCGGCTCAAACTCGAGGGCAATTTTGCCTTTGGCCAAAATTTGCAACATATCCTGGTTGGTCAGGTGGCCGTCTTGCTCGGGGTCCAGGTATTTTTTGTAGAGCCAGGCCCGGTTGAGGTAATCCGGCAAGCCGGAAGTATGGTTGAGCAAGTGGCGCACCGTAATGCCCTTGTACCTCAGCGAAGGCAGGTAAGTGGTAATATCGTCGTCGTAATTGATCAGCCCCCGCTCGATGAGCATGAGGGTGGCCACGGCCGTAAACGGTTTGGACACCGAGGCCAGTTGCATGTTCGACTGCACGGTGTAAGGCTCAAACGGGGCCGTTTTGGTGTAACCGTAGGCTTTTTTAAAGATCACCTCGCCTTGGTTGGCCACCAGCACCACGCCATTGTAGCGGCCCCGGCTATACACGCTGTCCATCAGCAGGTTGAGCATGCTCACCTGGTAGTCGCGGCGGCATTGTCCGGCCAAGTTGTCGTCCTGCGAGGCGTTCACCGGGCGGTTCACCTGGTGGCCTACCATACCAATCACGAAAGTTGAGAAAACAGCCCCAAAAAAGAACCTCTTCATCGAGTTACACGGGTTAATTGTAATTCACTAGCCTACAAAAAAGTGTCGTTTACGGGGTAAAAATTACTTCTGGCCTTAAATAAAAGCAAAAACAAGGTACTGTACAAGTGCTTGGGCAATTTCCGCACCATTATTGCCATAAAAATATTACTATCAAATCATTTTCAAATACTATGCAAATCCGTCTTTCGCTCTCCCTATCCTGGACGTTTGCGTTGGGCTTTTTGGCAATCCTAATGCTAGGTGTTGATAATCAAGCATTTGGCCAAAGTTCGCGCGGTAACGACCGCCCCACCGAACAACCGGCCAGCGAAAGCAAGGTTTTCTTGGACAAAGCCGAGCGGAGCAGCCGCCGCGACCGCAAAAAAGGCCTCAAATACAAGCCCGCGCCCACCCGCAACGAGTTTTTGGAGGCCCGCCTGCGCGAAAAAGCCAAAATGGCCGAAGAAATGAAAAAGCCCCAATACAGCAACCCGCTTTACTTTGGCCACAAGCGGATGCCCAAAAAACGGCCGGTCCACAAGCGCAAACTTTGCAAAGTGTGCGGCATTGTGCATTAACCGTCCCCTCATTTTCATTTTTGGCGCCACCACTCGGGCGTTTCCATAGCCCACTGCGGTGCGGCGCCTTCTGGGGTACACGTAAGTTTCCGTTTTTGGCCAGGGCAACCAGGCTGGCCCGTTTGGGCCAAAGCCCCACCTTGTTGCGGCCTGGTTGCCCTGGCCAAAAACCGGTTCGTACCTCACCGCCCGCCAGTCGCCGGGCGAAACCAATCGCAGTGCGCCGAGGCTCATTCTTTTAGTCCATTTCCACTACCCTACCCGGCATAATAAAAGCCCTCACTACCTATCATCAATTAAAACCAGCCTTTTAGCTTTGCGGGCCGCCGGGTAAACCCACTGGCGGCCTTTCTGATGGCCCAATTGCTCATTTCCCACATCGAGATTTTTAAGTTGGATTTACCGCTCAAGCAGCCGTTTGTGATTGCGCTGGGCACGGTATCCGCCGCCAATAATTTGTTCGTGCGCATCCACGCCCAGGGCGGGCTGTACGGGGTGGGCGAGGCCAGCCCCTTTGTAATGGTGGTGGGCGAAACCCAGGCCAGCGGGTTTGCCCTGGCCCAAGACATCGCCCGGCTGTGGAAGGGCAAGAACGCCCTGGAAATAGCGCAACGGCTGGCCGAGATGGACCGTTTTGTGGCCGGGGCACCCACTACCCGCAGCGCGTTCGATATGGCCCTGCACGACCTGCTGGGCAAGCATGCCGGGCTGCCGCTCTACGCGCTGCTGGGCGGCCAGGCCAGTCGCCCCATCACCACCGACATGACGGTGGGCATCGGCACGCCCGCGCACATGGCCGCCCAGGCCCTCGTTTTTCAGCAGGCGGGTTTCCCGGCCGTGAAGGTGAAACTGGGCACCCAGCCCGCCGCCGACCTGGCCCGCGTGCGTGCCATCCGCGAGGCGGTGGGGCCGGAGTTGCCCCTTCGGCTGGATGCCAACCAGGGCTGGGACGTGCCCGCCGCGTTGGAGGTGCTGCGGGCCTTGGCCGGGCAAAACATCCAGTACTGCGAGCAGCCCCTGCCCCGCTGGGACCTGCCCGGCCTGGCCCACGTGCGCGCGCACAGCCCCGTGCCCCTCATGGCCGACGAGGCGTTGTTCACCCACCACGATGCCTACCAACTGGCCCGGGCCGGGGCCTGCGATTATTTCAACATCAAGCTGAGCAAGTGTGGCGGCCTGGCCCATGCCCTCAAAATTACCGCCGTGGGCGAAGCCGCCGGCATCGCCTCCCAGATCGGCTGCATGTCGGAAACCCGGCTGGGCCTCACCGCGTTTGCCCACCTGGTGCTGGCCCGCCCCAACATCCGCTTCGCCGACCTGGACTCGGCCCTCATGCACGCCGAGGACCCGGTAGTGGGCGGCCTCACCTACGGCCCCGGCGGCACGGTGCAAGTACCCGAGGCCCCAGGCCTAGGCGCCGACCTGGCCGAAGCCTGGCTGGCCAAAGCCGAGCGGGCGGTGATTTAGCAACGAGGTTTTGGGTAAGATATTTTTGACACTCTTACAGAATGTATACCGAGGAATTGGGTGCCCAGCCACAGCTGCCCCTTATCAAGATCCAGATTGTACGACTGCTAAAGTTTAATTTTGGCATTAAGTAATGCCAACAAAACAACAACTACGACAAAATTTTCGCATGTCTGGGTATTAGCGGTTATTTTATGACAACACGACATTACATAACAATTGGATTTTTTTTGACACTTTTATCTTGCCAGACAGCAGATAATAAAGGTGAACAAAAGCATTCACCACTAAACGAAGAAATATTAATTATTGGCGACATTGACACTACAAAGGTTATTTCTCAGCTTGCAATAAAAGAAAGCGGCTCTGACCTGTCAAATGAAAAAATAGACAATCTTGCTGACAACCTAGACACGCTTGAATTGACCTGTTACTTTGGCTTTTGTGATTGTCAACGATGGTTAATTTCAGAAATCCATAATAGAGCATTAACGGAAAATGCAGACTTGGACGAACTTGACCTAAGAGGGCAAACAGAATTCAATCTTGTCAAACACGGTTATTACATTGAAGCGGCAAATAAAGAATTAGAAATTGACTGGAGATCTGAAGTCAATTGGACAACTATATGTTTTATCGGACGAGAATACATAGACAAACGATTACCCAAAGACGGAGAATTTACAGTTCCAGACCCTCCGAAAGGAAAAGTTTTTAGATATTATAGTTATCAGATTTTACGACCTTATCAAATTTGGGGACCACATAAACTGACTGAGATTGACAAGGAAACTGGAGACAGTATTAAAGAACCAACAATACTAACAGTGAAATAAAAACAACCGCTAACAAGGGTTTGCCAAAATGGGGGCAAAAATGCTAAATTGAACATTCGTATTTCAAAATCCCCCACTTCGGCAAGCCCTAATCGTTAACATGCACCTACGAAAAAGTATCTAGTAGCCCACCCACTCGCACGTAAACATCAAACTACAGCCAGGCAGATATTACCTCAATAGTTATAAAAACCGCCCGATCCCGGCGCAAAAAACCAGCAGCGGAGCCGCCCGGTGGCCGCCCAGCTGCTGGTTATCACCCAAGCCAAAAATTACTTCAAATACCGAAAATCGGTGCCGGCGGGCAGGCTCACCAAGTATTCGTAAATGAGTTGGATACAGTGCTCGATGTCGTCTTTATGCACCATTTCCACGGTGGTATGCATGTATTTGAGCGGCAGCGACACCAGCACCGAGGCCACGCCCGCGCTCGAGTAGGCAAACGCATCGGTATCGGTGCCCGTGCTGCGCGACACCGCCGCCCGCTGGAAGGGGATTTGCTTCTCCTCGGCCACTTTGATCAGCGAATTGAGCAGGTTGTTTTGCACCGCCGGGCCGTAGGTGAGTTGCGGGCCTTTGCCGCAGGAGCAATCGCCCTGTTTGATTTTATCGTACAGCGGCGAGCGGGTGTCGTGGGTTACGTCGGTGCAAATGGCCACGTCGGGGCGCAGCCGGTGGGCGATCATCTCGGCCCCCCGCAGCCCGATTTCTTCCTGCACCGAATTGACCACGTACAGCGTGTAGGGTAGTTTCACCTGGTTCTGGTGCAGGCGGCGGGCCACTTCGGCAATAATCACGCCGCCCATCCGGTTGTCTAAGGCCCGGCCCACGTAGTAGCGGTCGTTCAGCTCGGTGAGGCCGTCCTCAAAGGTTACCACGCAGCCCACGTGTACACCCAGGGCCTCCACTTCGTCTTTGTTGGCACAGCCACAGTCCAAGAACAAGGTTTTTTGGCTGGGCTGGGGGTCGTCTTTCCCGTCGCGCACGTGCACGGCGGGCCAGCCGAACACGGCCTTTACCACGCCCTTGCCGGTGTGGATGTTGACGCGCTTGGCCGGGGCGATCACAAAATCGGAGCCGCCGTTGCGGATGATGTAAATGAAACCCTCCGGCGAGATGTAATTGACAAACCAAGAAATTTCGTCGGCGTGGGCCTCAATCACCACCTTGTAGTCGTGGCCGGGGTTGACCGTGCCCACCACCGTGCCGTAGGTGTCCACCAAGTGCTCGTGGATGTACGGGCGCACGTAATCGAGCCACACTTGCTGGCCCGCCGCCTCGAAACCAGTGGGCGAAGCGGTATTAAGATACTGATAGATAAAATGTTTGCTCTGGTCGTCCATTGCGATCTTCTTTTTATTAGCTTGCGAATTAACATTAAAAAGGCGAGATAAAAAATTTATCCATAAAGCCTTTGACAATCAATTATTTACTACCTTTGGCTTAAAGAAACACTTTTCATCCCATTTGTCATGGACGTTATTACCGACTTGCTCAAAATGGCCCAACAACAACAGCAGGTGGCCATTTTTATTGGCCTGGCGGCTTTTGTGCTGCTGCTTTTGGTGGCGATGTTCATTAAAAGCCTGCGCCGCCCCGCCCCGGCCAAAAACGCACCCCTGGCCAAAGCCGTGGCCCCGGTGGCGGTGGCCCAAACGTTGGAGAAACTGCAAACCGCGTCGGCCGAAGGCCACCAGGTACTGGCCCGCCTCCAGGAGGAGATTAGCGAGAAAGACCGCCTGATTGCCGAAAAGCGCAAATACATCGACGACCTGGCCAAGCAGGAGGCCGACTTACAAGGCCACATCCGCCAGGCGGAGGCCACTCCCACCGGGACGATGGAACAACGCCACCAGCGGCAGCTCCGCGCCTTGGAAGACCAACTGCTGGCCACCAAGCGCGCCCGCTTTTGGGGCGGCCTGGTGCTGGGCTGGCTGCTGGCCCTGGTTATG
>JALONO010000068.1 GCA_025454895.1 Bernardetiaceae bacterium
CGGGGAGGGGACGCAACTTTGAAGCGAATAGGAGGTGGTGGACAAGAGGCCGATTTAAGTCAACTATTTGATTTTCAAGATGCAAAAACTCTAATTATTGACAGCACGTGGAATGCGCGATCGCTGCTTGGTTTTGGTATAAATGGGCCAAGGAATGGGCTTCTTGCACAATAACCTCTGTATATGTCAAAATTGCCCTCCAACCCACTGGCTCACCCCAAAACTCCCGTTTTGGTCGTCCCACGGGTAGGGGTGATCCCTTTTGTTTTCATGTACAGTCGGTCAAAGGGAAAGTCCCCTCTCCGAGAGGGGATTTAGGGGTGTGTCGGCGGCCAGAGCGACCACATTTGTGGTGTCAAATGGTTTTTTTGAAGCGGTTTCCAACCAATCGGTTTGTTCTTTTTTAAACACATTCAAGGCCATAGAAAGGATGGCACAGTCAAAAGCCTAAAACCACTTTTTGGGTCTCGGCAAGAAACGTTTTTTAAGCGGATCAGCCCTGCCGTCGGCTCTAGGCCACGGCAGCGGTTGCGGGAGGGCATTCTCCGGCCACCAGGGCGGGCACAAGGCCGGCCCCTACCTTGGCGGCTTTGCGTCTTGGCGAGAGATTTTTTGAACGGATCGACCCTGCCGTCGGCTCTAGGCTACGGCCGCAGTTGCGGGCGGGCATTCCCCGGCCACCAGGGCGGGCACAAGGCCGGCCCCTACCTTGGCGGCTTTGCGTCTTTGCGAGAGATTTTTTGAACGGATCGACCCTACCGTTGGCTCCGGGCTACGGCCGCAGTTGCGGGCGGGCATTCCCCGGCCACCAGGGCGGGCACAAGGCCCCCGCCCAGCAGCAGTTCGCCTTGGCGCAGCAAGTCGCGCAGGTGGTCAAACCGCAGCACGGCGATGTTCGACATCAGCTTGTGGGTCAAGTCGTGCAGGGGCTCAGGCTCACCGGCCTGTAACCGGGCCGCGTACTGCGCCGGGAACTCCCGAAAAGCGGTGAGGTTCAGGGCCAAAAATTCCGGTAAAAAGGCCGAACTGCGGTGGCGCAACTCCTCGATAAAATGGACATCGATGACCGAAGGGCCGGGCGGCGCTTGGGCCGACTCTGGCTCGGGCTTGGGCAGCCACGGGGCCAAGGCCAACAACAGGTCAGCCGGTTTAAAAGGCTTGGTAAGCACCGCTCTGGCCCCCGCTTGCCGGGCCAGAGCGGCGGTTTCGGGGCTGGCATCTGCCGTGAGCACCACCACGGGCGGGGCGGAGGGCTGCTGGGCCAGGGCCTGCATCACCGTCAAGCCGTCCATTTCGGGCATGTTCAGGTCCAGCAGCACCAGGTCGGTGGGGTGCTGGGCCAGTTGTTGGAGCAGTTGTTGGCCGTTGGCGGCAAACTGGCACTGGGCACCCCAGCGGCCCAGGTATTCGGCCACCACCAGTTGGTTCACCTCGTTATCGTCGGCCACCATGATGTGGCGGCCCCGCAGCGGCTGGTCCACGGGCGCGCGGGGCACCTGGGCCACGGGCGCGGGCGTGCCCGCGAGCGCAAAGGGCAGGTCCACCGTAAACGTGGTGCCCTGCCCCAGTTGGCTGCTTACCTGCAAATGCCCGCCGTGCAGTTGTACTAGGTGCTTCACAATGGCCAACCCCAGCCCGGTGCCCGCGTAACGATGGCCCGGCTGGCCGTGTACCTGGGTAAAACGCTCAAAAATAAGGGATTGCAGCTCCGGGGCGATGCCGATGCCGGTGTCTTGCACGGCAAATTGCAACAAGGCCCGCCCATTGGCTTGGCTCAAGCTGCGCACCTCCAGGCTCACCAAACCCTGGTGGGTAAACTTGATGGCGTTGCCCAGCAAATTGGTGAGGATTTGCGTAAGCCGGAACGAGTCGCCCAGCAGCCAAGTGGGCAGCCCGGGGGCGGTTTGCAGCCGTAGTTCAATTTGCTTGGCCGAGGCCCGGTGGGCAAACATTTGTTCTACGCTGTCCAGCAGTTGGGGCAGGTGAAACGGCTGGGGTTCCAGTTTGAGCAACCCGGTTTCTATTTTGGAAAAATCTAAAACATCGTTGATCAGGGCCAGCAAATTGTTGGCGGCAAAGTCTAAGTTGTGCAACATCTGCCGGGCCTCGGGGCTGGGCAGTTGGGCCCGCAGCAAGTCGGCATAACCGATAATGGCCGTGAGCGGGGTGCGGATCTCGTGGCTCATGTTCGACAAAAAGTACGCCTTGGCCGCCGCCGCCTGTTCGGCTACCTCGCGGGCGCGTTGCAGCTCGGTTTCGCGTTGTTTCAGCTTGCTCAGGTCGGTAACCACGGCCACAAAGCCCGGTCCTGGGTCCAATTGGCTAATGGATAGCTGAGCGGCAAACGTCCGTTTATTGTCGGCCCGCTGCAGGTCCACCTCGGCCCTAAAATGAGCCGCCTGGGTTTTAGGCTCAAAACTGGGCAGCCCGGCCTTGCTTAGTACAAACCCCGATACTTGGCGGCGGTGGGGCCGGGCCACTAGGTTGCTCAAAAAGTATTGGGTGCCCGCCTTGAGGCCAAACAATTGGGTGCCGGCGGTATTGCAATGCAAGATCAGCCCGTTGGGGCCAATGGACAAGATCGCCTCCGAGGCGTTTTGGACGATCGAATCGATTTCCTGGCGGCTTTGGGCCAGTTGCTGGTTGGCCTGCCGCAGCTCGTCCAGGCTGGCTTTGAGTTCTTCTTGGTGATTGTACAAATTTTCGTTGACACGGATGAGCTGGGCCAAGGTTTGGGCGTGCTCGGTTTGGTAGGCTTGGGTGCCGGTTACGTCGCGGAGTTGCAGGCCCGCCCAAGGCGCGGGCATGGCCAGGGGCGTGGCTTCCACCCACCTCACCGCTAACGGGCCCTCGGGCCGGAGGCGGAACTTGGTGGCCTGGGGTTTACCTTGGGTCAAGTCGGCCAGCCAGCCTTGTACCCCAGGCAGGTCGGCCGGGAGGATGCCCGCCAAGAAACCCTCCGCCAACCGCTGGTCCGGCCCGCCGGGCAATCGCCACCAGTCCCGGAAGGCCCCGTTGGCCCATACCCCCGTCTGGGCCGCCAAGTCGAGCACCAAAAAAGCATCGGTGCTGGTTTCTAGCAGGGCGGTGGTTAAATGGGGCAAACTCGGAGGGGCGGTCGTCATGGCGAGAGGGTTCTTGCTTCTTCACTCGATTAACGCTGATAAATTAAAACAAAATGTGCCGATTTTGGAACAATACTGTTTTCGCCCATTTTATTCAGGTCGAGGAGTTTGCTTTCATGATGCCTCGCCTGCCGCTAACGGCTCTGATGCCCGAGGCCCCCCTTTTACGGGCCGGCCAGCCTGTTTTAGGATCAAGCCCCGTATCCTTAACCAACGCCCAGGGCGGCCCAATGGGCTTTTTCCGGTTTCCCTCAACCATTTTCGCCTACGGTTTGACTTCATTTCTCCTTCGCGACAAGGAGATTGGATCAAAATTTCGCAACTTTGTTGCATTATGCTCGCGCCAGCGACCCACTTTTAAGTAAATCTAGTTTAAACTCTTGATAATCAAGATATAAAAATCATATTTTCGCCGATTCCCCAGCCATTAAAGGATAACCTTCATCCCCGTTACCCCGTAAACAGCAATACCATGAAAAAACGAGTCGTAGCCTTGCTACTTTGCCTGGTGGTCTCCTGGGTAACGGCGGCCCAGTCGTCCCGCATCGCCTGGGAAACCCTCGCCAATGTGGAGTGGGTAGAAAAGTATAATGCCCAATACAAACAGAAGTTTCAGTACCCGGTATTTAGCCAAAGCGTAAAGGCCCTAGATGGTAAAGAGGTGATGATCAAAGGGCACCTGCTACCGCTGGACGTGGGCGGCAAGTTTCTGGTACTATCGCGTTACCCCATGGAAAGCTGCTTTTTCTGCGGGCTGGCCGGGCCGGAGTCGGTATTGCAGGTGCAGATGAAAAACCCGTTCCGCATCCATCGCAAAACGGTTACCTTCAAAGGTCGCCTGCATCTCAACGAAACCGACGTGGACCAACTGATGTACATTTTGGAAAACGCCGAGCTGATGCCCGACGTGCAGTAGCGGGTTTGCCCGGTGGCCTACCAGTCGGCCGCAGCCTCCGCGCCCGGGGGCAAGCGGGCCTGGCGCGCCTGCACGTGGGCCAAAATCTGCCACAAGCACTGGCCCAGGTTTTTTTCCACTTCTTGCTGCCAAAACCGCAACACGGTGTAACCCAGGGCGGCCAACTGGGCATTTACCTCGGCATCGCGCTGGCGGTTGCGGGCAATCTTGGGCAACCAAAAGGCCCGGTTGCTTTTAAGGTTGGCTTGTTTTTGTTCCCAGTTGTGGCCGTGCCAAAACTCGCCGTCCACAAACACGGCCAGTTTGTACTTGGCCAAAGCCACATCGGGTTTGCCGGGCAACTTGGCCCAGCCCACCCGAAACCGCAGCCCCGCCGCGTGCAAAGCCCGGCGCAGGCGCAGCTCGGGCCGGGTGTTTTTGCCCCGGATGCGGGCCATTTGCCGCGACTTGGCCGGGCTGGTGTAGAACCCTTGGGCTTCCTCGAAACGGGGCACTACAATTTTTTCTTCGTCAAAGTTGGGGTACATCGTTCAACAAAAGAATGAAGGAGGGGGTACGGCTAACTAAAAACTGTTCATACAATTTGCACATATACCCAATGTGAGTTTTTTTCAACAATTCGCGACAAAGCGAACTTGCAATAATTTTCTGGGGACAAATATTGGGGCTAAGATAGATGTAAAATCTTAATTTACAATTAGTTACAGGCAAAGGATCCCTGTTTTAAAGTTCGTGGTCGGCCACGAAACGACTGATTACCAGTTGAATCAACATTTCTTGACGGGCACCATCGTGTGCTAAACCCTGGAAAACGGTGGGAAATCCTCATTTTTTTACCTAAGTATTTCTACGGATAGCACCCGTACTTAACCTTAAGGCATAACCTCGAGAACCAGTATGTTAAATTTGTACTTCTAATTCCGAATTATGTCCTAACCAAAACCCTAATAAAAACCATGCATCCCGTATTCTCTTCCCGTTACCTGAAAGTCGATCACTGCGCCCCGCTGCCGCTGTTGTACGCGAAATGGACTCCGCAAGCCAGCCTGATGACCGAGGGCGAATTTGTCGACCACGTAGAGCAGTTTGTGGCCCTGGTAAAAAGTTACCGCACCGAGGCGTTTCTCATCAATTGCCAGGAAGGCCATTTTCTGCTCCGTCCCGACCTACAAGAATGGCACGACCAAGAAATTGTGCCCCAATACCTAGCCCAGGGGGTGAGGCGCATTGGGGTGGTGGTTGCCCAGGACGACTTTTACACCAACCTGGCGATGGAACTGACTTTCGGGGAAGAACTGGCCTCGCAGTTGTCGACCCGCTTTTTTGCCGACCCGGACAGTGCTTGGGCCTGGGCCAGTAAAGGGTTGCCCGTGCTGGCGATGGCTACGGCTTAATTATATCCCCCTGAAAACTGGGGTTTTTCCGCTTACTGGCTGTTTTATTGAGTGTTACCAAGATTCGACTGCGTTTTGGCGAGTTTATCGCCAAGCGGACGTTTATTGGCAGAATTTTCGAGGATTTTTTAGTCGAGGTTTACGTAAAATGAGGACGTTCCCGTTGGTTGGATACGCCCCTCTTTTTTGTTTGACCCTGACTAATAAAACTTCAAACTCAATTTTGCTGCACCTATGGTAACTACTTCGCAAGCGGTCTTTTCTTCGCCTTTCATTCAAGTATTCCACGACCAAGAGCTGAACATCCTCTACTCCGAGTGGTCAGGCCAGGCCAGCAATATGCTGGGCAAGGAATTCAAAGAGCATATCCTCCAATTTGTGGAACTGGTAAAAACTTGCCGGGTAACCGGTTTTTTGACCAATAGCCAAAAGGGTCATTATACCATGGGGGCTGATATCCAAATTTGGCACGACACCGAAATTGCCCCGCAATATGTGGCCCTGGGAATAAAGAAAATCGCTTTCCTGCTCGCCGAGCACGATTTCTTCGCGGCCCTTTCGGTGCAACAAACGTTTGAAGAAAGCCAGGCGGCGCAAATCCAGACCCGGTTTTTTGCTGACCTGGCCACGGCCCGGGCGTGGTTTAAAAGTTGAGATCGGGTTTACCGCAAAACCACCTTGGCGGCTTTGCGACTGGGCGAGCAATCTTTTTGAACGGATCAACCCAGACCAACGGGAGGCCACGGCCCGGCTTACCCGGCGCGACTGAAACCCCAGGCGGCCAGGGCGGTGAACGCGGCCAGGCCTGCCAAAATCCAAAAGGCACTGGCCCAACCTTGCGGCCCGCCCGCCAGTTGGCCCACTGCCCACAAAGCCACCGAGCTGCCCGCATAGCCCACCGCATCGATGAGGCCCGCCGCCGAGGCCGCGCCGCGCGGGCCGCCCAGGTCTATGGCCAAGGCCCCGCCCAGCAGCGAAAACGGCCCCAGCACCAGCAGCCCGGCCATGGCCAACAAGCCCAAGGGCAAAACGAACCCCTGGTGCGGCAAACCCAGCAGCCAGAACACGCCCACTAAGGCCGCGCAAGCCGTGCCAATGAGCAGGGCGCGCCCGCCGGGCCGGTCGGAAGCGTAGCCCGTAACCAAAATGGACACCATGCCAAACAGCGGGAACAGCGAACTCCATTGCGAGGCATCGCCTTTGCTTAGCCCGGCGGCTTCTACCAAGTAAGTGGGCAACCAAAAGTTGAGCACCTCCCTAATGGCCGTTAGCCCAAACGACATGGCCAGCACCATGCCGAACCGGGGGCTGCGCAGATAGGGCCGCAGCAGGGCGCCCAGGCTCAACCTCGCCTCGGTGCCTGCGTGCAAGTTGGCCGGGTTGGCCTCGGGCGCGGGCAGGCCCCGGTGTTCGGGGCGTTCGTGCAGGAGCCAGGCCGCTAGGGCCGCCAGCCCGGCAAACAACCCGGCCGCCGCAAAAAACAAACTCTGCCAGCTTAGCCCCAGTTTGATAAGCCAGCCCAGCCACAGCCGGGCCACAAAATCGCCGAACAGGAAACTAAGGCTGAGCCAGGCCATTACCCGCCCGTAAGCCTGGTAATGGCTCCACTGGGCGGCTATTTTTACCAACCCGCCCCAGCCCATGCTTTGAATGAGGCGGTTGGCGGCCCACCAAACCGTGAACCAGGCCAGCCCGCTGCCCAGGCCAAACATGACCGTGGCCACCACCGAGCCGACCATGCCCAGCACCAACACCCGTTTGCCGCCCCAAAAATCGCCCAGCACGCCGTTGAGCAGCTTGCCCGCCCCGTAAAACACCACCCCCAGCGAGGCTAAACCACCCAGGGCGGCCTTGTCGAGCCCCTCGGCGGCGATCAGCAGCGGCGTGGCCACCGACAGGTTGGTGCGGCACAGGTAAAACCCGCTGTAAGCAATAAACAAGGTAGCAAACGTGGCGTAGTGGGCGCGTTGGAAGTAGGGCATAAACAAGCCGGGCCGATGGCGGACAAATTTGCCCCTAAAACCATTGCCAAGGCCCAACCGACCGACATTTTGCCCCACAAAACCCTTGCATCTATCCTGTAATGGGTTAAAACAAACCCTCCCCAAGGGCAAAAAATGGTGGTTGGATGCTGGGGATAGGGAGATTTTCGGCGGTGCCTTGGGGCCAATTGCACCTGCTGGTCGTGCCAAAACTCCTTAAAATCGTTCAAGTAAATCATTTCATCGTTAAAAAATGGCCGTTGACCCACCTGGTTTGGGCACTCGCCCGGCCAGGGCCGCGCTTGGCCGAGGCCCTAGGGCCCGCCGGGACTGATAGGGCCGGGCTTGGCGCAGTTTGTGTTCCCAGTTAACTAGCTGCTCCGTAAAGGGCGCGGTTTAAGTTTACCCCTTACCCACCCACTCTCATGCGTACCCCTTCCTCCCCGCCGCCGGTTCCCGTTTGGCTTCTGGCTTGGCCTATTTATACTTTGGTTTCGGTGTTATTAGTGGCCCTGCTTACCAGTGCCGCCCGCCCGCCCGCCTTGGTGAGCGGCCAGGTGGTGGCTTTTGCCAACACCCACCAAGGCGAGCGCATGGGCAATGGCCGCCCTTACGACAGTGCCCGCTTTACCGTGGCCGTGGTGAGCCAGGCGTTTGCCCCCGGCACGTGGGTGCGGGTGCGCAACCCCCATACCCGCCAAGCCGCTTACGGGCAAGTAACCAGCCAGTTGCGCCATACTTACCATTTGGTGGCCCAGGTGTCCAGGGCGGTGGCGCACGAGGTGGGCCTGCGGGGCCAGCAGCCCATTCATTTAGAACTGGCCGAGGTTCACGCCAGCCAAGTGCCCGCCCGGTTTTTTGACCGCAGCCGGTTTGGGGTGGACCTCCCCGGCCCGGCCACCAGCACGGTGTATCCGGGCCAAGCCCAGCCGGAAGAAGTAGCCCACCGCTACCAACTGTTCCGGTTTAGCGGCGAAGGGCAAACACCCCACGGGTATGGCCTGCAACTGGCCAACCTACCTAATTTAGAACAGGCCCAGACTTTTGCCGCCCAGCCCTGGGTGGCCCAGTTAGGGTTGGTGTACTATTGGCCCGTTTTGGCCAAGGGCAAGTTGCAGCACCGGGTCATGTACGGGCAGTTTGCCAGCCCGGCCGAGGCCAAGAAAGCCGCCGCCCAGTTGGCCCGCCAGTACCGCCCAGCTGCCAAAGCCCCGGTGCTGGCCTACCCGGAGCCAGTGCGCCTCGGCGACTGATGCATTAAATGATTGCATGATTGCATGATTGCATGATTGCATGATTGCATGATTGCATGATTATTTTTTTCTCGCTGATTTACAATGAATTTAATCCCTAAGGGTTTCCAAAACCCTTAGGGATTAGCGTTTTCGTAAGACCAGGACCGCGCCCGGCGTGGGCTACTTTTGCGGTTGGGCGTTGGGCAGGCAACGGTTCAGTTGCAGCACGGCCCGGGTGGGGCCTGCCTCGCCAGAGCCGGGGTAGGGTTTCACCTCGCGCAAGATCACGCGGTAGTCGGCCCGGTCCACCACCACCCAGGCGGTGTCGGCGGTTTTAGTGGGAGTGGGCCGCCCGGCCGCGCCCCCGCACATGCCCAGGCACAGGGGCAGGCGGTGCTCCCGGCCGTTTTCGCCCAACCAAACCTCCAGGCGGACTTCGCCGGGCCAGAGGCACATCATGCCCTGGGGGCAGCGGCTGTCTTGCAGGTTGCGCACCTCGATCCACTCCCGGTCGTTGAGGGTGAGCCGGGGCCCCACCGGAACTTCCAGGTTTTCTTCACAAACGGGGGCTGGGTCTTCTGATTTTTGGCAGGCGACAACCGCCGTGGCGATCAACAGGCCAACTAAGATTTGCTTTTTCATTATTAACGGCCCCGCCAACTAAAAACAGACGCGGCCACGTTATCAGGGACGCGGCCGCGACGGTAAACGTTGCAAACTTGATGGGGCGGCTGGTTAAGCCTTACCAGCTTGATGCGCGGCTTGCCAGGCTTTGAGCTGGTCCCACTGGCCAGCGGCGGCCATCGCCGACTGGGTGGGCCAGGTCGCCGGGTCGTGCATCCGGTAGCGCGGGCCTGCGGCTTCCAAAATCTTCTTTAACTCGGCTGGGTCGGCCTTGGCCAATTGGGCAAAGGTAGAAATGCCTGCCTCGTTGAGTAAGCCGTTGATTTTGGGGCCGATGCCTTCCACCTTGGTCAGGTCGTCGGCGGCCGAAGCAGCCTTGGCGGTTTTTTTGGGTTTGGCCTTTGCCTTAGCCGCCGGGGCTTCTTCCTCGTGGCTGGTTTCGGCAATGATCTCGAGCGTGGCGAGCGTTTGGGCCTCCTGCGCGTCTTTGCCAAAAGGCAACTCTGGGTCGCCAGTGGGGTGGCCAATGAAGTACTTCTCTTCCGTTACCTTGTTGTTGTCCCAGCGGCGGCGGATCACCTCGTTCCAGATAAGTTGCTGGCCACTGTGCTGGGTAAACCGGAACGTGAACTCGGAGTAGCTTACCCCGGTGGCGGTGGCTACCCCGTGGCGGTTAATAGCATCAATACTCCGCACCGACTGGGCAAAGTGGTGCAACGACTTGGTCTTTTCCATCGCTCCGTGGCGAATGTCTTCCGGTCCGCCAATGAACAGGGCATCCGGGGCAAAAAAACGTTCCACCGCACCGGCAAAATCGCCCGCGAGCACCATGCCGTCCAATTCGTCGACTAGTTTTTGTAGACTCATGATCGGTTTAAGATTAGTTTCACAGCGGCGAAATTACCCCACCAAAGGATTGTAAACCAAAAACATAGGTTAAATTATTTGTTAACACGCCCCTTTGCCCGGCACGGCTGAAAACCAACCGGGCAGCTTTGCTCGGCTTAACAGCAACCCGGACCAGTTGGCGCAGGGGCGGCTCGGCCCAATTAGCAGTTTGCGCTCCGCATTGGGGAGTCGATAATGCGATTTTGCCATTAGTTTTGTCGGCTTTTGTTGATGATGCCCGCGTTTACCTTTTCCCCGGTCAGTTTTATGTTCCATCTGTTTCCCCGGGCTGTCTGCCTTGGCCTATTGCTGGGAACGGGCTGGCTAGCCGCCTGCCAAAGCCCCACCAACTCCAACCAGCGCGAACAAGATATGCAAACCGATCTTCCTGATTCTGCCCAAAACCCCCGCCCCCAGGTAACCTCGGGGCCTTGGGGCCGCACCGACGGACTGGACGTTCGCCTCTACACCCTCACCAACGCGGCGGGGGCCACGGTCAAAATTACCAACTACGGGGCGGCCGTTACGCACTTGCTCGTGCCCGACCGCCAAGGCCAATTGGCCGACGTAACCCTGGGGTTTGACTCGCTGGTCGGCTACCAAAGCCATCCGCATTACTTTGGGGCCATTGTGGGCCGTTACGGCAACCGCATTGCCAAAGGGAAAGCCAGCCTTTACGGCCGCCCTTTGGACCTGGCCCCCAACAATGCCCCCAACCACCTGCACGGGGGCAGAAAAGGCTTTGACAAAGTGGTGTGGCAAGCCGCCGAGTTTACTACCGACAGCACGGCGGGCCTCAAGCTTACCTACGCCAGCCGCGACGGCGAGGAAGGCTACCCCGGCAACTTGCAAACCGAGGTAACTTATACTTGGGGGCCAGGCAACAGCCTGCGCATTGATTATCAAGCTACTACCGACCAGCCCACGGTGGTGAACCTGACCAATCACGCCTATTTTAACCTGAGCGGCCAATTGGGCAACCCCGTGTTGGAGCACCAGTTGCAGATCAACGCCGCCCGGTTTTTGCCCGTGGATGCCACGCTCATCCCCACTGGCGAACTGAAACCGGTGCAGGGCACGCCGTTCGACTTTACCCAGCCCCGCGCCATTGGCCAAGCCATTGGGCAAACTACCGATGAGCAAATAAAACGGGGCGGCGGCTACGACCACTGCTGGGCGTTGGACGGCCCGGCCAATACCATGCGCCTGGTGGCCACCGCCTACGAGCCTACCAGCGGGCGCATGCTCGAGGTACTCACTACCGAGCCGGGACTTCAGTTTTATTCGGGTAATTTCCTCAATGGCAAAATCCAGGGCAAGGGTGGTATCGCGTACCCGCACCGGGCCGGCTTTTGCTTGGAAACCCAGCACTACCCTGACTCGCCTAACCGGCCGGACTTTCCGCCCACCAGTTTGCGCCCCGGCGAAACCTACCGGAGCACCACCGTGTATCGGTTCAGTACCCGCTAACTGCTGGGTTTATACCAAAATCAAATAAGAATTGTGTGTTCTTGATTTTGTAAATGATTGGTAAACAGGGAGAACAATCATTTAATCATGCCATCATCAAGTCATTTAAGTATTATTTGGCCAGCCCATGCCTAAAGGCGAAACTGACCAACCCTACTACCGACCTGGCCCCGGTTTTTCGGAACAAGTTGCGGCGGTGGGTTTCCACCGTGTTGAGGCTGATAAACAGGCGTTCGGCGATTTCAGGACTGGAGTGCTCTTCCACGATCATGTGCAGAATTTCCAGCTCGCGGCGGGTAAGGCGCAACGGCGCACCGGAGGCAGTGAGGTTCATGTGGATTGTTTGGTAAAACAGTTGATCAAAACTAGCCCATCCGCACCAATCGGCCAAGCAAATGCCTTGAAACCAGGGCCTAGCGGTTCTGGGCATCATTCCGTAAAAAAGCATTATAATTGCCCAAAAAAGATTTTTTTGTGAGTAAGAAAAAGAAGGAGTTTACCACCGACTTGCTGCGCCAGCTCCACGAAACCGACGTGGTGTTGGTGCAGGGTAGCGGCATTAGCACCCGCCCCACCGACCTGAAAACCCTGCCCGAAGAAGAACGCTTCCGGGTGTGCGAGGAAATGATCGAGCAGGGGCTGAAGGCGTATTTCGAGATCGGCCGGGCCTTGGCCGAAATCCAGGAGAGCCGCCTATACCGCCAAAGCTTCGATACCTTTGAAGACTACTGCGCCGAGCGCTGGAACATAGCCCGTCGCACGGCCTACCAGTTGATCGACGCTTACCGGGTGGTGGAAAATGTGCGCAATTGCGCCCAAGTGCCGGGCACCGAAAGCCAGGCCCGCGAACTGGCCAAACTGCCCGCCGAACTGCAAGAGGCTACCTGGCAGGCCGTGCTGGACGAGGCCAACGGCGGCAACATCACCGCCAAAAAAATTGCGGAGAAGGTGGCCGCCCGCATCAAGGAACTGGGCCTGGCCCGGGCCGCCCGCGCCATTACCGATGCCCCCACCGCCGAGGAAATGGCCCTGGCCCACCTGCGCCGGGCGGTGAGCCGCAACCCCAGCGGCCTCAAAGTGGTGATCAGCGGCGAGTGGCTCATCCAGCAGCACCTCACGGCTTACTGGCGCACCCTCCGCCCCGATACGCCCGAGCAAGTCGACGAGACCTTCCGCGACGAGCTGTCCTGGCCCGATGCCAAAGCCCTGGGGTTATTGTAGTATCAAATGACTTACACTAAAATGATTGCACGATTGCATTTGCTATATATTTGATTATCAATTATTTACTATGTCAGGAATGTAAAATCTCCATTTGATTTTGTGGCAATAACCTGGCCGTTGGGCCAAAAAGCGAACCGCCGGGGCTAGGCAGCCCCGGCGGTTCGCTTTTTATCAGGTCAAGTTAAAAAAAGGCAGGTAAACCGGATTGGTTGGTAATACCCGCCTGGGCTAAACTAAAAGTGTGGAACACGCTGTGAGGACTTGGCGTAAGTTCAATGTAAGAACCTAAAAAAGCCACTTGGTACAATCCCAAGTTATTCCACCCATACTGTTACAAAAATTATGATTTTATGACTTTTAACGTTATTGGCCCAAGTAAGGCGACGGTTCGTTTTTTCATTAAAAGCCTTTAAAAACAATGTCTGGGCGTTATTTTTTCCAACCAACTACCTGGTAATGCCTCAAATAATCCCAAGTTTTCGTCGTTTAGGCATATGACCGCCCCAAAAGTGAACAGTTGCGGGTTGGTCTCACCTGTGTAAGGCCAAGCGTGGTAATGGAGCGGCCTTGGGGCGGGCGGGCATGGCTCGGCCATAAAAAAACCCGCCGAGCGGCAGGCTTTGGTCAAGAGGACCAACGGGGTAAGGCCAACCGTTAGCCCACCCAGCTTAGCCATTTTACCCGGGCACCCAGCCAGGCACTTTGCAGGTCTTGCCGGCGGTAGCCGAAATCCGGCTCGCTTCTGATCTGGTTGAGCAACTGGCGGGCTTCGTCGGCCTGGCCGTTTTGTAGTAGGGCAAACATGAGGTAGTAACGCACCTGGTCGCGCAGCACCCCGCCCTCGGTCTGGTCGGTGGCCAGGGCACTTTGCAACCCGGCCACGGCCTGAGCGGGTTGGCCGGTTTTAAGGAAGGCCAGGCCCGCCCACAACTGTTCTTCGGCTTTGGGGGAGGTAGTTTGCTGGTACTGGGCTAAGTACCCGGCCCAATCTTGGGCTTGATATAATTGCTGCAAAGGCGACAAGGCAGGCTGATAGGCCGGGCCGCCGCCCATTTCGTGGCCCCCGGTTTGGGCACTGGGCAGCTGGTCCAAGTAGCCGTTCACTACCGAGCCAGGGGTGATGGCTACCGTGGCCACCACCAGCAGCACCACGCAAGCCGCCAGCGCGAACGCGCCCGAGTTGGCCACCCACCTAAAAGGATTTTCGCGCGGCACTAGGCTATCTAACCAAGCCAGGTTCCAAAATCGGCCCCAGGCCCGCTTGGCCCGCAATTGCAACGAAGTTTGCTTGACCACGGCGCTGAGGCGGGCCTCGTACCGTTTAAAAGCGGTGGCGAAGGCTTGGTTTTGCGCGGTTTGGAGCACGCTTTGCCCAGCCGGGGTTTCGTGCAATAAAAACAGCACCAGGCCCTCAACGGCATCGTGGCTCAGCGGGTCCTGCTGGAGGGCCTCTTCCGCAGCGGTAAACTCGGGCGTGCGGAGCCGCTCCACCTCGTCCCAGGCGGCTTGGCTGCCGTTTTCTTGCCGTAGCTGGCGTCGCCTGGCCTCTAGGGCGGCTATTTGGATCAACGATTCAAAATCAACGGATTTCATTTGCTTCCCACTCCGGGTGTTCTTTGCTTATATAAGACTTAGCGGCCGTATTTTATGACAGCCCGTGATCCAACTTCCTATTTACGCATACGCCCAACTCAGGTTTTAAATGTAAGAAAAAATATGGATTTGAACAAAAAACCCCGCGAACTCTTTCAAATTTTTTTTCTTGGGATTGTCATAGCCGGATCGGGAGCGGCCTTTTATCGTCAAACACCCCAAAATTCCCGATTAAACAAACCAATTATCAATCATGAAAGTCAACAAATATTTGCTCGTTTTTTTAATGCCTTTTTTAATGGTACTCACCGTGGCGTTGGTCAATGTGAACAAGTACCAGGCAAAAAATGTCCTCCCCGCTAAGACCGCGCTCAAAACAGCGGTTACTTTTCAGCAGCCGGTGCGCTAGCCACCGTTTGGCCGGTGAGGCGCAACAGCCCGGCCAGGTATTCGTCCGTACCCGGCGCGCCTTCGGCCGGTGCCCAGGGGGCAAAAATTTTGTCGGTGGTGGGGTCGTAAGGCCCGTCTTTTAGCTCGTAAACCACCGTTCCATTCTCTAACGCCACTAAAGTATGATAGGTGCGCGGCGGTATTTCTACCCCGTATTCGCCCGTTTCGCGGCTCAGCACCAGCCACTGGGTAACCTGCCCGGTTTCGGTAAATTCCACCACCAATAATTTTCCTTGGAGGATGATGAAAGCCTCCCGCTTGTCGGGTTGCTGGTGCTTGTGCGGGGCCACGTAGGTGCCCGGCTGCATGGCGTTCAGCATCCGGTTCATCGGGTCGGCGGCCTCGCGGTGGAAGTTGTGGTTCATCCGTTGCCGGGGGGCCGTTTGGGCCTTGGCTACCAGGTTGTTCAAAAGCTCTTGGTTGATTTTTAGCATAAAATACTTCTAGAATGACTTAATGATTGCATGATTTTTTTCCTTGGTTATCAATTATTTACAGGATAGAAATGCGCAATCTGGGTTTGATTTTGGAATGAGTCGATCATAAGGCGGGTCTAGCCCTGGTAAGCTTGCATAAACTCGATCACGTGGCCGTCCGGGTCTTGGACATGGAAAAACCGGGCACCAATGACCGGATTGTCGGTAAGGTCGATAAAGAAAGTGAGGCCCAGCGACTTCGCTAGGGCGTAACGGCGGTCCAAGTCCTCGACCAAAAAAGCCAAATGGGCGCGGTCCACCGGGGGCGGCTCCGGGCTGGTTTGGCCTAGCACCTGCACAATCTCGATCTGAAACCCCCCGCCGGTGAGGAAACTGCCCACATATCCAGGAATGGAAAAGCCGTGGGTGCGCTGGCAGCCCATCACCTGGGTGTACCAGGCCACGGCCGCGTCGTGGTCGCGCACAAAGATGCCGAAATGGGCGGGCCGGACGTGGCCAGCGAGTAAAGCAGCCATAAAAACAAGCGTTAACGCGGCAAGTTAGCCCCCAAGGCGGCAAAGGGCAAAGCTGGTGGGCCAGCGGAGGGGCACGAAAACATCTCCAACAGGATCAAATGGATGG
>JALONO010000308.1 GCA_025454895.1 Bernardetiaceae bacterium
CTAAAGCCATATCTTTTAGGGGTTTTGGCGACAATAGACCTCTTGCATATTAGCCGTACTCAGGTCGCAATTGCGTCCCCTCCCCGACGGACGACAAAAACGAGAGTTTTTGGGCGAGAAAGTGCGGTTGGCCAGGGTGGGGCCAAAAAAGGGCGGATTTCGAGCGAAAATTCCGGGCTTTCACCCGGCTAAAAACCTAATCTGCAAGAGGTCTAATGAAACTTTGTCAATTTTGACAGTTTCAACCTTGAGAGCGGGTCAAGGTGATAGATTTTGGTTTACTTCTAATTTTTAAGCTCCAAAAGGAGTGGCATTTTTCCTGTCACCCTTTCAGGGTTTTGCCCGTTTTTTTCGTCGTTTGTCTATAATCATAACATCCCTTCGGGATTTTTTGCACGTATCATTGCCATCGGTCGAAATCCCTAACAAGATGGCTAAAGGCGCGCCTGCTGCTGGTAAGCGGTTTTGGCCCATCAATCTACCTGCCGGAACACCTGGGCCGTGCGGTTGGTGTTGTAGATGCTGAGGTGCTGCTTGTCGTCGGTGAAGAACTCGGTGGCCAGGTCCACGCGGGCGTGGCCGCCAAACCGCGGCTCGTCGGTGCTGAGCACCACGTGGTACTTACCCGGCCGGGGCACCCAAAACCGGTAGTCGGGCACCGATTTTACCGGGTGGAAGTTGAACACGAACACCAGGCCCGCTTTGGCCAAGCAAAGGGTTTGGCCGGGTTTGTCCTCGTTGGTAAGGGTTGGCTCGGTGCCGAGCAGGTGGGCTGCTTTCACCAGCTCGATCATGGCCCGGTCAAAGTCGCCGAGGAATTTGTACTTCAGGTCGCGGTTGTCGACCAGGCTCCACTGGCGGCGGGCGTGCTGGTAGCTCCAGTCGTTGCCCTCGCGCGGGAAGTCGATCCACTCCGGGTGGCCAAACTCGTTGCCCATAAAGCTCAGGTAGGCCTCGCCGCCGAGCGCAATGGTGAACAGCCGGATCATTTGGTGCAGGGCCAGCCCTCGGTCCACCACCAGGCTGGGCGGGCTAAAAATGCTCATACCGGTGTACATTTCTTTGTCCATAAGCCTGAATGCCAAGGTTTTATCGCCCACCAAGGCTTGGTCGTGGCTTTCGGCATAGGCCACGGTGCGCTCGTCGCGGCGGCGGTTGAGCAGGGTGTAGTATAGCTCGCCCACGTCCCACTGCTCGTCGGGGCGATCCTTCACCAGCTTGATCCAGTAGTCGGGGATGCCCATGCCCAGCCGAAAGTCGAAGCCGATGCCCCCGGCCTCGATGGGCGCACCCAGGCCGGGCATGCCGCTCACGTCTTCGGCGATGGTGATGGCCCCGGGGTTGATTTGGTGGGCCAGGGCGTTGGCCAGTTGCAGGTAAGTAACCGCGTCTTTGTCCACCGCATCGTTAAAGTAGTCGGGGTAGCCGTTGAAGGCCACGTTGCCGTGGTGGACGTACAGCATGGAGGTTACGCCGTCGAACCGGAAACCGTCGAACCGGAATTCTTCCAACCAATAGCGCACGTTGGAGAGCAGGAATTGCAGCACTTCCCACTTGCCGTAATTGAACAGTTTGGAGTCCCAGCCGGGGTGGTTGCCCCGCCCGCCGCCGTGGAAATACTGGTGGTCGGTGCCGTCGAAGTGGTTCAGCCCCTCTAGCACGTTTTTGACCGCGTGCGAGTGTACCAGGTCCATGATCACGGCCAGGCCCAGGTCGTGGGCGGTTTGGATGAGGTAGTGCAGGTCTTCCGGCGGGCCAAACCGCGACGAGGGGGCAAAAAAGCTGGACACGTGGTAGCCAAACGAACCGTAGTACGGGTGCTCGGCCACGGCCATGAGCTGGATGGCGTTGTAGCCTGCCGCTTTGATGCGCGGCAAAATCAGGTCGGCAAACTCGCGGTAGGTGCCCAGGCCCGCCCGCTCTTGGGCCATGCCCACGTGGGCTTCGTAAATGAGCAACTGCTGGGCAATGGCGGAGGTATCAAACCAAGCGGGCGGAGCGGGTGCTGGCTCCGGGGAAGCGGTTTTTGCCGAGGCGGGAAGCTCTTTTTCCGTCGCGGCCGGGGCGGGCAAGGGGGCCGGGTGCCACCATTGGGCGGCAAAGTCCTTGGTTTGCTCGTTTTGCACCACGCGGCGTACATAGGCCGGGATGCGCTCCAACTCGCCCTGGGCCGATTTGACCAGCACTTTGTACAAACTGCCGTGCGCGAGCCGCTGGCGGTGGGTTTTATCGTCCAAAAAAAGCTCCCAAACCCCGGCCCAAGGGGCGTTTTTTACCTTGGTCAAGGGGTGGCTGGTGCGGTTCCAGTCGTTAAAATCGCCGATGAGGTGCAGGCTTTGGGCGGCGGGTGCCCACTCGCGGTACACCCAGCCGCCCCGGGCTTCGTTGCGGTGGAGGCCAAAGTACTGGTGGCCGTTGGCAAACTCGTACAGGCTGCCAAACTGCGCCTCTAGCTCGAACAGCAGGTTGTGGAAACGCAAAAAGCGGTCGGCCAGGTGGGCGGCGTAGGGGGCCAACCAGGGATCGTTTTGCACCAGCCGCAGGTATTTGCGGGTAACGGGTGGGTTCATGGCAATGCGGTGGTTTACGGTTTCGGTGACTGGCTAGGGGCGGGGCGCGGCCTTAAAATACGTGCCGCCGGGCCTTTTTGCCAAATGGAGCCGGGCAAGCGGCCCAAAGGGACTAGCTTTGGGGGAAAATTAACCCTTTAAGCCTTAGCGAAAAAACTTTAGGGCCTTGGCGAGGGGGGAAACCGTGCCCCCGATGGTAAAAGGCCCGAGGAATATTTTTGCCTGGGGCGAGCAACCCATTTTTTCAATGTCGGTTCCGGCCATTCCGCACGATCCTTACGCGGCCCTGCGCGGGCGCAACTTCCGGCTTTTCATCGTGATGCGGCTGTGCATGACGGTGGCCATCCAAATGCAGGCCGTGGTGGTGGGCTGGCAGCTCTACAAAATCACCAACGACCCCCTGGCCCTGGGCTTGGTGGGCTTGGTGGAAGCCGTGCCGTCCATCGGCATTATGTTGTTTGCCGGCCACCTGGCCGATATTTACCCCCGCCGGGCCATTATTTGGCGCACCATTGTGCTGTTTTTGGTGAGTTCGTTGGCGTTGGCCAGCACCTCGTTGGCCTTTTATCCGCAGTGGGCCGCCCAATGGGGCCTGGCCGCTACCTGGCCCATCTATTTTGCCGTGTTTGCCACCGGCCTGGCCCGGGGGTTTTTAGGCCCGGCCAATTTTGCCCTGATGAGCCAATTGGTTGACCGCGCGCATTTTGCCAACGCGGCTACTTGGAACAGCACCGTGTGGCAAGCCGGGATGGTGGGCGGCCCGGCCCTGGCGGGGCTGGTGTACGGTTGGCTGGGCATCCAAACGGCTTACGGGCTGCAATGCCTGCTGGTGGTGGCCGGGCTGGCCGCCTGCCTGGCCATCGCCCCCCAGCCCGCGCCCGCCGCCCCGCCCCCCGGCGAAAGCATCTGGGGCCGCCTGGCCGAGGGCCTGCGCTTCGTGTTTGGCCACCAGGTGATGCTGGCCGCCCTCTCGCTCGATTTGTTTGCCGTGCTGTTTGGCGGGGCCACCGCCCTGCTGCCCATTTTTGCCAAGGATATTTTGCTGGTAGGCCCCCAGGGCCTGGGTCTGTTGCGCTCCGCCCCGGCGGTTGGCTCGGTGGTGATGATGCTCTACCTGGCCTACCGCCCCGTAAAACGCAACGCCGGGCGGGTGCTGCTCTGGGCCGTGGGCGGTTTCGGGCTGGCCAC
Source organism: Bernardetiaceae bacterium (assembly GCA_025454895.1). Classification (GTDB taxonomy): domain Bacteria; phylum Bacteroidota; class Bacteroidia; order Cytophagales; family Thermoflexibacteraceae; genus JALONO01. The sequence goes on from JALONO010000308.1 coordinate 3,759, forward strand.
CATCGGGTTTGCCCTGTCGCAAAACTTTTGGCTGTCGCTGCTGATGCTGCTGCTCACGGGCATTACCGACAGCGTGAGCGCCGTGCTGCGGGCCACCCTGATGCAACTGCTCACCCCGGAAACCATGAAAGGCCGGGTGAGCGCGGTCAACGGCATTTTCATCAGTTCATCGAACGAGATCGGGGCCTTTGAATCGGGGGTGGCGGCCCGGCTGCTCGGCCCGGTGGGTTCGGTGCTGTTTGGTGGGGCCATGTCGCTGGTGGTGGTGGGCGTTACGGCCTGGCGGGCGGTGCAACTGCGCCGCTGGCAGATCAAGTGAGGCCCTTAGGTTGAAATGATTGTATGATTAGAGTTTTTGCGTGTTGATAATGAACATTTTAGCTGAATTCGGAGGAAGCCCCTCCCCGACGGGCAGGGGTGATCCGTTCAAAATATTTCTCGCAAAGCCGCTAAGACGCAAAGCCAATTTTGAGCTTTTGAACGTGCCAAACTGGATGCAAATGTTCGAGCCGCCAAAAATAGAAGGGATCACCCCTGCCCGACGGGGAGGGGTTGGGGTGGGGCCAAGACAGGTGGGTTAAATAGTTTTTTGCAATAAATATCATTAAAAAACTCTTTGATAGAAAAATTGTCTAAATTTAACTCTTTTTGGCCCCACCCTGGCCAGCAGCACAAGCTCGCCCCAAAAGCTCATTCGCTTTTGGTCGTCCGTCGGGGAGGAGACGCAACTTTGGAGCGCGTAGGAGGTGGCGGACAATAGGCAAATTTCAATCAACTATCTGATTTTCAATATGCAAAAACTCTATTGCATGATTGCATGATTGCATGATTGCATGATTGCATGATTGCATGATTGCATGATTGCATGATTGCATGATTTTTTCTTGATTTACAATAGATTAGATAAAAGTGGACCACGGGATTAACCCGTAAGAAAACCGAAATAGCTGCTTAAAACGCGATGCAACAAGCCGCTTTTGGGCAATTTCGGCGTCAAACCCTCAGCTTTGGAAAGCCCGATTTTGGGGAGTTGATCCAGTAGGCGATAGCCCTTGTGGGTGGTGGTGGATGGGCGTTCATCGGCTACTAGGGCGGGCACAAGGCCCGCCCCTACGTTTGGCAATAGCGTGATCAAGCGGGTCTTCCGAGCAGGTCATGAAAAAGCCGCCTAACTGTTTTTATAGCACAATTGGGCGGCTCTGGATTGGGATAAGGCCCCAGGTTACATGTAGTTGGCGTCGTTATTTTTTTTGAGCCTGATTACCCGCAGTTTGTTGAACAACAAAATGATGGGGTAGGCGGGGTCAAGTTCGTGCCATTTGATGCCAAAATTGGCCCGGCCGCCAAACTTGTGGTGGTTGTTGTGGTAGCTTTCGCCGAACATCAAAAAGTCGAACGGCAGGAAGTTCCCCATGTACCGGCCCCATCATAAAATGGACGGGCAGCAGCAGGTACATCCACCACTCGGTGGCAAAAAATGCGTAGAAAACGATGTAGGCCACGCCCCAGCCCGCGCGCGACATCCAATTGTCGCCCAGGCGTTCCATAAAAGCCCAATGGGGCAGGTTGCGTTTAAACCGCTCCTCAATTTGGGCCTTGCCCCGCAAAATGCTGTTGTAGATGCTGCGGGTTTTCCACATCATCACAAACAGGTTTTCCGAATATTTGGGCGAG
>JALONO010000309.1 GCA_025454895.1 Bernardetiaceae bacterium
CCCCACCGTGGCCCAGCCGCTGCCAAACTTTCTGCGCGACAGCTTACCTGCTTATCTGAGCCGGGGGCTGCAACGCTGGCAAATCCCCGGCGCGGCGGTGTGCGTGGTCAAAGATGGGCAAGTGCTGCTGGCCCAAGGCTTCGGCACCCGGCAAATGGGCCAGGCTGCCCCGGTGGATGCCAACACGCTTTTCATGATCGGGTCAAACACCAAGGCGTTTACCGGCACCGCCCTGGCCTGGTTAGAACACGAAAAAAAGTGGAACCTCCGGGACCCGGTGCAAAAATGGTTGCCCGGTTTTACCATGCAGGACCCCTGGGTGGCCCAGCACCTGGTGCTCACCGACCTGGTGAGCCACCGCATGGGCCTGGCCACCTTCCAAGGCGACTTCATGTATTGGACCTCCACCCTGGCCCCGGCCCAGGTGATCCAAAAGTTTGGCCAACTGAAGCCCGCCTATCCGCTGCGCACCCGCTGGGGCTACACCAATGCGGGCTACGTGGTGGCGGGCGAGTGCCTGCGCACGGCCAGCGGCCTGCCTTGGGCCGATTTTATGCGGCAACGGTTTTTCCAGCCCCTGCAAATGACCCGCACCCTGGCCACCTCGGTCGAGGCCGAAAAAGCCGACAACCTGGCCCGGCCCCATTCGGTGTTTGAGGGCCGGTTGCAGGCCATCCCGTGGGCCAACATCGACAACCTGTCGCCCGCGGGCAGCATCGCCTCGTCAGTAAACGACCTGAGCCACTGGCTGCTGGCCCTGCTTGACAGCGGGCGGTACCAAGGCCAAACGGTGATCCCCTACCCGGCCATTGAGCGCACCCGCCAACCGCAATCGATCATGGGCCGCAGCCGGGCCCCCGGTCAGCACTACCAATTGTATGGCCTGGGGTGGATGTTGGAAGACTACCACGGCCGCGAGGTGGTGTCGCACACGGGCGGGGTCAACGGTTTTGTTACCTCGGTTACCCTGGTGCCGGAAGAACGGCTGGGCATCGTAGTGCTCACCAACACCGATAGCAATTCGTTTTACGAAAGCCTGAAGCGCGACCTGCTCACCGTGGCCCTGGGCCTGCCTTACCTCCATCACGACGAGCGGTATTTTCAACAATACCGGCAAGCCGAAACCGCCGAGAAGGCCCTGCGCCAAGCCCTGCGCGACAGCGTGGCCCTGAAACGCCCGCCTAGCCTGCCGCTGGCCACTTTTGCGGGCACTTACACCCACCCGGTGTACGGCTGGGCCAAGTTGGAAGCCAATGGTTCCCATTTGGTATTGCGCCTGCAACACCATGCCATGACCGGCAAATTGGAGCATCTGGACGGCCACCGCTTCCTCTGCACCTACTCCGACCCGACCATGGGCATCAAAGTGCTGCCTTTTAAAGTAGAAAAAGGCAAGGTGGCAGGCTTTGAACTTTTCGTGGCCGATTTTATCGAGTACACTGGCTATGAGTTTGTGAAACAGCCGTGAGGGTGGATTAGACCTCTTGCAGATTAGATTTCTGGCTAGGTGTAAGGCCGAATTTTAGTTCAAAATCCGCCCTTTTTGGCCCCATCCTGTCCCTCCCCGTTGGAGAGGTGACGAAATTTTGAACCGAGTGCGGGTAATGTGCAAGAGGTCTATTTTCGTTTTAATATCCTAAAAAGTACAACGACCCTTTTTATAAAATTGGCTCGGCTGTCCAGGTCATTTTTCGTGGCATCCGCCTTATTGAGCGAAAACTCGCGCTCGCCATCGGCCAAAAAGCTGACTTAAACCGGCGGCTAATGAGCCTGCACCGGCCCAGGGGTCAAGTGCGCCAGGTGGCCCAGTTGGTTGGCCAACTCGATGCGAAAGCTCCCGTGCTGGTAGTGCAACACGTACAAACTTAGATTGGAGTGCTCAAACTGATCCATGTCTTTAAGGTCAAGGTCGAGCAACAGGCACAGAAATATGCGCAAGGCCCGGCCGTGCATACAAATCAAGATCAGCTCTTCGTGGGTTTGGGCCATGATGTGGGCCAGGGCTACCCGTTGGCGGGCTTGTACCTCGAGGGGGCTTTCGCCGCCTTCCACTTTCACGTCCAACATACCTTCGCGCCAGGCTTCCAACATGTAGTAGTGCTGCATGTTATCGTCGGCTTGCAAAGGCTTGCCTTCTTTGATGCCCCAGCTTAACTCGTTGAGGCCGGGCAGCCGCTCAAACGCCCCGCCCCGGTCGATAAAGGGTTGAACGCTCTGCTGGGTGCGCTTCAGGCCCGACACGTAGATTTTATCGAACCGTAGGTGCTCATAGTGCGCGAAAAAGGCTTGAGCCTGGGCGTGGCCCAGTGGATTTAAATTGGAGTCAATGCCGCTGCCCTGTACCAGCCCTTTTTTGTTAAATTCGGTTTCGCCGTGGCGGATTAGGTAGATTTTCTTACTTTTCAATTTAGTTGGTTGACTGATAGGCCCTGGTAAAATCACCCAGGCTAGTAAAGAGTTGCAGATGAGATCATTAAGGAATATTGGCCTACCGAATTGTACAATTTTCTAGTTCAGCAGTTGACCCAAAAAAATACAATTTGTCGATCGCACAAAATTAAGATAGCAAATTTGAAACCAAAAATAATTTTATCTTACCTTGGTCATGTTTATCAAAAAATTCACATTGAGTGAGTTGAATGCCCCAGGCCGGTCCAGCATGGCCCAGCACTTGGGCATCGAGTTTACCGAGTTGGGGCCTGACTTTGTGCAGGCCCGGATGCCCGTAGACCACCGTACCCAACAGCCCATGGGCCTGCTGCACGGCGGGGCCTCGGTGGTGCTGGCCGAAACCTTGGGCAGCGTGGCCGGTTGGATGGCCGCCCCGGAAGGCTTCCATTGCGTGGGCCTGGAGATCAACGCCAACCACCTGCGCGGGGTAACCAGCGGCTTTGTGTACGGCCAAGCCAGCCCGCTGCACGTGGGGCGCAGCACCCAAGTATGGGAAATCAAAATCACCAACGAAGAAGGTAAACTGGTGTGCGTGAGCCGCCTCACGGTGGCGGTAGTGCCGTCGGCCAAAGCGGCGGGTTGAGGGAGGGGTGATCCGTTCAAGAATATCGATCGCTAAGCCGCCAAGGTATTTTACGGCAGCTGACTTGGGGTAACTATCCACTTTTTTGGCTTGGTTTTTTGATTTTTGCCCGGCGGTCAGTCCCCGCCCCCTTGATTTTGGAAAATCGGCCGCGCGTTTTGCACATTTCTACTTACGATGGCCTGGGCGGGGCCGCCCGCGCCTGCGTGCGCTTGCACACGGGCCTGCGCGAGGCAGGCTGGCCGTCGGCCCTGCTCACGCTGGACCGTAGCTCGCCCGGCATTACCGCCCACTCCACTTACAACGCCTTGCCCAAGGGTTGGGCGGCGGCGGTCAACGGCAAAATCCGCTCGTTTTATTATTACCGCCAACTGCGGCAATTACAACAGGTGCGGCCCCCGGGGCGGGAGTTTTTTTCGTGGCCCGCCGCCCCCATCGACGTAACCCAAACCCCGCAGTTTCAGCAAGCTGACATCCTTAACTTGCACTATGTGAGCGAGTTTGTGGATTACTTCAGTTTTTTTGCCCAACTAGCCGCCCGCTATCCGGCCAAGCGGGTGGTGTGGACCCTGCACGATATGAGCGCGTTCACGGGCGGCTGCCACCACGCCGACGAGTGCCTGGGCTACCAGCGCGCCTGTCAAGCCTGCCCGCAGTTACCCAGCCCGGCGTTCGCCAACTGGAGCCAACGGATGCTCGCCCGCAAGCAGGCAGTGCTGGCCAAGTTGTCCCCAGGCCAACTGCATTTGGTAAGCCCCTCGGCCTGGCTCAAACAACTGGCCGAGGGCAGCCAGGTATTCGCCCGGTTCCGGCACTGGCACATCCCCAACGGGGTGGACGGCCGGGTGTTCCGCCCGGTGGACCAAGCCGTAGCCCGCCAAGCCCTTGGTTTGCCCCTTCAGGGTAAAGTGCTGCTGTTTGTGGCCAATTCGCTCGGCAACGAACGCAAGGGCTTCCCATTGCTGGTGCAAGCGTTGGCGCAATTGGCCCACCCCGCCGATGACCTGGCGCTGTGCGCCATCGGGGCCCCCGGGCCAGACCTGCCCGCCTTCCGCTACCCGGTGCTGCCGCTGGGCCTGGTGGCCGATGAGCGGCTGCTGGCCCTGGCCTACTCGGCCGCCGACGTTTTCGTGATGCCCTCGCTGGCCGAAAACTTGCCCAACGTGATTAGCGAGAGCCTGCTGTGCGGCACCCC
>JALONO010000069.1 GCA_025454895.1 Bernardetiaceae bacterium
ACGGGCCGAGAAAATGGCGGAACTGGAAGCTGGCCTGGCCGAGAAAGAGGCGGAACTGCACCAACGGCTTTTTGAGCTGCAAGATCGGCAGGGGCAAATGCATTCCAAAAGGACCGAAGAACTACATCAAATTGCACAGCAAAATATGGCTTGGTTGGAGCAAAACAATCGGGAACTTTACGATCGTGTGCGTCAACATCAAATACAACAAGAGGCGGAGGATGCCCTAGACCCGGAAGCTACACCTGCGAACAAGCGAGCCTTGGCTGAAAAAATCCAGCAGAGAATGGGGAAAGTAGATAATGAGGTCGTGAGAAAGAAGTTAAGGAAGTTGGGCATGTTGGCCGCTGATGAAGAGTTAAACTCTATGGTGCATATTAGTCATCCTGGGGAAATAAGGATAAATTGGTATTCACCCCTTAGCTACCGCGAGTTGAAAATCATGCTAAAGGTCATGGAAGAATCAGCCAATTGATTTTATTAGAATAACTCAACACCCCAAGGGTTTCTGAAACCCTTGGGGTGTTTTTGTTCTTCAACAGGCTATAACAGAAGTAATTGTCGATTCTTCACGATATAAATGACTGATAACCAAAGCAAACAATCATTTAATCAGGCAATCATTAAGTCATTTAGCCCTATTTCATCGCGCTTTGGGTAATGGGCGTGCCCCCCAGTTTCACGATTACTTTGTTGGTGATCTCTTGGGTGTCTTTGGCGAAGAGCAGGATGGGGGTGCCTCCGGCCGAGGTGTTGAACACGTAATCAAACCCTTCGGCCTTGGCCACTTCGGTAATGGCCTTCTCGATTTTTTCGGAGATGGGGGCCAGCAAACTGGCTTGTTTGGCCTGCATGTCTTCTTCGGCCTTGCCCAAAAACTCTTCGTAGCCGGTGCGCAGCGTTTGGAGTTCCTTGGCCTTGGCCTGGTAAACGGCTACGGGCGTGTTTACTTGGTCAATTTTCTGGAACGCCTCCATTTTGGTGCGCAGTTCGTCATTCTTCTTCTTCAGTTCGGTCTCAATCTGGGTTTGGTAGGCTTTCAGTTCGGCCTCCACTTTTTTGGCATCGGGCAGGGCGGCCAAAATGGCTTCGGGGTTGGTGTAGCCAATTTTCATTTGGGCGGCCAATGGGTGCGTGCCCAGCCAGAGGCCCAAAACTGCGAGTAAAAGGTGTTTCATGGAAAATGGGCGGCCGGGCCGCCAAAGTTGGATAAAAGTAGTTACTAGGTTAGATGCCAAAACCAACGGAAAGGTTGCAACGGCTTGACTTGAGCAGTTGGTTTTGTAAAAAATCCCGCCTTGGCTAACAAAGCGGGATCTCGATGGGGAAGCGGCTGCCGCTAGTTGCCGCCAGTTTTGGGTTTGTTACCTTGGCCGGCCGGGTTGGTGGCAGGCTTGTTGCCGCCCGCTTGGTTGTTGCCGCCAGTGCCGCCTTGGTTGGCCGCCGGGGGCGCAGTTTTGTCAATGGGTTTGCCGCCCAGCTTTACAATCACTTTGTTGGTGATGTCATACTCATCTTTGGCGTAGAGCAAAATGGGTACGGCCCCGGCGTTAGAGGTGATGATAAAGTCAAAGTTTTCGGCTTTGGCCACCTCGTCAATGGCGTCTTGGATTTTGTCGTACACCGGCGAGAGCAGGGCTTGCTGCTTGGCCTGCACGTCTTGCTGGGCCTTTTCTTGGAACTCTTGCAGCCCCTGCTGCAACGCTTGGATTTCTTTTTCCTTCGCGTCGCGTATGCTGGGGGCCAGGTTGCCGCCTTGCACGGCTTGCATGTATTCTTGGTATTTCTTTTGGGCCTCCTGTTGCTTCTTGTCCATTTCGGCCTGGATCTGCGACGAGTAGGTCTTCAGCTCAGCTTCAATGGTCTTGGCTTCGGGCAGCGCGCTCAAAATCAAGTCAGCATTGGTGTAACCCACCTTGGCTTGCGCCCAGGTTACGGTACTTACCAGTGTCAACGCCACGGCGAGCACGCCGATCAATTGCTTTTTCATGTGTACTTGCTAATTGGATTTTAGAGAATAAAAAGGTTGAGATTCGCCACAGATATTACAATAAACGCACCAAATTACAGGGAAAAGCCTTGAGCAGCCGTGACGCAATCAATTGGGGCAAATATAGGCTTATTTTAGGGTTTTTAAGCCACTTTCGGTAAAACAAAGTGTGGACTATTCGCTCTAAGTTTGGCAAAAAGCGCAAAAACGCACCCCTTAATTTCCGTTGGGCTTGGGTTGCGGTTTGGGTTTAGGGGCCGGGGAATTTTGGTTATTGGGCTTGGGAGCGGTTTGGCCACTAGGTTTGGTTTGCGGGTTTGGCTTAGGCGCAGTCTGCCCTCCAGGGCTGGGGTTGGCCTGGGTTTTGGGGGCGGTCTGCCCGCCGGGGTTGGGATTAGCCTGGGTTTTGGGGGCGGTCTGCCCGCCGGGGTTGGGATTAGCCTGGGTTTTGGGGGCGGTCTGCCCGCTGGGGTTGGGATTAGCCTGGGTTTTGGGGGCGGTCTGCCCGCCGGGGTTGGGGTTGGCCTGGGTTTTGGGGGCGGTCTGCCCGCTCGGGTTAGGCTGGCCCAGGCTATTACCGCCCGCTGGGGTACCCGAGGTTTTACCCCCGCCCGTTGGTTGACCGCCCCCGCTCGGGTTAACGGTTTCTTGAGAGGCTTCGGCATTGCGCTCGGCAATGCCCAGTTCTTCCATCACGTTCTCGGTATAATTGTGCACCGGGTCAGCGAACACCATGCTCAGGTCGCTGGCCTTGTCGAAAATGAAGCTGAGCTTGCGCTTGCGGGCGATTTTTTCCACGGCGGCAAACACCCGTTCCATCAGAGGTTTCATCAATTCGTCCCGCTTTTTGAACAACAGGCCGTCGTAGCCAAAAATGGCGGTTTGGCCTTCCAATAGGCTTTTTTCTTTTTTGGCGATTTCTTCCAGGCGTTGCTTGCGCAGATCGTCGGTGAGTAGCACCTTTTCCGCCTCAAAATCCACTTTGGCCTTGAGTAAGGCCGCCTGTTTGTCGGCCAGTTCCTTTTTCCATTGCTCGGTAAGGCTGGCCAGTTCGCGCTCGGCCTGGCCATATTCAGGCAATTTTTCCAAAATCACCTGTGAGTCGATGTAACCAAACCGTTGGCCCCAAACCGGCGCGGCCAACAACCAAGCGCAGGCTAGGGCGATGATGCGAGTTTTCATAAAATTAAAACTTGATGGTTGGGTAACAAGGAGCCAAATGGACGGATGGGGGGAAGGACGCACGGGCGCAAGGACGACCTAAATCCTACCGATACCGCGCCCGGTTTTTCCAAAATTAAGGTCTTTTTTCCAAAATAGGGCGTATTAACGGATCTGCTGGCCAATAGTAAAGTGGAATTGGCTGCCGTTAACTCCGGGGGCACCGGGAATTTGGTCGAAACCGTAGGCCCAGTCGATACCCAGCAACCCGAAGGCGGGCATGAAAATGCGGGCCCCTACGCCCAATGAACGCTTGAGATCAAACGGGTTGAAGTCCCGGAACGAGCCCCAGTTGTTGCCACCTTCGGCAAACACCAGCCCAAAAATGGTGGCCGAGGGGTTCAGCGATACCGGGTAACGAAGCTCCATCACGTATTTGTTATACACGATACCGCCCGAGCCATTGCGGTCGTAGATCAGGCCGCCGTTGCCGTCTGGCTCGAGGGGGCGTAGCGAGTTGTCTTGGTAGCCGCGCAAGGCGATGATCTCCGTGCCGAGTAGGAAGTTGTTGATGGTAAGCCCGCTGCCGCCCAGCACAAACCGCTCGAACGGGCTGGTGTCGATTCTGGGGTTGTAGCGGCCCATGAAGCCCATGTGGGCACTGGCCCGTAGCACCAGGTTGCCCGCGATTTTAAGGAACCAGGTGTTGTCGAACATCCAGCGGTGGTACTCGATCCACTGGGTGGTGCCATTGGCCAGGGCCTCTTGGCTGCCCGTGAACACCGAATAAGGCGGGGTGGCACTCACGCTCAGGCTCACGTTGGCGCCCTCGCGTGGGTACTGCGGGTTGTCCACGCTATTGCGGGCCAGGGTGGTGTTGAAAGTCAAGTTGTTGAACCTACCGTCTCTAACCGCCCCAAAACCGGGGAAATCGATCAGGCTGTAATACTGGTAGTTGAGCGAATTGGTCATGCTAAACCAGTCGTCAGGCACTTTGAGCATCCGGCCAAAGCTGACCGTGGCCCCGGTAATTTGCAGCGAGCCGCCCAGAGCAGCGCCGAAACCACCAATACCCCCAAAACCACCCCCGAAGCCGCCCCGGCCAAAGCCGCCCCCAAACCCGCCAGCGGGCTGGCGCGACACCGAGTGGTTGAGGCTGATGGTGAACGAGTGGGGTTTGCGCCCGCCCATCCAAGGTTCGGTGAAGGTAATGGAGTAGTTTTGGAAAAACCGGCCGTTGGCCTGGAGGCGCAACTGCAGCCGCTGGCCGTCGCCTTGGGGCAGGGGTTTCCACGATTTCAGGTCGGTTAACTTCCGGGCCGAGAAGTTGTTGAACACCAGGCCCAGCGTGCCCACAAAGCCGAACGCGCCGCCCCAGCCACCGGAAAGCTCGATTTGGTCGCTTGGTTTTTCTTCTACTTGAAAATGGATGTCCACCGTCCCGTCGGCCATGTTGGGCACGGGGTTGATGCCGATTTTTTCCGGGTCGAAATAACCCAGGGTGGCCAGTTCGCGCTGGGTACGGATCAGGTCGGCACGGCTAAACTTGCTGCCCGGCAGGGTACGGATTTGGCGCAGCACCACGTGGTCGCTAGTGCGGGTGTTGCCCTTGAGCACAATTTTGTTGATGTTGGCCTGCTCGCCTTCGTAAATGCGCATCTCTACGTCGATCGAGTCTTCGTCCACCTGTACCTCCACCGGAGTGATGTTGAAAAACAGGTAGCCGTCGTCCATGTACAACGAGGTGATGTCTTGCTGGGTGGGGCTAAAGTTGAGGCGTTTGTTCAGTTCTTCGGGGTTATACACGTCGCCCTTGGCAATGCCCAATACTTTATTGAGCAGCGTATCCGAGTACACGTAGTTGCCCACCCATTTGATGTCGCGGTAGTAAAATTTGTTGCCCTCGTGGATTTTAAGTTTGATGGCCACGGCTTCTTTGCTCACGTCGTACACGGTGTCGTGCTCGATAGTGGCGTTACGGAAGCCGTTTTTGTTGTAAAATTCCAGAATGAGGCCCTTGTCTTTCTCAAATTCTTCTTTGATAAATTTAGAAGGGGTGAAGATTTTGGCCAATTGAAAACCTTTGGCCTTGGTTTTCTTCATCTTGCGCAGCACTTTGGCTACCTTCATTTTTTCAATCCCCTCGGTTTCAATGCTTTGGATGCGCACTTTGGGGCCTTTCTTTATCTTGACCAGCAGGTAGGCGTAGTTGGAATTACGGCCATAAACGGTGTCTTTCCGCTGCACAATTTGGATGTCGGAATTGCGGAAGCCCTTCTCTTCGTAATGTTTGCGGATTTTGTTTTGGGTGGTGCTGATGAGCGCATCGTTGATAATGCGGCCTTTGATGAGTTTGATTTTATCGCTCAGGGTTTCTTGCTGGCCCTTGCCAATGCCTTCGAATACCCAGCGGCTCAGGCGGGCCCGCTCGCGCACCGCGATGTTGAGGTTCACGTTTTCGCCTTCAAATTTGGTGATGGTAACGGCCACGTCGCTCACCAGGCCCGACTTGTGGAGCTTGCGGATCACGTTGCTAATGTCTTCGCCGGGCACCTTTACCCGGTCGCCCACCTTCAGGCCCGACATGGAGATGAGTGCGTCCCGGTCCAGGAAGTCGGCCCCGGTAACGGTTACCGACGCGATTTTGTACTCGCGGGGGCGGGCGTAGTCCACCCCATTGGTGCTTTGCTGGCGGTTGCGGTTGCGCAGGCCCACGCCAATTTGGGCTTGGGCACTGGCGGCCACCGCGATCATCAGGGCAACAAAAAATAATTTCTTCATAAACGGGAGTGGGGCACTCGTTTGGGCTAGTTACAAAGCCCAGATGCCTAATGGTTGTTTAAGGTTGCACCAATTGTTCGCTGATTTTACCAAAACGGCGCTCGCGCGATTGGTAGGCCAGCAAGGCCTCGTACAAGTGGGGCTTACGGAAATCGGGCCAATAAATATCAGTGAAAAAGAATTCCGAGTAGGCAATTTGCCAGAGCAAAAAATTGCTGATGCGCATTTCGCCACTGGTGCGGATGATCAACTCGGGATCGGGTAGGTTATAGGTATTCAGGTAGTTGGCAAAAGTGCGGTCGTTGAGGTCTTCTAGCTTAATTTTTTGGGCCTGAAGGTCGGCGGCGAGGAGTTTTACCGCGTTGAGGATTTCCCAACGGCCGCTGTAGCTCAGGGCCAAGGTTACGGTGGTGCCGGTGCTGCCCTGGGTTTCCTGGATGGCCTGGGCCAGTTCCAGTTGGCAGTCGGGCGGCAGGGTGCTCACGTCGCCAATGGAGTTAAGGCGGATGTTATTTTTGATCAGATCAGGGGTTTCCTTGCGGATGGTGGTTACCAACAGTTGCATCAGGGCATTGATCTCCTCCTTGGGCCGGGTCCAGTTTTCGGTAGAGAAAGCGTAGAGGGTGAGGTATTTTACCCCTAGTTCGGCCGAGCCCTCGATGATTTCCCGCACCGCTTTGACCGCGCTTTTGTGGCCGAACACCCGGGCGATGCCCTGCTTTTTGGCCCAGCGCCCGTTGCCGTCCATGATCACGGCAATGTGCTGGGGGATCCGCGTCATATCAATCTTTTCTTTCATTCCCGTTGGTTCCCTTTTGTGCAGTGGCAAACTGGTGGTCAAAGTGTGGAAGATGCCCAGTCGTGGCGTTGGCCACGGGCGGATTGGCCCTAACTTGGGTAATACCGACTTTTTGGCCAAGTGTGGCTTAAAAACGAAACGCAAAGTACGCACCCGGCGGGCGAAAAGGCAAAAAACGGGCGTAGATTTGGTAGGGGGCGGCCTTGCCGGGGCGGGGCGTAAGGTTTGAGCTTGGGAGGTGAGGTGGGTGTGCCCTCACAATTGCTCGGAACCGCCCTGGGGGCTTATTGCCAGTTGGGGCTACCCTGGAGCGGCCGCTCGTACAGCGGGCAGGCCACCCCGCGCAGGCGGCGGGTGCGCTGGCTGCCCCACTGGTACACCAGGGCCAGTTCGTGCGAGCCGCCGGAGTACCGCTGCAACCCGGAAATGGTAAGGTCGTAACTGTAGCCGAAACTGAGGGCGCCCCACCGCAGCCCCACCGTGGCCGCCAGCGCATCTTGGCTGGGCTGGCCAAAGCTTTGGAGCAACGGTAGGCCCCGGTAAAACGCCCCCAACACCAGCGGAGTGCGCTCAAAAGCGATCCGCAGCCCGGCATCTAACTGGCGGGCCGCGCCTTGCTGCTTGTAAAGCACGGCGGGCAATAAGTAAAATGCCCCGTTAAGGGTGCCCACTTCCAGGTTGCCGCCCACGTGGGCCGATATTTTCAGGGGCAGCCCCGAAGCTTCGCCGGGCAATAAGGCCAGGTCGGGTTGGTTGAGGTGGTGGACCGCCGCGCCCAGCCAAAAGTTGGTATTGTAAACCGCCAGCCCCGCCCCAAAGCTGGTGTACCAGCGCGAGCCGCCGGCGGGGCCTTCCCACACGTTAGGCTCGCCGGGGCGCACCTGGCTCACAAACACCAAGTCGGAAAAGTCGAGGCGGCGGTTGGCCAGCCCGCCCTGCACGCCCAGCCGCAATTGCCAAGCCCGGCTCAGCGGCACCAAAAACGAGTACAGGGCATTAAGCCCGGTGGTGTTGAGGCCCAATTGCCCGGCCCGGTCGTGGTGCAGCAGCAGCCCAAACCCGCTGCGGGCTTCGGCCGCGTTGTAATCGAACCCCACGGTGGTGCTGTGGAAGTTGGCCCCCAGGCCCGTCCATTGGTAGCGGTAGTTGCCCGCCACCCGGTATTGTTCGGTGGTACCGGTAAACGCCGGGTTCAAATACAGCGGGGAGTGGTAAAACTGGGTAAATTGGGGATCCTGCGCCAAAGCGGGCCGGATACTTAGCCCCATTAAACCAACCGCCAGCATTATTGGGTAGAACCTCATCATCATCGTGTAGATTGAGGGGAATAAAAAGTAGCTGATTAATAGGGTTTTAAGGTAATGGGAAACCTTGGCGGCCTCACTGTTTACCTAAATATGGGCTAAAGTATTCATTTTTAGGCAAATTGCCTAGGTGGGTAGTCAAGCTCAACCTTGGCGGCGTTATTAATTTTGGGGTTACGGCCAAACGGGCTAATTTTGCCGCCCGAAGCACCAGCGGGGTGTAGCGCAGCCCGGTTAGCGCGCCACGTTCGGGACGTGGAGGCCGGAGGTTCGAATCCTCTCACCCCGACTTTTAATGTATTGGTTTTTAGGATTTTACAACTAATTGCCAAGGAATTTAGGCCGAACTGAAAGATCGGATGCCCACGGGCGGTTGCTGAGGCAGCCGCCCGTTTTTTATTTGGGCTGCCCCGGCAAGCGGTTGCCCAGGGCCAACAAAAAACCCTTGGCGGTTGGGCCAAGGGCAAATATTACATGGGGAAACGGAGCACTTTAGGACTCGGTCGCGTCGGGGCCGTAAGTCTTCAAGCGATAAATGGCGCGGAGCTTAGTAGTGCGTTTTTTGATCGAAGGCTTGGTAAAAGCCGTGCGGGAACGCAACTCGCGCAGAACACCCGTTTTCTCGAATTTCTTCTTGAAACGCTTCAACGCTTTGTCAATCGACTCGTTCTCTTTAATGTTGATGATCAGCATGGATAACACCTCCTTTGGCCGTTTGGCTTCCCTAGCGGGGCAAAACGGGCTGCAAAGATGGCGTATTAAGCCGGGATTGCCAAGGGGCCAAGCTAAAATTTGCGAACCGTAACTAGCCCCGTAGCTTATCCAGCAGGTGGTTGAGCTGGCGTAGCTCGGCATCGGTCAGGGTGGCGAACGTGGCTTCCTGGCTTTCCATCAGGGTGTCCAGTTGGGCCAGTAAACTTTGCCCGGCCGGGGTGAGGGTAATGTTAACGTTGCGGCGGTCTTCGGGGCACTCGTGGCGGTTTACCCAACCTTTTTCGCGCAGCTTTTCCACCAGCCGCGACACGTCCGACATCTTGTCCAGCATGCGCTCGCGGATGTATTTGACCGACACCGGCTGGGGCGAGGCCCCCCGCAAAATGCGCAGGATGTTGAACTGCGGCATGGTGAGGTTACTGGCCCGGAAAACCGTGCTGATTTTGTCGGTGTACCAATTGGAGGTGTAAATCAGGTTCACGCCCGCCCGGTGCCGTTCGTTGCGGAAGCGGCTCTGGATTTCCTGGTCAATTTCCATGTTGCAACATTTAACGCATTTGCACTCAAAGTTACAACATTAATTTTAGAATGGGTGATAATGGGAAGGCTCAATAGGCCACCCGCACGCCGTGGTAAGTGGTGGGCGGGGTGTCGTCCTTGCGCAGGGGGTGGCCGGTCCAATCGGCGGGGAGCAGGATGCGCCGCAGGTCTGGGTGTTGGCTAAACCCGATGCCCATCAGGTCGTAGGCTTCGCGCTCGTGCCACTCGGCGGCCCGCCACAGGTGCGCCACCGAGGGGGCCACGGGTAGGGGGGCGCCCGCCGGGGGGCGGGGCAGGGCTACCTTGAGCACCAGTTGGGCACCGGGCAAAATGGCGTACAAGTGGTACACCAGTTCCAACCGCTCCGCTGCCGGGCCGTGGTCCACGGCGGTGAGGCAGGCCAGGTGGTCGAAGCCTTGGGCCAGCAACCAACTGGCCACGGGTAGCAATTGTTCCGGGGCCAGCTGCCAGGCGGGCTGGGGCGCGTCGGCCTCGGTGCCCAGCAGGCAGTGGGGGCCAAGGTCAGCCCGGACTTGGGCCGTGAGGGTGGGGAAGGCGAGGGGCATGGCAGGGTTTACGGAGCCTTTCTGGGTTTTTGCCCTCAAAATTAACCGATTTGGGCATCTTCCGGCGGCCCGGTTTGGGGATGGCGAGGCTGGTTTCCCCAAAACTGCTCAAACTCTTGCCTGCGTTTGGCGAACCACTCGCCCAAGCGGTCGTGTTCGGCCCGTTCGCGGAGGGCTTGCACCAAATGCGCGTAACCGGCCTCGGTTTGAAGCTGGTTGATTTGCAGCGGTAAATGGTGGAGTAAATTGCTGATCGCAAAAATGGTGGGGTTGGGCAGGTCATGGGCCTCGGCCCGGATCTCGATCAACGCGCTGTAAAGCAGGCGGAACAGGAATGCTTTTTCTTTCATGGTTTTTGGAGATAAATAATTTGCGGGCACTAGGGTAAGAAAAGCCCCTCACCTGGTCTGGCGGGCCATTTTTGGGCCAATCAGGGGCGAAGGTTAACATTTGGGCAAATTTGGGGTTAGTTTTTGGCGGGGCAGCTTAATGGCCAATTGGCTCGGTTTTGCCCGCTTCACCAAAAGTTTTGAACTTAATGAGCAATCCAGTTTGCATCGTTACCGGGGCCAACTCCGGTATCGGCGAAGTTACGGCCACCGCCCTGGCCAAGCAAGGAGCTACCGTGGTGATGCTGTGCCGCAACCCGGCCAAAGCCGAGGCCGCCCGCCAACGCATTGTGGCCCAAACGGGCAACCCGAAGGTGGACGTGCTGCTGGTCGACTTTGCCTCGCAGGCCCAGGTGCGCCGGGTGGCCGCCGAGTTTATGGCCAAGTACCCCCGCCTGCATGTGCTGGTGAACAACGCGGGCTTTTTGGCGGGCGACCAACGCCAAACCACCGAAGATGGGATTGAGGCTACCCTGGCCGTGAACCACTTAGGTTATTTTCTGCTCACGGCTTGCCTGTGGCCGGTGCTCACGGCCACCGCCGAGCACTCCGCCGTGGCGGTGCGGGTGGTCAACGTGGCCTCGGAGGCGCACCGTTTCCCGGTGTACCGCTTCCGGCTGGACGACCTCCAGTTTGCCCGCCGCTACTCGGGCATCGGGGCCTATTGTGCTTCTAAAATGGCCAACATCATGTTTACGCACCAGTTGGCGCAGCGCATCCAAGCCCGGGGGCTTAACCTCACGGCCAATTGCCTGCATCCCGGTGGGGTGGCTTCCAATTTTGGCGAGGCGGCCAGTGGTTGGTTCGGTTGGGTGATGAAACTGGCCAAGCCCTTCTTTATCAGCAGCGAACAGGGTGCCCGCACCAGCATTTACCTGGCCACTTCGCCCCAGGTAGAAGGCGTGAGCGGCCGGTATTTTAACCACTGCCGCCCGGTGGCCCCGGCCAAACTAGCCACCGATGCCCAGGCCACCGCCCGCCTCTGGGCCGAGAGCGAGCGGCTCGTCGGCACGCCGTTTTTGAGTTGAATTTAAAAAAGCCAGAATGGAGGTAAGCGACGGTGCCCTTTTGACTTTATGACGAGAAGCCTCGCCGGGCGTTTCAAATCCCGGCCAGTTCTTCCGGGGTGGCGGCGCGCACGGGGTCGCCCAGGCGGAGCAGGCCGTCGCGCAGCACCCGGGCGGTGAGTCCCCCGTGGCCGCGCATGGCGTTGTAGCCGCCCGGCCCCAGGTTGGCCTCCATGCGCGAGCAGGGGTGGCACAGGCCGGTGGTTTCGAGCAGCACCGGCCCCACCCAAAAATACTTTTCCTTCAGGGCCAGCAAGTTGATGCCTTGCACCACCAAGTTGCGCCGGGTGAGCCGCACGTCCACTTGGGGCAGGCCCAGCATGGAGGCTACGGCCACCAGGTGTTCGGCCTGGATGAGGGTTACTTGCCGCTTGCTTTCCAGGTTGCCGCTAAAGTGGTCACCGAGCAAGCCCCGGCCGGGCTGGGCTTCTATTTGCTCCACGTTTTGGGGCCAGGCGGCGCGGGCGGGGCGCACGGTAATGGCCGTTAACTGGCCTTGCTGGGGCAGGCTGTTGAGTAGTTCTTTGATCACGGGTTCGTCGGCCGGGGTGTAAGGCATGGCAGCACTTTTTTAAAACGAAATTAGGGCAAAAATGCCAAAACGATGAGCAGGCTGAATGATTTTCTCGTTTGGTTATCAATTATTTACCCAGCAATAAGCCCGCAATCTTCATGAGGTTTTGGCCTTAAGAAAAATAGTGGTTTCAAGGGAGTTGGTAGGCACAACCCGCCGGTTTTACTTTCCGTTAAACGAGGCAAACCACTTTTAGTTTACTATGAAGAAGATCGTTTTCCAACTGGCTTGGTGGCTAGGCTGCGGCCTGGCCGCCCAGGCGCAAGTAATTAGCCAACCCGTTGCCCTGCCCGCCACAACCCGCCACGGGTGGGGTTTTGAGCTGAATGCCGGGGTGCGGCCCCGCACGGGCAATTTTATGGCCCTCAACCAGGCCCTGGTGGCCAATGGGTTTGCGGGCGATTTGCCCCAGCAGTTCAACGCCATTGCCGTGGAGCAGTTGTTCCAGGGCGGGGGCCGCTGGCTCGTGGGCTGGGAAGTGGCCTTTGCCGGTTTTGGCAACACCTACGGCCCGGCCAACCGCACCCGGATGCACCGCAGCTACGCCGAGGGCAGTTTTATGGCAGGTTACGACCTGGTGCCCCACGACGGCTGGCGGCTGGCCCCGATAGTGGGCGTAGGTTTTAACAGCATAAGCCTGGATATCAATGATTTGCAGCCTAAGTACGATTTTGCGGGCCTGCTGCGGGCCGACAACCTGGACGTGAACCTGAACCGCACTAACTTGATGCTTCACGCCGGGCTGCGGTTTAGCCACCGCATAAAGGTGTTTGAGGGCCACGGCACTAGCGAGTACACCGTTAACTGCCAAACTGTGAGCCGGGAAGATTTCGTTTACAAAGTTTATGTACCTGTGAGCCTTACCATTGGCTACCACTGGCAGCCCAACCCTGGCCAGTACTGGACGGCCACGATCGGCGACCGTGATACCCAGCAAAACCCTAACGACCAAAACTCGAACCGGGTGGAAGGGGCGCCTGCGGTGCTCAATATGTCGGGCTTGACGGCCACGCTCAGCGTCGGGATTGGCTACTGGGGCCGCCGCACGCAATAACCGGGGCACCGAGCCTGGTGGCCACGGAGCACGGCGGTAGGCCCCGCCCGGCGATGGGCGCGCCAGGGTGGGGCCCCTGGGTGGGCGGGCGCGGGCGGGGCCTGCCGAGGTAGGGCGATGCTCGTTTGCCGGACGGCCCACCGAGGGGATTGGCTAGCCCGTGCCCCGCCCGCGCTCGCCCACGGGAGTGCTAACGGACCGCAGACAGCGCCGCACCGCCGGGGCCATGAAAATGGGAAAGTCCCGGCGCCAAAACCAAAAAAAGAAAGAAATGAAGCACGGGCCGGAACGGCCAAATAGCGATAGCCGGAGCAGGCCCGGCGGTTAGCGGGCGAAGGCCGCCCAAGCCTGGTCGATTTCGGCTTTGGGGGCTTTTTTGTTCAAAATGAGCAGTTTGTGCTTGAACGCCAGGGTTTTGCCGGGGGCCAGGGTGAGGGTGAACTCGGGCTGGGCGGGGTCAAAAACTTTGGCCCCCAGGTTGTTAACAGCAAACAGGCCGTAGCCCCGGGCGTGCCAGCGGGCGGGGTGGTTGAGGTTGTCGGGGTGGTCCATGAGTACCAGGCTGAGGGCCTCGTTGCCGATTTGGCCGGTGAGGGCCACCCACTTGGCCGGTTGGCCCCACACCGGGCTGCCGCTGCTGCTGGTGGCGGCGAGGCCCTCGCTGTTTTGGTAGCTGCCGGTAACGCCGGTGTTGTCGAGCACGGGCACGGTGGTGGCCTGGCCGCTGGCATCGGTGAACACTTCGGGCTTGTCGGCCGGGGCTTCCAGGGCGCGGGCCACGCGCAGGGCCAGCAGGCCTTCCTTGTTGTCTTTGAAAACGACGGGCTGGGCCAGGGCCACCAGCTTGGTTTGCCGTTCTACGGCCCTAAAGTTAGGCTCGCCGGTGAAGATAAAAGTAGTGGTTTCGCGCAGGATGGGTTGGCCGGTTTGGTCCAGCCATTCGGTTTCGACTTCCAGGCGGCCTTCGCGGTCGCCGTTTTTGGTTTTGACCACCCGCCGGTGGGCAATGCTGCCAAACGGGCCGGGGTGCGAGGGGTCAATGGCGGTGGAGTTGTTCCAAAAGTCGTGGCCGTTTACGTGGCCAAAGTTGAACCAGAGGCCCGCGTGGTGGGGGTGGTCCACCCGCTCGCCGGGGCGGGGGGCCAGGGGATAGCCCCGGGTTACTTCGGTGCCGCTGGCCGCCCGTAGGGGGTACAGCACGGGCTTTTTGAGGCTGGCGGGGTACACGTAGGCGGTAAAGGGCTGGCCGTCGATGCTCACTTCCACCTTTTGCTGCTGGGGCAGGTCGGTAATTTTGATCCGTTGGCCCAGGGCCGGGGCGGCCAGACTGGCCAGGCCCACTACTAATGCCCCCCATGTGCGGCGATGCTGCATATTTTTAGCGACTATTGCGGACAAAAATAGCCCAAATGCCCGAACCGAAACTGATTTTGGTGCCCACGCCCATTGGCAACCTGGAAGACATGACGCTGCGGGCCTTGCGCACCTTGCGCGAGGCCGATTTGGTACTGGCCGAAGACACCCGCACCACGGGGCAATTGCTCAAACACTTCGAGATCAGCAAGCCGTTGCAGAGTTATCATAATTATAACGAGCACCAGGCCGTGGCGGGGCTGGTGCAAAGAATCCGGGCTGGGCAAACGGTGGCCCTGGTGAGCGACGCGGGCACGCCCGGGATTTCGGACCCCGGGTTTTTGTTGGTGCGCGCCTGCCTGCGCGAGGGGCTGGCGGTGGAGTGCCTGCCCGGCCCCACGGCGTTGGTGCCCGCCCTGGTCAAATCGGGCCTGCCCTGCGACCGGTTTGTGTTCGAGGGCTTTTTGCCGCACAAAAAGGGCCGTCAAACCCGGCTCAAGGCTCTGGCCCTGGAAGACCGCACGGTGGTGCTGTACGAGTCGCCGTACCGGGTGCTGCGGTGCCTGCAAGAACTGCGCGCGCACCTGGGCGGCCAGCGGCTGGCCTCGGTGAGCCGCGAGCTGAGCAAGCTCTACGAAGAAACCCTCACCGGCCCGCTCGACGAGCTGATCGCTCATTTTACGGCCAAAGAGGCCAAGGGCGAAATTGTGATCGTGGTGGCGGGGCGGCCAGGGAAGGGGGAGGAGTGA
>JALONO010000310.1 GCA_025454895.1 Bernardetiaceae bacterium
GCCGGGCCAGCATCTTGAGCATGGCGTCTTCTTCGCGGTACTCGATCAGGCGGAGGCGGTACATCATCGCCTTCACCACCTGGTCGGCATTGTTGGCCGTGCTGGCCTTGGCATAAATGGCCTCTACCGCTGCCAGCGCCGACTGCACCAGGCCCTGCTGCTCGAGCGAGTCCACGGTTTTCCAGTCCTTGAGGTAGCGTTCGGGGTTGTCGATCAGCGAAAACATAGTGGTTTGTGGGGGTTTGGGTGAAAAACGTCCGGCCAACTGGCCCACCGCTTGCGGCCACGGGCGCAGTTGCGCGCCCGCGTACCAGGCGCACAGGACCAACAAAGACAAAAGGGCAATTTTGAGGGGTCTCATAACCAAGGTCGTTTACTGTTAAATGATAAAAGCAGCCAAATCATTGCCTGGGCAAACCGCCGGGGATAAAAAATGGTCAATCCCTGACGCTTAACGGGGCCTGGCCAGCGATGGGCCCGGCCTCATTGGCTAGATGCTGGCAGGCAGACAATTCCACACGCCCGCCCCAAAATTTTTTTGGCCGGGGGAAAGGTACGGAGTTTTTTGGGATTAAGGGCCCAGGCGGGTCGGCTGCCTACCGCCCCAGAAAGCTGCTCATCGGCTGGCTGGTCTCCTCAATAGTGAGCAGCACTGCCTCGTGCTGGGTGCGGCTGGCCGAAGCAGACACCTTGGTCCCGATTGGGGCGGGGTTGCATTTATTGGTAAAATCCAAGGTGAAAGCTTGGCCAATTTTGGCGCATTGGTTAATTTGCGCCCACCTAACAGGCTAAACTTCATTGTTCTAATCAATAATTTACCCAGCTTATCATAAGAACATGACAAATCGAGTGATGAAACAGGTTATAGTCGTCCTGCTTGGTATTGGCTTGTGGCTGGATGGCGCCAGGTTGCTGGCCCAAGCACCCACCGGGCCGGCACCTACTGGACCTACTGGACCTACTACTACAGCTACTGTCACGATTACTTTTACTGTTCCGACGGCCCCGACGGCCCCGACGGCTCCAACCGCTCCAACCGCTCCAACCGCTCCCGGTGGGCCAGGTATCCCCCTCGATGGTGGGATCGGAATGTTGTTGCTGGCCGGGGTAGCGTTTGGCTGTAAAAAAATGTACAACAATTACAAAAAAGGCCAGAGGCCCGACTCGGCCGACTAAAATCCAGCTTGGAGATCAGGGAGCGTTTTTTTTGGGGGGGGTTCCTCATTCTCTTTTTACTGATGTCTCCGAGCCACTCACCGGGAGCGCGGGACTGCCCTGTGGCCTTACCTTCCCCAAAAGGGTCGTTCTATAGGCCATAGATACAGCACAATGGCCCCGTACATCGCAAACCCGAAGCTGAACAGGCCGTGGAATGAGGCAATGGCTACATGAAATATCAACGCCGGGCCCAGCCAAGCCAGCCTGGCCCGGCGGGACATAAAAATGGTACAAGCCAGGCCAAACTCGAACAAGATGGTACCGTAGTTGATCACGCCCACCAGGTAGGGATTAGCCGTTAATTTTTCTATCAAAGGCCACAAATAGCTGGACGCGCCGTAGGTTGGGTCCAGAAACCAGTAGTAAATAGCGGTGCCAGTGTACCATTCGGGCAAGATCAATTTCTCGAGCGAGGACAAAAAATACACGACCGCCATCTGGCAGCAAATGGCCCAATATGCTACCCCCGACACTACGTTTTTCCAGCTTTCGGCCTTTGGGTAAGGGCGGGGAGGTTGCCAGTGCCATTTCCGGTTATCGGTCAGGGCAATGGGCAGCAACAAAAACGTCAGGATGGCTGCCGTGCTGTCGCCTCCGTCGGCCACGGTGGTCTTGACCGTAATGCACACCGTGAAGTACCAATGGGGGACCGCCGTATATTGCGGGTAGATGCCCACGATCACGGCTAGCATGACCAGCGCGATCAGGCCATTGAGCAGCCAATAAAATCCAGGGGGCACCCAGTAGTACGCATTGGTTACCATCCAAGGACTGTTGACGAATCCATATAAATCCGCTTGATAGAAATAATCTTCGGTATTGCCCAAAATTACCAATAGCGAGCAGAGGGCCATGAGCGAACGGGCTACTCCATACGCATTGGTGTGGTAATTTAACCGGGTGAATGACAACAAATGGTGGCGCAGTACTTCCAGGATCAGTTGCATGTAAATCGGACGCGAATGACAAAATTGGTGCGCTGGGTGTCTATTTGGTCTAGCCAAGGCACCCCCCAGGGATTCTTGGGATAAGTGACCGAATGGACTACATAATCGCCGCACAGCACCGGGAACTTGAATGAATTGGGGAGGACATTGACTGCTAAACTCGGAAGATTTGCCGCCGAGTCAATGTCGGCGGCCGAAGACAAGAGGAGCCAGCAGTCGTGGGGCACCTGGCCCATGATGGCGTCCAACTGCTGGTTGAGATGGCGCGCTTTTTTGTCAAACCCCAAATATTTCTCCCCGGCGGTACGAGATATTTTGCCCCACTTCTCGCCCTGATACTGGTAAAGAAAGAGCTTGGGATTGCGCGACCCTTTGGTGAAATACCGCCAATTCTGGTTAAAAAAATAATACATTCCTTGGCCCAACCAAGTGGAGGCAAACCCCCGGCCAGGAGGGCCAACATTGGCTAAGACGATACATCCAGCCAGTAGCAAGGCGGCACCTACTGACCAATAGCCCCACCGGAGGGCTTTTTGCTCTGCGCGAGTTGGAACCATATCGGTTAGAGGTTAGGTGGATGGCAAAAATAGCAACTTTGCTGATAGAACAGCAAGGTTGTGCCCTGAACTAGCCTGGGCATACCCGCCGCCTACCCTTGCGCATCAGCAAACCGCTCACCCGCTCGCTAGTGCGCGATGGTGGGTAGCCCTACCCAATGACGGGCTCGGAACTTGGCTATTCGTCAATCATTCAACCCGCCCCACCCAACGTTATGCCGCCGCCAGTTGTATAAACTATGGCCGCGAGCGAAACGTTAAACTTGCGGCCTGTTGCCAAGTGTTCTTCTCCTCATCGATGAGGCTTGGCGCCGAAAACAATCAACCTTTTATGAAGATTTTTACCGCAGTGGTTTTGTGGTGGCTGGTGGCCTCGCCACTATTGGCCCAAAACATTCGTTTCGAGGGCCTTAAGCGGACCAAGCCCGCCTACTTGCTCAAGGTCATAGGCCGGGCCGGGGCCGGGCTGCCCGACTCGCTGGCCGCCCAGCAAATGGCGCAGCGCGTGAGGAACACCCGCCTCTTCAGTACGGTGGAGGCCGAAGTGGTGGCAGGCCCAACCGATACGGCCTGGGTGCTCTCGTGCCGCGAGGTGCGGACCCTGCTGCCCATTTGCGAGCTGGGGGCCATCCAGGGCAACCAATGGTTCCGGCTGGGACTACTGGACGAAAACGGGCGAGGCCGGGGCATCCGCACGGTGGCTTTTTACCAATACAACGACCAACATTCGTTCTATTTGAAGCAATCGTTTCCCCTGGTGTTTAACCGCTGGGGCATCAGTTATTTGCTCCGAAAGTGGTCTTTTTTAGAACCTTTTTTCTTTACCAAAGGAAGAAAAGAGTTTTACTATTACACTAACCGGAACGGCGAGATTGCGGCCAATTATGCGTTTGAGGCCAACCGCCACGACCTAGAGATCGGCCTGGGCTATTTGCAAGAGGAATTTGTGCATACCATGCCCGATAAGTATTTGGACAGCCCCAATCTTTTTTCGCAAAACCGAATTTCCTTTAAGCTTATTCACAATCTTAACTATTTGAATTTCAATACTTTTTATGTAGATGGCTGGGCCAATACCTTGAATTTATTCAATACTTACGAAGTGAACGACCGCAGTCCGTTTATTTCGGTTTTCAATGATTTTCGCTATCTAAAAACGTTGCCTTTCAAGGCCAATCTTGCTTTCCGCAACCGCCTGGGGATTTCTTCCAATAGTGACATTTTTTTAGCCCCATTTGTATTGGATAGCTACTTCAACATCCGGGGCATTGGCAACCGGGTGGACCGGGGCACCGCCTCGGTGGTCATGAACTTGGAATACCGGCAAACGCTGTGGGAAAACGAGACGTTTGGGGCCCAAACGGTGGCTTTCTGCGACGCGGGCAGTTGGCGCAAGCCCGGCGGGCAAATGGCAGACCTGGCAAACAGTGAAAACATGGTCGTGTTCATGGGTTTGGGAGGTCGGCTGGGCCAGTATTTTTGACGCTAGGGAAAGTCAAACTTTAGGCACTAAAGATAACCCAAACTACCAGTATTCCGGTTGGTCAAGTGGCTAGGCCAACCCACAAATTACTTTTTCCCACAACCGGACAAAAATGTCCGATTTCGGACGCTGATTTTGAGCAAACGTTTTGTAAATTTTTGGTTATCAACTTATTACCGCTGGCATATAATTAGAGCGATCCCGGAATACGATTGCTTTTTTGCCCATTTTTCAACCATTTATCCTGTCCCCGATGTTGCGCAACCACCTCACCCTCGCCTGGCGTAAACTGCTCCGCCACCGTACCTATTCGTTCATCCAAATCTCGGGCTTGGCCGTGGGCGTGGCCTTCTGCCTGCTGGTGTACCTGTTTGTGGCCCATGAGCACAGCTACGACCAACTGCCCCAGGCCGAGCCGCTCACCAAACGGCTCTACTTGGTGCAAACGGCGATTGACGGCCTGCCCAAAGTGGCTGAAAAAAAGAAATGGTACGAGTTTTTGGAAACGGCCAGCGACGCTCCGTGGCTCAGTTCGCCCCTGCCGCTCAAGATCCATCTGCCGGCCGAACTGCCCCTGGTGAAACGGGTGGGCCACCTCAACTACTGGGGCAACGAAACCCTGACCGAGGGCAACGGGCGGCTCAGCAAGGAAAAAATGGCCTACGCCGATGCCGAAGTGATGCAAATGTTGGCGTTCCGGTTTTTGCTGGGCAGTGCGGCCACCGCCTTGGACGCGCCCGGCAAGGTGGTGATTACCCGCGACCTGGCCCAGCAGCTTTTCGGCCGCCTCGATGTGGTGGGCCAGCCGCTCACCATCCACCTGATGCAGGGCGAGCCGTTTGTGGTGAGTGCGGTGGTGGAACCCCTGCCCCAGCCCACGTCGTTCCCGGCCCGGCTGTTCATTGGCCATAACAACAGTACTTTCCGAAAATGGGACATCACCGATTGGGGCAACAGTAGTGTCACTCTGATCGAAGTGGCCGAGGGCACTACCCCCGAGCAATTGGCCAGCGGCCTGGCCACGTTTACCCAAAAGCACCAGGCCGAAGTCAATAAAATGTTCAGCATGATGATGATGAGCAATAACGACGGCAGCCCCATAGACCCCAAAACCCTCTCGGCCCGGCTAACGGCCAGCCCTTACCAAGACCTGCACTTTAACCAAGCCTGGCCCGGCAACAGCCGCCGGGTGTACGGCCAGTTGCTGGCGGGCATTGCCGGGCTGGTGCTGCTCATCGCCAGCATCAACTACGTGGTGCTGGCCCTCACGGGCGCGAACGCGCGCCGCGCGGAGGTGGGCCTGCGCAAGGTGGTGGGAGCGGGCCGCTGGCAGTTGGTGGGCCAGTTTTACCTGGAAGCGGGGCTGCTGGTCGGGGCGGCGCTCGCCCTGGGCGTGGGCCTGGCCTGGCTGCTGCTGCCCTGGTTCAACCAGTTGAGCGGGCGCACCCTGGCCCTCGGCTGGGCCGAAGTGCTGGGGGCGGCGGTGGCCCTGGTGGCCCTGGGCGGGGCTACCAGCCTGCTCACGGGCGGCTACCCGGCCTGGGTGCTGTCGGCGGTGCGGCCGGTGCAAGCCCTCAAAGGCTGGCAAACCTACCGGTTCAACCCGGGCCTGGTAAAGGTGCTGGTGGTGTTCCAGTACAGTTGCTCGGCGTTTTTGTTGGCCCTGGCCTGGGTCATGGGGCAGCAGATGCAGTACCTGCTCACCACCGACCTGGGCTATAACCAAAGCCAACTGTTGCGCCTCCAGGTGCGGGCGGGCTACCAAGATACGCGGGGCCGCCAGGTGTTCAACGCCTTGCAGGCGGAGTTGGCCGGGCACTCCGGCGTGGCCAGCCTCACGGCGATGGGCCAAAGTTTTGAAAATCCGTTCGTGATGATGAGCCGGGATACTAGCCAGTTTTTTCATCCCATTTTTGGGGTAGAAGTTGGTTTCATACCCACCCTGGGCCTCCAGTTGCTGGAAGGCCGCGACTTTTCCCGGCAGTCGCCCGCCGACACCACCCAAGCGGTGATCATCAACGAGGCGATGGTGAAACGCCTGGGCCTGCAACCGCCCTACGCGGGGCAAACCGTGAAGCTCTGGCACACCCGCTACTCGCACGGGCCGGTACAGATCATGGGCGTGGTCAAAAATTTCCACTACGAGACCCGCGAGCGCGAGATCATGCCCGTTACGCTCGAGCTGTTGCCCGAGGGTAGCAGCCGGATTGGCGAGGTGATCGTGCGGCTCAAGCCTGGCCAAGTCGGGGCGGTGATGGACCTGCTCCAACGCAAATGGGCCAAACTGGCCCCTGGCCTGCCCTTTGAGTACAAGTTCCAGGACCAGGCCGTGGCCGCCCAATAACGGCGGGGGCCTTGGCCCTGTTGGTGGCCTGCCTGGGCCTGTATGCCCTGGCCGGGCTGGTGGCCAGCAACCGCACCAAGGAGATGGGCATCCGCAAGGTGTTTGGGGCCAGCGTGGGGCAGTTGCTGGCCCTGCTCCACCGCGACATTGTGCTGCTGGCCG
>JALONO010000070.1 GCA_025454895.1 Bernardetiaceae bacterium
GGCACCCAGCGAGTAGAAGGAGATGTTAGCATTGCCTTCGTTCTTTATCCCGTCCAGCGTGTGGTCGATGCCTTGGGTAAAACCTTCTTGGAAGGCAAAGGCTAGCTCATTGCGTTGGTTGGCGGAGTTAGCCAGGCGCAGCCATACCCGCTCGATGGTCTTACCCATAAAAGTGGTGGCGGGGTCTTCCTCGCCCCGGAAAAACCGGGTGTTAGCGATCGTGCCCAGGCTGGCCGTGCGGCGCATCCCGTTCGTGAATTGTAACTGGGAGGTGCCATTGGCGGCCTTGCGGATCAAGAAACCTTGGGCTACTGGCACGTAGGGGTTGGTACTGGTCAGGTCGGTATTGCCACTGGCGGCGGGGAACAAAAAGGGCGTACAAGCCGCTGCGGTACAGTTGGCGTAGTCATTGGTAACCCCGCCCGCCCGGACAGTATTGTTGTTATCATCGTCCAACCATAGGTAAACCCCCGTGCCAGCGGCCAGTAAAGGGCCGTTAGTGTTCAAAAAGCGTTCCACCGAAATGGGGGAGGGGAAGGGGTTGCCCACCAAGTTAAAGCCATCCCAATCGGTGAGGCTAGTGGAAGTAACCCGATTGATGGGCACTTCAATGGTGTTACCGGCCCCTAGGGCGGTGGGGGCATTGTTAACCGGACCGGTGAAAATAACGTTACCGCCCCCGGCCACGGCCAATCCTACCCCGGGTGACATGGATGCCCCTGCGGCTTGAGGTATCCAGAGGCCATTATAACCTTCGTAAGTCCCAATTTCCCCGTCAATATCTACCCCGTTGTTGAGGGTGAAAATAGCGGGTATGGCGGAGCCGAAAAAATCGGGGTGCCTAAAGTAATCGGTAAAGACACTGGTAGTGGCGTTGGTGACGGGCGACGACCAATAATTGTAGCGGAACCGGGTAATATCGGTACTTTCCCCACCCCCTTGGTTAAACTGTGACTGGGTAGTGATGGTGTAGCTACCGCTGCCTAACCGGGCACTACAAGGGCTTTGCACCAGCGAACCGGTGCGGGCTACGCTGATCGCCCCGCTGTTATTCACGGCCCCGCTCCCCGATAAGGTGAGGGCGCGCCCGGCTTGTACCACAATTGTCCCGTTATTGTTAAGGTTGCCAATCACCGAAATATTATTGTCAATGGTCAAAGTAGCCCCGGCATTAACGGTCAGGTTGTTGAAAGTGGTGCCGCCTAATGAAGAAGAAGGGATGTTGGTAGAAACCACCACGTCGCCGCCGGGTAGTCCGTAAATTTGGGCTACATCACCCGCAGTTAACGACCGGTTGTAAAATTGCAGATCGTCCATATCGCAAAAGGTATTGCCGAGCTCGGCGGAGGTAACCAAGGCACCTTGAAAAGAGTCATCAGGTCCGGTCCAACTATAACGGCCCAAATAGATTTGCGAAAAGAACGGGCGAATACTTTTGTCCGGCCCGGTAGCGTTTGCCGGCACGCTTTTGGGTAAATTGATGTCAGTATTGATAAGTACATTGTCAATATAGAGACTTCCAGTGGCCGTACCACTTAAGGGCAGGCTCAAGTCGGTATCATAAGTAACCACCACGTGGTGCCAGCGGCCATCAGCGTAGTCGTTACCAGCTGGAGTAACGGCCACTTGTGCGTTGCAGACGTAAAAATGTACCCCGGTGTTACCCGCAACAGATGTACCGTGAAGGTTAACTGTAAAGTCGGAGTTCTCGAATGGCCGAATTTCCGAGCTGATTAATGATCGGCCGTTTACGTGGTTAGCAGCTGCATTGAAAAAAGGTTTCAGGTTAGTGCGGAACCAGAACGACACGGAAAAATCTTCCCCGCCGGCCGAGCGTAGCGGGATGTTTAGGGCCGTAGTATCAAACATGATGGACTGATCGTTGGGAGTGAACGCCCCCGGATTGAGGATAGTACCGGGCCGTTTACCAACAAACCGAATGGCACTTAAGTCGCCGCAGAGGCGATCGTTGATCCGGTCAGGGAACTGCCAGGTAAACGGTGGGGTTCCGTTTGGCGGAGGGATGCTGCCATCAAGTGCCGAGGGTCCCCCTGCCTCCTGTTGCAGAGGAGCGGGCGCATCAAAAGTGTAGCGGGCTACCAGGCCGATGGGCAGTTGTGCCATCAAGTTACCACTTAATAGCAATAAAAATAGGGTGAAGATTCTTTTCATAATTGAGTTAGCGAGCAGATTAAGGAAGCCAAATCAGTTGTAAAGGAAATCAATAAAATTTGAATTAAGAAAATAAATGCTGTGCAAAGGGGTTTTATTGTTTGAACAAACGCCATGTGGCCGTCTCTTGGCCATTGTCAATCTTTAAAAAATAAAAACCAGCAGGCCAGTCCCTGCAATTTTGCACATAAGGGGTTGCCAAAGTCTGGTTGGCTGGTAAGCGGTGCTGCCCTTGCAATCGGCCTAAGCAATCGTGGATAGTCAACTGCAAAGTTTGGGATTGTGGGTTGTTAAAGGAAAGCGAAAAAGCGTCTTGCACCACCGTAGGCCCTACCCGGATTTGTTCCTTTAGCCCACCAACTGTAGGTGATAGACCTTTGAAACTGACCAATGGGTTGGCGGTGAGGTAAAAACGATCGTTGAACCGGCCCGCCTCGCTCACGAATTGGTAAGGCCCCGCGCTAAGGGCATGGTACTGGCCGGTTTGTTTGTCCCAAAGCCAGCTTCCGGTAGCTCCCTCGGTTTGGGCCAAGTAAATTTCATGCTGGCCTGCCGTGGCCGAGAAAAACCCCAGGGCAATCGCCTCGCCGTGGCGGAGACGGTCCGTGGGCAGGGCCTGCACCGCCAGGGGGGCTTCGGTTTGGGCCAATGAATAGAAGGATACCTCGGCACTGCCCTCCATTTTGTAACCGTCATAGTAATGGTCAATTTCATTGGTATAACTTGGGGCAAAGGCCAACAGAAGCTCGTTTTTAGCCCCTTGGGGCGTGCGAAGGCCCAGCCATAAACGGGCGGGGGCTTGGCCTTCTTCCCGGAAAAAGCTACTATTGGCCAAAAGGCCGTCCTGGTTGCTTAGCCGCATGGCATTGGAGAAAATCAACGGAGCGTCGTTGACCCCGGCCCGCACCATAAAACCCTGCCCGGCCGCAATGTACGGGGCCTGGTTAAAATTTTCACCAATGGTCAGGTTGGTGCCATTGTCAAATGCGGTGGGGGTACAACCGGCGGCGGTACAATTGGCGTAGTCGTTGTTGATCCCGTCGGCCCGGCGGTTGGCATTGATACCGTCATCAAGCCAGAAATACACCCCGGTGCCGTTCTCAAACGTGCGGGTTTCGTTGAACCGCAAAAAACGTTCTACCGAAATAGAGGAGGGGAACGGATTGCCGAGCAGGTTAATGCCGTCCCAGCGCACCAGGTTGTTGGACGAAACCCCTCGGCTTAGGCTCAAACGGATCGGAAACCCGTCCGGGGCATTGTTTACCTGGCCCCGGAAAGTAACAGCCCCAGCCCCGGCTACGGCATAACCCAAACCGGGTTCCAGCGGGTCGGCCGGGCCAACGGGCAGCCACAGGGCGTTATAGTTAGCGTAGTCTCCGCCAGTAGCGGCGGCCACATCGGCCCCCACGTTGTAGCGGAACACGCCCAGCACCGGCGCGCCCCCAAACGCGGGCGAGTTGACCCGCCGGGCGTTACTAAACACGGTGGCGGTAGCATTGGTCATGGGCGAGGCCCAATAATTATAACGTAAGCTGCCGGTTTGGTAAGGTGATGAGCGATTGAGGGCAAAATTTCCGTTGGCAGGCTCCAAAGCACTACAAGAACTTTGTACCAAAGCCCCATTTTCGGCTAAGTTAACATTGCCCGTGTTGCGCAAAGCCCCAGCCCCGGCCGCCGCCAATCGGCCTGTATTGCCTATGCTAATAGTACCGGCAACCCGCACCGCCCCAAACGCTCGCACATCGCCGGTAACAATAGCCGTAGCCCCAGTATTTACCGTCAGATTGAAATAGTCGCCCGGGGGGATGATGACCTGGCTGCTGGCCACTGTCAAGCTCGTATACGGCATACCGCGCACCAATTCCACTTGGCTGGGTGCCACCACTCGGTTGTAGAAACGGACTTCGTCGATGTCTAAGAAAGTACCTGCCGGGTCGGTGCTGCGGATGGCTTTGCCTAAGTTGGTGTCGATTTGCCCATTGGCCAGGCTGTTGGTCCAGTTGTGCCGCCCGATCCAGATGGGGGCATCCAGCGGATCCACGCGCGCGGGCATCGTTTGTAGGTCGGAGATGACTTGCCCATCGATATAATAAGTAACCGTAGCGTAGTTGCGCCCGCCTCCGCTAGGATCGGTGCGGCCGTTGTCGCGGTCAAAAACGAACAATAAATGATGCCATTGGCTATCGTTGTAGTCGCGGGTGGAGGGGCGCAGTTCCACCCCGTTGTTGAACAAGCCTAGGCTGGCAAACACCTTGCCGCCGTTGGTCATGGCCAATACAAAGTCCTCGAACGTACCGGTGCGCTGGCGCGAACTGATGAGGCTGCGGGCGTTGTTAGGGTCGTACACCGGTACGCCCGCCGGGCCGGGGCTGGCATTATTCTCGGCCACCAGGTTGGTCCTAAACCAAAACGAGAGCGAAAAGTCGCCGCCATTGTTGGCCCGCATAAACTGCGGTAAACTAGCGGGCAGGGCAATGCCTTGCAAGGGGCTAGTAAAACGATAGGCTCCACTGTCTTCGCAGAAATGGCCGCGGGTTTTTACGGGCGGACGCAGGGTGTCGGCCAGGGTGCGGAGCTGGGCGTTGTAGGTGCCAGTGGAGTCTTGTCCGGTTCCTGGCGCATCGAACGAGTAGCGGGCTACTAAGTTGAAGCCGGGCTGGGCAAAAACGCCGGAACTGAGCAACAAGGCGAATAGTAGTAAAACAATCCGACGCATTGGCCAGGATGATTAGTTGAAAATGTCGCTTGGTAGAGTTAGAAGAAAGGGGGATTGGCAAAGGTAAATTTTTTATTCGAAATCTTCGCTTTCAAAGGGGTAAGTACAAAAAATTTGCTTGCGGTGAGGAAAATCCCCCAAACCAACTTCGTTCATATTTACTTAATAACGAACAAGAAGGCGGTTTGGGGGTCTGAGTCCTGAAAAAATTTACAAATTTCCTCTTTTAAGCTCGTTTACGGCAAAGTCGGCCGCGCGGGCGGTAAGGGCCATAAAGGTCAGCGACGGGTTGACGCAACTGATTGAGGTCATGGCCGCGCCGTCGGTTACGAACACGTTTTTACAGTCCCAAACTTGGTTGAAGGCGTTGAGCACCGAGGTTTTGGGGTCGCGACCCATGCGGGCAGTGCCCATTTCGTGGATGCCCATGCCCGGGAACGAACCAGCGTCCCAGGTGTTGACGTTCTTGATCCCGGCGGCTTCCAGCATTTCGGCGGCATCGGCCATCATGTCTTTGCGCATCAGTTTCTCGTTCTCTTTAAACTCGCAGTCAAAAGTGAGCGTGGGCTGGCCCCATTTATCCAATTTTTCTTTGTTAAGATACACCCGGTTGTCGTGGTAGGGCAGGGTTTCGCCGAAGGCTACCATGCCCATGCTCCAGCCGCCCGGCTCGGTGATTCGCTCTTTGAAATCGGCCCCGAAGCCCAGTTCGGCCACGGCCCCTTGCCACTTGGCCCCCCGGCTGGCCCCGCCTTGGTAGCCAAAGCCCCGGAAGTAGTCGCGGCGGTCGGCCCCCACGTTGCGGAACCGGGGGATGTAAATGCCGTTGGCCCGGCGGCCAAAGGTGTACTGGTCATCAAAACCCTCGGCCGTACCGGAGGCCCCGCACCGGAAATGGTGGTCCATCAGGTAGCGGCCCACAATGTCATTGTTATTGCCCAGCCCGTTAGGGAAACGGTTCGACATCGAGTTGAGCAAAACGAAGGTGCTGCCTACGGTGGAGGCGCACACAAAAATCACTTTGGCAAAATACTCAGTGGTTTTGTTCTCGTCCGCGTCGATCACGCGCACGCCCGTGGCTTTGTTTTTCTGTTCGTCAAAAATGATGGAATTGACGATGGCCCGGGGCCGCAGCGTAAGGTTACCGGTTTTGACCGCCGCCGGCAAGGTGGACGACTGAGTGCAGAAGAATGCACCATAAGGACACCCCCGGCTGCACAAATTGCGGTATTGGCACGAGCCGCGCCCGTTGAGCGGTTGGGTGAGGTTGGCCACCCGGCCAATGGTGAGCACCCGGTTGTTATAATTTTCTTTGATGCGCTTGGCCACGTGTTTTTCCACGCAGTTAAGCTCCATGGGCGGCTGAAACTCGCTGTCGGGAAGGACCTCCAGGCCGAGCTTCTCGCCGCTGATGCCCGCAAACTTTTCCACGTAGCTATACCAAGGTTCCAGGTCTTTGTACCGGATGGGCCAGTCCACCGCAATGCCTTCCTTGAGGTTGGCCTCAAAGTCCATGGGACTTAAACGGTAGCTTTGCCTGCCCCACATTACCGATTTGCCGCCCACGATGTTAGGCCGGTACCAATCAAAACGCTTCTTTTCTGAATAGGGCGCGTCCATGTCATCAAACCAATATTTGGCGTTGGCCTCGCCATAGGGGTAGTCGCGGCTCAAGAACGGGTGGGCCTCGCGCTGTTGCTGGGTAATCCGGCCCCGGTATTTGAACTCCCAGGGGTGTTTAAAAGCAGTTTCGTAGTTTGGGTGTTTTAAGTCATGACCTCGTTCCAACATAAGCACCTTCAGTCCCTTTTCGGTGAGTTCTTTGGCGGCCCAGCCCCCGCTCACGCCCGAGCCGATCACGATGGCATCGTAAGTGTTTTCTTCCCGGCCCCGCAAATTCAAGTTTACGTCTTTTTCTGACATGGATTTAATGATTACGTTTAAAAAGTGTTTCCATTCGCACGGGCCTAAATTAGATTGCCCAGGCCAAAACGCCAACTTTCTGTCAAAGAGTGTGGTTTGCCAAGCGACAAAAAGAGGGTGGGCTTTTTTATCCGCCTTAGCCAAACCAGAGGGCTTATGCAAAGCTGAATACCGGATTTGCCGGGCCAAGTTGGGTTACCTGGCTGGTAATGGCAGCCTGGTGGGTGAGGGTAACCAACTCGTCGCCAGGTTGGGCCGGGTTTTGCGGCCCCACCACTTGCCCTTGGCGCAGGGTAATGGAATAGCCGCGTTTGAGGATATTGCTGGGGTCTAGTTGGGCCAGCGAGCGCGTTAAAAATGCCAATTGTTGCCCCGCCTGGGCCAATTGATGTTTCACCACGAGCGGGAGGCGGGCTTGCTGGCGGGCCAAGAGGGCTTGTTGTTGTTGCAAACGGGCTTGGGCCGTCCGGGGCAGCCGTTCGGCCAGGCGGGTGAGGCTGAGCCGCTGGTGGGTTACCTGGGCCTGCGTACCCGCCAGCAACTGGGCAAAAGTGCGTTGGGCCAGGCTTTCAAAGGCCAAGTTCCGTTGCACGATGAACTCGGCCACCGCCGTGGGGGTTTTGAGCGGGACGGCGGCCACGGCATCGGCCACGGTGCTGTCGCGCAGGTGCCCGATGCCCGTGAGCACCGGCACGGGGCAGCGGGCAATGGCTTCCGCCACCGCGTAGTGGTTAAACACTTCCAAGTCCAGCCGGGAGCCGCCGCCCCGCACCAGCACCACCGCATCAAACGGGCCGGTTTGGCCCACTTTCGCCAGTTGGGCCACCAGCTCGTCGACGGCCCGCTCGCCTTGCACCGAGGCCGCGAACAGCTTTAGGCTAAACCGGTAGCCGAAATCGTTGGCGGTGAGCTGGTTGACAAAGTCGGAGTAACCAGCGGCGGTTGCCGACGTAACCACGGCCACCCGTTGGATGACCAGGGGGAGGGCCAAGGTGGCTTGTTGGTACATTAAACCGTTGTTTTCCAAAGTTTTAAGCGTCTTTAGCCGCTGTTGCTCCAACTCGCCTAGGGTGTAAGCAGGGTCTAGGTCTTGCACCACCAAGGCCAGGCCGTGTACCTCGTGAAAACTTACGGCCACCAGCAGCAACACCCGGTTGCCGGGCTTGAGCAACTCTGCGGCCCCCGGCCCAATTTTGTCGAGTACCTGCGTTAATCTTTGGTTCCAAACCACGGCCCGGGCCTTGGCCACCATCTTTTCCCCCTCTTTTTGAACTAATTCTAAATAAGCATGTTCTGTTATTTGTACAGTGGCTAGTTCGGCCGTAACCCAAAAAGTTTGCTGAACCCCCTGGATCAATTTCTGGATACTCTTATTCAGTTGAAGTAACGTAAAATGTTTGTTTGCCATTATTTAAGAGATATTCAAGCGTTTCTACCCAAAAAATACGTTAAGGTTTGTGTTAAAAAGGTAACAAAAGCTATCATAGTTTGTTCATTTGAGTGTAAATCTGTTCCAGAATTGACACAAAGAACCAAAATGGTACATGTGTGATTAAATGACAATAGACGATAAAACCAAAGCGGCAATAAGTGGGGTTAATTACCGAATTTTGCGGCATAATTTTGAAGCTATCTAAAACTGGTTTTGTTATAAACGTCTTAGATTCGTAATTTTTAGTTT
Source organism: Bernardetiaceae bacterium (assembly GCA_025454895.1). Lineage (GTDB taxonomy): Bacteria > Bacteroidota > Bacteroidia > Cytophagales > Thermoflexibacteraceae > JALONO01. Next base: position 8,493 of record JALONO010000070.1, read on the forward strand.
AGTGAAAAATGTCCAGACATGGTACGAGCACTGCTTGTATTATGTCTTTTTTTATTACTTGGCTCTAACCTAAGCCAGGCCAGCCGTGGCACTACATTTGATCTGTATTTGGTTCAGTGTAAAGGCATATCCTCGCCCGTTCCCCCTATGTTGATATATCGCCTAAAAATAGGTCAAAAGATTTGGATTTTCGTCTCGATTGCCTTGTTGGCAACACTGGCGGCGGTGTTGGTGCTGACTTTCTTTTTGCGGCAAATTGACCATCGGGCCGAGGTAGCCTTGCTCGAGCAGTCGCGCTCGCTCCAAGTGCTGGGCCACTGGCGCGAGGCCCTGGCCAACAGCCGCCAATATGCCACCGACTGGGTGTTTCAACCCAGCAACACCGATAGCCGGGCCGCCCTGCGCCAATGGCAACAAACCGATTACCAGTCCCTTAAGTTGGAAATTGTGAAAGTGGCCGCCACCTGGCCCGACACCAGCCAGGTAAAGCAGTTGCGTAACTTGTTGCTCGATACCGACACCCTGCTGCGTTGGCACCAACAACTCACGGAAAAACTGGGCCAACCCGAGGCTTACGACAAACCCGCCAACTTGGCCCAGGCTACGCAATTGCTCAATACCCGGATTGGGCCTACTACCCACCGCTTGCTAGCCCTTACCCAGTTACTGCGGCAAACCAAACAAACGGAGTTTAACCAAAACCGCCAGGGTTTATTGAATGACATTGCCAATCTGCGCCGCCTTATTTTTATTGCTTTGGCTTTCACCGCCTTGGCCATTGTTGTCATTTTGGTCGTGGCAGGTCAAAGTGTGATCGCGGCCTTCGGCAAAATCAACGACAGCCTCCGCGAACTGAGCCTTGGCCGCCCCGGGGCGTTGCTTCAGCCCCGCTTCCAGGATGAAATGGGGCAAGCCATGCTTATGGTCAACCAAGTGAACCAGGTGTATGCTCAGGCCACGGGCTTTGCCCAGCAAATTGGCCAGGGCAATTACAACGCCCCCTATGCCACGGCCAGTGAGCGCGACGAATTAGGAACCGCCCTGTTGCAAATGCGCGACAGCCTGAAACAAGCCGCCCACGAAGCCGACCAGCGCAACTGGGCCAACGAAGGCGCAGCTAAATTTGCCAACATCTTACGTACCAACAGCCAGTCGCAGGAGCGGTTGGCCGTCCAGTTACTTACTGAACTGGTTCAATATGTGGGGGCCAACCAGGGCAGTTTGTTCATTTTGAACGATACCCTGGCCGACGACGTACACCTGGAACTGGTGGCCGCCTACGCTTGGGACAAACGACGTTTTGTGGACAAAAAAGTGTACCCCGGCGATGGTACCGTGGGCCAAGCCTGGCTCGAACAAGATACTCTATTTATCACCGACGTGCCCAACCACTATGTCCAAATCGGGTCGGGCCTGGGCGACGCCAACCCCAACTGCTTGGTGGTGGTGCCGCTCATTTTCAATGCCCAGGTGTACGGCGTGTTGGAACTGGCCTCGTTTGCGGTCATGAAACCTCACCAGTTGGAGTTTTTGAAAAAATTTGCCGAAACGGTGGCCTCGGCCATTGCCACGGTAAAAGTGAACGAACGCACCCACAAGCTGCTCGCCGCCTCGCAAGAAATGGCCGAACAATTACGGATGCAGGAAGAAGAAATGCGCCAAAACCTGGAAGAACTGATGGCCACTCAAGACGAACTGCAACGCAAGGCCACCAATTACGAGCGGCAAGTTGAGGAGCACCTCGCGACCATCGAACGCCTGCAAAGCCGCAAAAAAGTTTTGCAGTAAAGCCAGCCCTGGGCAATTTTGCCCGGTCAATCGTTCTGTTATGGCTTCCTTACCTCTGCTAGTGGTCAAAATTGGCGGCAATGTCATCGACGCGCCGCCGCTGTTGGCCCAGTTCCTCACCGATTTTGCCGCTTTGCCCAACCCCAAAGTGCTGGTGCACGGCGGGGGCAAACTGGCTACCCGGCTGGCCGAGCAACTGGGGCTGGAAGTAAAAATGCACAACGGCCGCCGGATCACCGACCGCGACACCCTGGACGTGGCCGTGATGACCTACGCCGGGCTGGCCAACAAGAACATGGTGGCCGGTTTGCAAGCCCGTGGCTGCGCGGCCCTGGGCCTTACCGGGGCCGACCTTGACCTGATCCGCTCCGAGCGTCGCCCCGTCAAAGACGGCATCGATTACGGCTTTGTGGGCGACGTGCGCCACGTACACGCGCCCGCGCTGGCGGGCCTGCTGGCCAGCGGGTGTACGCCCGTGCTGGCCCCCCTCACCCACGATGGCACCGGCCAACTGCTCAACACCAACGCCGATACCATTGCCTCCGAGGTGGCGGTTGCCTTGGCCGCCCACCTGGGCCAAGCCTCGCTGTTGTTTTGCTTTGAGAAGAAGGGCGTGCTGGCCAATGCCCAAGACGACGACTCGGTGATTGCCCACATCGACCCCGACTATTACGCCCGGTTAAAAGCTGATGGGGTGGTGCACAGCGGCATGCTCCCCAAGCTGGACAATGCCTTTGCCGCCATTGCCAGAGGGGTACGGGCGGTGTACATTTTCCAGGCCGAAGCCTTGGCCCACTTCGGGAAACCAAATTTTGTGGGCACCCAAATCGCTCCCGCGCGCTAACGGTATCATCTTTGCATAGGAGATGTTAAATGTCATAACATCGTTCTACCCAATAGATTATGAACCGCAGATTAATTATCCCTATCGTTTTATGGTGCGCCTTGCTGAGCCAGGCGGCCCAAGCCCAGTTTGGCATCTCCGTGGCCGGGGTGGGCGTGCGGCACTTTGGTAAAGTAGGCATTGGCGAGTACCCCATCAATAACCCCAACGAGGTGATCCCCAATGGTTTCCCTACCTTGTTTGGCCCTAAGTTGCGTGGTACTTACGGTTTCCCGCGCAAAGGCGGCAAAAACAGTGTGAGCTTGGGTGTAGGCTATTATTTCCCCACCCGCGAGGTGAACGTGCTTTACGGCGGCGTTACCATGAAGCCCCGCACGCTTGAGATGGAGCTGAGTTACCACCGCTATTTCATTGGTACCTACGATTTTTCCGAGTTTAAGCTGTATGGCATTGTCGGCGTTTCGGCCATTCAGATGTACCATAACTACAACATCCCTGACATTGAGTTGGTGATCCCCGGGGAGCGCAAGTATTTCGATAACTCGGTGGTGCAAACCGGGCATTACAATATCGGCCTGGGCACCGAACTGCCCGTGGGCGGCTCGTTCTTCTTTTTGGAAGGTCGCGTGTCCATTCACGGCAACACTTACTACCGCCGTACCACCATCATGGCCTCTAGCCTCGGTTATTTTGGTAGTGTAACCGCCGGGATGCGTTTCCCCATCAACGGCCGCGAGCCGGGCCGCCACCCGCGCACGCGCCGCCGCTAGCCTTTGCCCAATAACGATCAACTTATTTAAATTACTTGGTTTTCAATGTTTTGAGATATTTCGAAACATTGAAAACCAATTTTCCAAGCCTTTAGGCTTGACCTTACCCGAGTTGGCGCCAGCCCCACGCCCGCTTTTTCTTTTGTTTATCCAATACCTGAAATGCCGATTGCAGGTCATGGATTTATTAGATGCTTGATCATCAAGCGTAAAATCCATTTAAACAAGCAGTCCTCCGTCATTTTAGTAGCTTATTTGATAGCCATGAACTGGAAAAATACCGGCTGGTTGATTTTGGCCTTCGCGGCGGTGGTGGCCTGCACCGACCGCCAGCCCGCCAATAACGAACAGGCCACTGCCGAGCCGGTGGCCACTGAAGTGCCCGCTACTACCTCCCCTGTTGAAGAACCTGAACCTGCTCCGGTGGATGCCGCCCCAGTGCCACCGCAACCCGAAGCAGCCCCGGTTATAACCGAGCCGGTCGCGGAAAAACCCCAGCCCGAAGTGGCTCCGGCCCCCGCACCCAAGCCCAAAACCAAGGTCCTCCGCAACCCCCTCACCGCCGACTGGTGGGCCAAGCTCGACGACGAGTGGAAAGGCATTTTCCGGCGGGCGGCCAAATTCAACGGCGAGCCGACCCAGGTTCACTTGGACAGTATTTTTGCCGTTGAGCGGCTGAATGCCCTCAAAGCTAAGTCGTTGCCCGCCGAGGCGTTGCTACCGCTGGCCAACTTGCGCTGGCTCAACCTGGAAGGCAGCGAGGTAACCGACGTGGCGGGCCTGGGCAAGTTGCCCGCCCTGAAGAAACTGAACCTGACTAACAGCCAAGTCCCCGAAGACAAGATCAACGCCTTCCGCCAGCAGCACCCGCGCGTGCAGGTGCTGCCCGTGCTCAACCTCACTTGGTGGGGCACGCTGGACAAAGAGTGGAAAAAACTGCTCATGGCCGCCGCCGGGTTGAAAAAAGAACCTGACTTGGCAGGTTTGCAACGGATTTTCCTGCTCGAGCGCATCGTGATCGATAAAAAGGCCACCAACCCGTATTTCATCAAAACCCTGGCCCCGCTGGAGCAATTGCCCAACGTGCGCTACCTCAACCTCAACAACAGCCAAGTAACTGACCTGGCCCCGCTGCAACATTTGCCCCATTTGGAGGCCCTGTACCTCTCGGCCACCAAGGTGAGCGACCTTGGCCCGGTGGCCAAGCTGCCCCATTTGCTCGAGCTTGACTGCTCCATGACCGCCGTGGCCAGCCTGGAGCCGGTGAAAGCCCTCACCAAATTGCGTAAACTCAACTGCTACGGCAGCAAAATCACGGACTTGGCCCCGCTCAAAAACCTGAAAAACTTGGGCGAATTGAATGCTTTTGATCTTACCATTAACTCATTGGCCCCGCTGGCCGGGCTCGAGAACTTGCAAGTGTTGCAAGTGAGCGGCACGGGTATTACCGACCTGGCCCCTGTGGCCAATTTTCGGCGGTTAAAGGTGCTCAACGTGTCGCAGACCGGCGTAACCAAGCTCGATGCGATCAAAAATCTCGTTTACCTGCGCGAGCTTTCGTTTGCGAAAACCCAAGTAAGTGGGCTGGAGGCTGTGAAAAACCTGCAAGCCCTTACGGCCGTTAAGTTTGCCCACACGGGCGTGAGCAGCCTGGATGCCCTGGCCGAGCACCCCAACCTGGTGGCCGTGGACCTCTCGCACACCCGCGTGAGCGACCTGGCCCCGCTGGCCAACAAAGAAAGCCTGGAAGCGATTTGGCTCAATGGCAGCGAAGTAAAAACCATTGCCCCGCTGCTCAACCTCAAACTCATTACCACCTTGGATTGCGCCAAAACCGGGGTGCCTAGCAGCGAGGTGGCCAGTTTCCGCAAGGGCCACCCGGAGGCCGAGGTGGTGCAGTAGGGAGCCGCACGCTGGTTCCACCCAAAGGTTTTTAGGGATTTGCCCTATCTCAAAAGGGATGGGGGATTAAAACCTTGAAAATTAAGGGTGAGGCAAATGTCAAAATCAAATAGAGATTTCGCACTTCCGATCTTGTAAATGATTGATAAACAGGCGAAAAATGTATTAGACTTCTTGCAAATTAGGTTTTTGGTCAGGCGTGAGCCCGAAATTTCGCTCTTAATCCGCATTTTTTTGGCCCCACCCTGGCCAGCCACACGTACTCGCCCAAAAACTCCCGTTTTTGTCGTCCGCCGGGCAGGGGACGTAATTTTGACCCGAGTAGGGGTAATGTGAAAGATGTTTATTTAATCAATTTTGTGTGACAGCTATTTTCTCATTGCCGTACCCCGAAGATCATTAGGGTACGGCGATGAGTTTTTTGACCTTGGCCGGTGGGGGCAGTTTGGCTGGTGGCCCCCGCCCCATTGCCAACCCCCATTTGCGCGGGGAAATACGAAAACCCTAACTTCGCAACCCGTTATGGGGCGCGGGCCAGCATGGGTTGGGCGCCTCGCCAGCGGGTTCAGGGCATCTTGGCTTCTTACCCAATCACTACGCTAAGCAAAAATGAAACGAAGCATTTTTTTGGTCTTGTTGACCGCTTTGGTCGGGTACAAGGGGATGGCGCAGGCCCTCCAACTGGCCACCGAGGCCAATGTGGTAACCGAATGGGCCTACACGTCCAGCCGAACTTACGCCGATCCGTTCAACGAAGTGGAGCTCGATGTGCTGGTAACCGGGCCAGACGGGCAATCGCAGCGCATCCCGGCGTTTTGGGGCGGCGAAAACCAGTGGCGGGTGCGCTTTGCGGCCCCCCGGCCGGGCACCTACCGTTTCCAGACGGTCTGCTCCAACCCCCAAGACCGGGGGCTGCACCGCCGAGTGGGGACGGTTACCGTTACGCCCTACACCGGTAATAATGAGCTGTTGCGGCGCGGCCCCATCCGCTTGAACGCCCAGGCCCCCAACCGCCACTTGCAGCACGCCGACGGCACCCCGTTTTTTTGGCTCGCCGACTCTTGGTGGCTGGGCATGAGAAAAGCCTTCCGCTGGCCCGAGGACTTTCAATACCTCACGGCCGACCGGGTACAAAAGGGTTTCTCGGTCATCCAGTTTGCGGTGGCCTTTCCGTGCGATATTGTCCCGTTTGACGAACGGGGGGCCAACGAGGCCGGGCACGCCTGGGACGCAGCCTACCGGAGCATCAACCCCGCCTACTTCGATCTGACCGACCAGCGGGTGGGGTGGCTGGTTCGGTCTGGTTTGGTGCCCAATATTGTGGGCACTTGGGCGTATTATGGCCCCATGCTGGGCGCGGAAAAGCTGAAAAAGCACTGGCGGTACGTGATCGCCCGCTACGGGGCCTACCCGGTGGC
>JALONO010000311.1 GCA_025454895.1 Bernardetiaceae bacterium
ATTGATAGCGCGGCCCTTAGTCGGGTAGGTTGAGCATCTGGTGGATATACTTTTTCACCTTTTGCAGCACCTGGATCATCAGCCCCAGGTCGTCGGTTTGGGTGGCATCGTAGGCCCGGCTCACGCCATAATCACTGCCTTGCAACACTACAAAAAACCAAAGGCGGCCAATGGTATAACAGCCATAAAGCGGTTGTTCGGGCGTGCCGTTAAGCAACTGCGCGTCCACCATTGTAATCAGCAGTTGGCCCAAGGGGTCGTTACTGGAGTTTTTTTCTGGCTTGTATTCTTGTAAGAAGAAAAACGGCTTTTTAGGTGTTTGTTTGCCCGTAGCTACCAACCACTCTATTTTTCCCGCCGCTTCAACTTCTGGTGTGTTGAGAGCGAAGTATCGCTGGGTAAATACCTTGTAATAAGGCAGATAGTTAAAATCAATCTCCGCCAAAAACAAAGCAATGAACATCATTTTTAGCTCATCCTCGTTCCACATCTCCACGTTATCGGCTAGCGAAGTCCGGATTTTCTCATATTTCGGCGGCAAGGGCTCTAGCGTGGCCGGAACGGTAAGCCAGTCCACCAAAGCGGGCAAGTTTTTGACCCGGTCGATGTGAAAGACCGATTCCACGTCCTCAAAAAGCCATTGTTCAAAAGGTCGCTTGATCATGAGTTCTTCCCTATTTTTGACCAAAGTTACGCAATTTTTCCCTCATCTCCTTCTAGCCATTAAGCCGAAAACCGGGCTTTTTCTATCTACAAACAAGTATTGGAAAATTCATAACGATTTGAAAATCAAAAGCATAAAACCGTCCAATCTCCTGCCCATTCCCCCCAATGACCATTGACCAACTCACCCAAAGCCTGGCCCCGCTCACCCTGGAGGAGAGCCTGCAATGGCTGGCCCAACAGTTTGGCCCGGCGACCGTGTTTTCCACTTCGTTTGGGCAAGAAGACCAAGTGATCTACGATGCCATTGCCCGGCAGCAACTGCCCATCCGCGTGTTTACGCTCGATACGGGGCGGCTGTTCCCCGAAACCTACGAGCTGATGGACCGCACCCGCAGCCGCTACCCTCAGCAAACCTTCGCCACGTTTTTCCCCCAAACCGAGCGGGTGCAAAACCTGGTGGATGCCAAGGGTTTCCACTCGTTTTACGACAGCGTGGACAACCGCAAGGAGTGCTGCGGCATCCGCAAGTTGGAACCGCTGCGGCGCGCCCTGGCCGGGGCCACGGTGTGGATCACCGGGCTGCGGGCCGAGCAGTCGGACGCGCGGGCCGACCTGCCCCAGGTGGAGTGGGACGCCGCCCACCAGGTGTTCAAATTCCACCCGCTGCTGGGCTGGAGCTACGCCCAGGTAACCGACTACCTGCAAGCCCACCGCGTGCCCGATAACCCGCTGCACCGCCGGGGTTTCGTGAGCATTGGCTGCCAGCCCTGCACCCGCGCCATCGAGCCGGGCGAGCACCCCCGGGCCGGCCGCTGGTGGTGGGAGCAATCGAAAAAAGAGTGCGGGCTTCACGGGTAATTACTTGATTTTTAAATAATTGCCCTTATCGCCACCCTTTTCATGCCAACAAGGAAGTAGCTTTCCCTACTAACGTTTTATCTGTTTAAGTGCAAAATTTTAATCCTATTATGTTGATAGATTAAATAGGATATTATCTTTGCACCCCCAAACTACTTTTTTTCAAAGGGGATTTTTACGAAATGAATATTGAACGTCTGTTACTTTTATCGCTCAGCTTGGCCGCCGTAACATTGCCTGCCTGGGCCCAGACCTCGTTGACGGGCAAAATACGTGATGCTAATACGGCCGAAGCCTTGGCCGGAGCCACTATCTCGATTAAAGGCACGACCATTGGTTCTAGCACCAACTTAAACGGTGAGTATGAGCTAGTTCATCGAGGCGAATTTCCCATAACGCTCGTTTTCAAATACTTAGGTTACGAAACCCAAGAAGTATTGTTACGCCAAAACGAACCGCTAGAGGTTAATTTAGCCCCAGCCGCTTATCTTTTGGGCGAGATAATGGTAACGACCCGTCGCCGTAGCGAAGAGGCACAACAAATCCCCGTACCAATTGCAGTGTTAGGGGCAAACGAGTTGGATAACTCATTGTCATTTAACGTAAACCGGGTAAAAGACCTAGTGCCCTCGGTGCAATTATACTCCTCTAACCCACGCAACACCACCCTTAACATCCGGGGTATTGGTTCAACGTTTGGCCTTACCAACGACGGCCTCGACCCTGGCGTGGGTTTTTATGTGGACGGAGTGTATTTTGCCCGCCCGGCAGCCACGTCGCTTGATTTTATCGACGTGCAACAAATCGAGGTGGCGCGCGGCCCGCAGGGCACCCTGTTCGGCAAAAACACCTCGGCAGGGGCGTTCAACATCACTAGCAAAAAACCGACCTTTACCCGCACGGGAACTGCGGAGTTGAGCGTGGGTAACTATGGCTTTATTCAAATCAAAGGATCCTTTGCTGGCCCGTTGGTGAAAGAAAAGCTCGCGGCCCGGCTCTCGTTTACGGGCACGCACCGCAACGGCACTATTTATAACACGGTTACTGATAGCTACACCAACACTCTGAACAACCAGGGGGTGAGGGGGCAACTGCTCTACTTGCCCACTAAGCAAATCAGCCTCACTTTGGCCGCTGATTACACCCGCCAACGGCCCGATGGCTACGCCCAGGTGTTTGCCGGCGTGGTACCTACCCTGCGCCCATCCTTTAGGCAGTTTGAGCAAATTGCTGCCGACTTGGGCTATGCTCCACCCAGCCGTAATCCTTTTGACCGGGTGATTGACCACGATACCCCCTGGCGCTCCGATCAAAACATGGGAGGTGTTTCGCTCAACGTTGACTGGGAGCTTGGCCAAGGCACCCTAACCTCTACCTCGGCCTGGCGTAGTTGGAAATGGGGGCCTTCTAACGACCGCGACTTCACCGGGCTAAGGGCCATCGCTCAATCCAAGGCGCCATCGGTGCACCATCAATGGTCGCAAGAGATCCGTTATGCGGGCAAACTTGGCCGTAAGTCCAGCCTAGTAGTCGGAGTATTCGCCTTTTACCAGAAACTTGATGCCGATGGGGCACACGTGGAAGAAGCCGGCCCGGATCAGTGGCGGTTTGCCCAGACCAACCAAAACCTGTTATGGCGTACTCCGGGGCTACTGGACGGATACGGCATCCGAACTTATCCCAGTTTCCGCAACTTTAGCGGGGCAATTTTCGGCCAATTGGACTGGAAGGTGTCTGAAAAATTCACCCTGCTACCCGGCCTGCGCCTTAACTACGATAACAAACTAGTCGATTTTAGACGGGAAACCTACGGGGGCCTTCAAACCACCAACCCAGCCCTGCTGGCCTTGCAACGCAGCGTGTACAGCAACCAGGCATTTACAACCGGCACCGACAACTGGAACCTCTCTGGGCAGTTAACCCTCAATTTTAAACCCCATGAACGGGCATGGGCGTTCGCCACTTATGCCTTGGGTTTCAAGCCAGTGGGGCTTAACCTAGGTGGGCTGCCTACTAACAGCAACGGCCAGCCTAACCTTGAATTGGCTATCATCAAGCCTGAGCGGACCAACCATACCGAGCTAGGCTTCAAGACCATCCCGGTTACCGGATCTACGCTCAATTTAACCCTTTTCAATACTGATATTTATAATTACCAAACCTCGGTGCAGTCGCCCGAATTGGGGGTAAACCGTGGCTACCTGGCCAATGCCGACCAGGTTCGCACCCAGGGAGCTGAGCTGGAGGCTACCTATGCGTTGCCCCGTTACCTGCGGTTCAACCTGTCGGTAAGTTATACCGACGGCCGGTACGTTTCGTTCACCAACGCACCTTTGCCGTTGGAAGAAACCGGGCTTACCCGCGATGGCCAACAAGTAGCGTTCAAAGATGTTTCGGGCGAGTGGCTTCCTGGCATATCTAAATGGGCCTTTGCCGCCGGGGCTGAGATTTTTAGGAAAGCGCGGCTCGGGGGCCGGGCTGGCGAATTTTTTTGGGGAGCCGACACCTTTTTCCGCTCGCGCTTCTCGTCCAGCCCCACCCCGTCTCAATACCTCAACATCGACGGTTATGGCCTTGTCAATACCCGGCTTGGTTTTAGAACACCCTTAGGGTTTACCTTTTTGCTTTGGGCCCGCAACTTAACCAATGTCAAT
>JALONO010000312.1 GCA_025454895.1 Bernardetiaceae bacterium
CAGGTGTTAGCCCGCGCGGGGGTGGCAAGGCAAACCTTGCTGGGGCTTGCTAGCTACCGATGGTCAAAAAACGCCTAATGCTCAAGCCATACCCGCTGCTGCACCGTGCCGGAGGCGGTGGCCACTTTAACCACGTACACGCCCGGGGCGGGCACGCCCACGGCCAGGCGGCGCGGCCCCCCCGGCGGCACGCCCGCGAACCGGGCCAGCTCCACGCCCAGCAGGTTGTACACCCGCACCTCGGCCTCCGCCCCGGCGGCCACGAACAGCTCCCGCCCGAAGGCGTAAGCGTGGGCGGCCTCCCCGGCTTGGGTATTGTTTTGCGGGCCAGTCCCGGCCTCGCGCAGGTAGAACCGGTCGCGGTAAGTGCCCGCCGCCAGTGCCAGGGTATGGGCCTGGCCCGGTTGCAGGTGGTACAGTTGCCCGGTCTGCCGATCTTCTAATGCTAAGTTGCGCCCACCACTTTGTACCAGACTAGCCGCAAACGTGTACGTCCCCGCCTGCCGGGCCATTAGTTGCAGGGGCAGCTCAAACTGCCCGGTGGTGGCCGGGGGCAGGGCCGCCACGGCCAGCCGCCCGTGGGCCGTTACCGCCGAAAGGGACAGCCGGGTGTCGCCCTCGAGCTTCTCGGCATCGTAGCCTCGTTCAAACCCTTGGGTGAAGCTGGGGGCGAAGGCCGCCCACAGCTCGTCGCGGGTGCCCGCCCCGGTTACTTCCAGTCGGAGGCGCTCCATCGGCTCGCCTTCTTCCCGGTAAAAAACCGGGTTGCCTGCCTGGCGCTGGGCGTTGGTGAAGGCCAGGATGCCGCTGGTTCCGTTGGCCAATACGTAGAAACTTTGGCCTACGGCCGCTTGGGCGGTGGGGTTGGTTACGCCATTGACCGCCGTGAAGTTGCCCGTGCCCGTGCCATTGTTGTCGTCTTGCCAGAACCAGGCCGTGCCGCTAATGCCCGTGGTCAAGTTGTTGTTGTCGTTAAACAGGGCCGAGAGCCGCAGCGGGCTGGGGTAGGGGTTGCCCACCACGTGGTAAAGGCTGCCAGCTACGCCCGTGAGGGTCAGGTTGATGTCGCCATTGTTGGGCGAGTAGGGTGGAAGTGCCGGGTAGGGCCACCCACTGGTTTTGGCCCACGGGCAGCACGGTGGGGTCGTACCGGAAAAACCGGTCTGGGTTGGGGCTGCTGCCGATGCCGTTGAACGTGGCCCCGGCCACGGGCGAACTGATGAAGTTGTAACCTGGTGCGGGCTTAGTGCCCACCGCGCGCAAGGCCGAAAAGGTGCCCGTGGTGGTGCCCAGGGTGCTGCCAGCGGCCTGTACCAGTGACCCGCCACTCTGCACGGTCAGGTTGCCTGGGTAGCTCAATATCCCGTTTACCGTAAAGCTGTTGTTTTCGGCAATGGTGAGGGTGGCCGGGCTATTGATGGTCAAGTTGCCGGGTGCCAAGCCGTTGCCATCGGTGGCGGTGTTAAAATTGCCGTTGATCCGGGCGTTTTGGTTGGCCACCGGGGCGGCGGGCGACCAGGCCGTGCCGTTCCAGGTCGGGATGTCGGCCAGCGACAGGCGGGCCTTCACGGGCAGGTGGTCGGTTACCGTGCTGTGGAAGCGCGTGGTGGGCAATATCGAGTAACCATCCACCACCAGTTCGGTTTTGACTAATTGATTATCAAATAATTCGTTGGACACGGTAATGTGGTCGATCATGTTAAATTGGCTCGCGAATGACCGCCACTTGTCCAGGCTGAGCGGGTAGGTTACCACCCGGTAGTTGGTCGGGTCGTTCATGAAATCGGCCAAGGTAGTGGTGCCGTTGAGGGGATTGTCCGATACGGTTACGTCCACGTCGTCGTTGTAGTCGCCCGCCATCACGATATTGGCGTTGGGGTAATCGATGGCCAACTGGGTGTAGAGGGCATTGAAATCGAATCGGCGCATGGCGTAGCGTTCCAGAGCTTCGGCCCCGCCGCCATTGGCCCGGGCGTGGATATTGATCAGGTGCAGCTTGCGGGTTACGCCGTTCACCGTCGCATCCACCACAAACACTACTGGGAAGCGGCCACTGGCCCAGAAACGGCCGGGGTCGGCAGTAGCCAGCGTACCAAACGGCGCAGGATAATCGGCCGGCACCGAGAAGCTACTGAGGTAGCAAAGGGGCTGCCCGCCATTTACGGCCGCATCGGGCGTGATCACCGAGGTTTTGTAAATAAACGCCAACTTTTGGCCTTCGTCGATTTCGGCCGCCGTGGGGCTGGCCGGACGGTTTGAAAAGCAATCCGTTACCAAACGAGCGGCATAGCCCGGCATGTTGGCCACCAGTGTATTAAACTGGGCCACATTGTTCACTTCTTGCAAAAAATACACATCGGCTTGCAGGTTGTTGAGCAGGGTGGTCATGGCTGTGCGCTGGGCATCGGCGGTGCCGGGCGCGGTGCCGCCGGGGCCATTGCTGGGGTGGCCAAACCACTCGGCATTGATCGTGATCACATCGAGCGTTTCGCTCTCGGGGGTACTGCCAAAGCTGGGGGAAGCGGCCCCGGCCCCGGCGATGTCGCCCGGGAGGCGGGGCTGCACTTGGTAGGTGCCCCGGAACTGGCCCAGCACGCCCACCACCGCGCTCGAGCGGGCGGGGAGCACTTGGCCCAAAATACCCAGGTTGCTAAACGTCGTGTTCTGGATGCGCAGCACGCCCGGACCGGTGGCGTCCACCCCGTTGTAGCTGCTGTTGGGGATCACCAGCCCGCGCTCCGGGATGGCCACATTATTTACCTGCACCAGTACGGCCTCGTCGGCCTCGGTCAGACCGTTCATGGTTACTACCTTGGGGGCGGGCACGCCCACCGTGGCCCCGATGGTGTAGGAGGTAACCGGCGAAATTTGGGTGAGGCCCGAACCGGGAACGCCGGTAGTAGGTTGAAATTCCGACAGCGTGCCCTGCACGGTCAGCTCCCTACCGATGAGCAGGGCGGGGTCTTCGTTCAAAAACGGGGCAGTATTGTCAAAAATCCCGATGCCACCCGTCGCATCTTGGATAAATACTTGACCGCCAAACTGGTTGGCCACCGTTACCACGCCCGTTACGGCCACCAAACTGCCAAAGGGTTGGGCCTTGGCGGCGGCGATGGTGGTAACCGGGGGCACAACGGTGAAGCTACTGGTAAAATCAGCCGCCAGGTTGTTAGGCGTGCCGTCTTGGTCGGCCACGTTGGCGGCGGTTACCGTTACGGTTACCGTTTCGCCCAGGGTAAAGTCCGTGTCCGGGTCGAGGGTGAAAGTAGTAGGCCCGCCAGTTACGGTAAGGCCACTTGCGGGCGTGCGGGCCCCTGACAACGAGCCAGTTACGGTTACCCAGTTGCCCGTGGCAGTTACCGCCTCGCTAAAAGTGAGGTCGATGTTGGTGTTTTCGGCCACCCCAACGGCTCCGTTGGCGGGTACCACGGTGGTTACGGTCGGGGGCACGTCGGCAGGGCCGCTGCCCCAAGTGATCGTTAAATCATCGATGCTCACGCCGTGATCGGCCCCGGTTTGGTCGGGATCGTCCCATTTAAACATGAGGTAACTGCCAGCGGGCACATTGATGCCCACGATGGCCACAGCACTAAAAGCAATCCGGTTAGCCGCCGCATTGCCGTCAAGTGCCCCCGCCGTGCCGCCCGTAATGGGGCTAGTGAAGTTCAGGGCCGGTACGGCCGTCCAGCCGGTGGTTACGTTCGGGTTAAGGTCGGTATTAGAGCTGGCCGAAACCCGATAGTAAAAGCTCACCGTTTGGGCGGCGGCGGCACTATTGCGCCATTGCTCGCCCGTGTAGCTCACTGTCATGTCGGTAATGGCGGCCGTGCCGGTGTTTCGCAACTCAATTCCCCAGGCAAAGTTACCTGCCGCCGCATTACCGGAGCCTAAGGAGCCCAATGACCGATCAACGTTGGTGCCAGTACCATAACTGTACAAATTGCCCGCATTGCTTGCTCCGTTGTTAGCCGCAATGGAAGTGCCCGTGCCCGTGCGCTGCGCGTAAAAATTAGGAATGGAGGGGGTTGCCCCGCCGTTGACCCACGTGCCAGTGCCGGTATTAACGAGTGAGTTAAAGTCTTGGACGTAATTGCCGGTGCCCGTCATGGGCACTTGCGCCAAGGCTCCATTTGCCAAGGCAATACCTACCATCAAACCAAAGAGATGGCGTAAGAGACTTTTCATGTACAAGGTGGAAAAAGGGTAAAAGCGGAAGGAAGTGCAGCGAAACAAGATTTTCCATGCAAATTTCCACGATTCTTGGTTGCTAAATGATGAATAAAATGTTAACAATTCGCGGCAAAAGCCAAACTTAGAGGAAATGAAGATGGCCCACATCCCCATTAATAGGTGAATGGTGGGAAAAGTCAATAAATTTGACAGGATTAAAGCCAGTCAATTTTGATGCTTGGCAGGAAGTTGAATTATAGATCAATTGATTGATTTGCAAGGAGTTAAAAGTTTTTTTATTAACGATTTCTTTTCCATGATTTTTAAACAGAATATTGTTGAGGTCAAATCCAGGTTGCCGATCTTAAGTTGTTTAAGTGGTTGATCCCCAAGCTGAATAATGTTAAAGCCACTCTGTTGTAAATTTATAGTTATCTTAGTGAGATATTTTGCGTATAAATATTTGATTTTCATTGATTTAAGTTAAAAAAGGACTTGCATTTTTTGTTTGAAAAATCGTCTTTAAATCCTCCTTGTCCTTGAAATTCCTCCGTCGGTTATTGCGGGTTTTGTCAGCCGGGTATATACTGGGCTGCGTAGGCTTGTATTTTTTTCAGGAGAAGTTGCTGTTCCACCCGGTGCCGCTGCCAGATGACTATGATTATTCATTCGACCAGCCGTTCACGGAGTTTTGGCTGGAGGTGCCGGGGGCTAGGCTCAACGGGCTGTGGTTCACGGCCAGCGGCCCGGCCAAGGGCCTGGTGCTTTATTGCCACGGCAACGCGGGCAACCTGGCGCGCTGGGGCCACGCGGCCGCCCCGTTGCTGGCCCAGGGCTACGACGTGGCCATTTGGGACTACCGCACTTTTGGCAAAAGCACCGGCCCCCTGAGCGAGGCCCACCTACTGGCCGACTCCGACA
>JALONO010000313.1 GCA_025454895.1 Bernardetiaceae bacterium
GAAGCCACCGTCGGTTTGGTCAATTTGCTCGTCGTGGAGGGTGGGCAAAATGGTGTCCCAATTGTGGTCGCGCACGGCCGAGTAGAGGCCCCGCACCAACTCCAAACCCTGGGCGGTTACGGTGCGCAAGCTCCCCTGCTCGTACCCGAGCGCGAGCGGGCCCGCCCGCAGCGCGTGGCGCGCGGGCAGCGGGCGGGGGCTGCCGTAGCGGAGGAGGTGGGGGGGCATAGTCAGTTGAAGGGGCTTCTCCAAGATTAAAACTCTCTGATAATCAATTTCTTCCAAAAAGCTCTTTCACCACGGCCAAGCCTTTTTGGTGAGCCGCCACCCCATCTTGGGTATTGGCGGTTTGGGCCTCCACCGCCTGTTCCAGCACCAGGTGAGGGGTTATTTTCAGGGCCTTCAACTCCCGGGCCACCCGGCGGTAGTCAATGTCGCCCTCGGCGGCAAAGGTCTCCGTCCAGGTACCCTGGGCCGACTGTCGCAAGTGGATTTCCACCACCCGGCGGCCATATTGCTTCAGCACATCGTACACGGCGAGGGCCGAGTTTTGCGAACCCCGGAACACCCAGTGCGCATCAAAGCAAAACGAAACGTTGGCCGCCGTGGTGTTCAACATCATGTGGTGGAACTCGCGCGCCCCGGCCGCCAATTCCACATCGTGGGTGTGGTAGGCCAGGGTAAGCCCCCGGCCGCGCAGTTCCGCCCCCAGCTTTTCCAGGTTTTTGGCCTGCTCCCCCAAATCCGCATCGGTTTTTAGCTCGGTGAGGCTGCCCCATTTGAGCGGGTTGGGGTTGGTTACAATAATTTGGGTGCCCAGTTGCCGCTTGGCCTCGGTGGCCATTTCCAGCACGGTGGCGATCGACCGCGCGGCTTCGTCGGCCCGGTGCAGCGAACTGTTCACATACGCCGAAGGCATTTGCAGGCTATACTTTTTCAAGAAAGGGGCCAGTTTACGCACATCGTCGGCGTTGCCGAACCCCGGCTCAATGGCCTGCAAGCCCGACTTGACGTAATCGGCCAGGCAGGCATCCCAATCCTGGCCCCAGGTTTTGCCCTGGCGGCCGTAGAAAGTGCCCCAGTTGTAAGTATTTGACGAAATCGGGAAGGTTTTGCCCTTTGCGGGCATCCCGGCCAGCAACGCCGGGCTGGCCACGGCCGCCGCCAAGCGGCCCAAAAAATGGCGACGATTAGTTGACATAAGATGTTCAAATTAAACGACTAACGAGCCAAAGAGCGGCCCACCGCGCAACTTACGCACAAAAACCAAAAGGCAAAACCAGGCCCGTCCAGCCATCTCCCCGCAATTACCCGAAAAATCGCCCCACCTTGTTTTTGCCGGGTGAAAGCTGATTTTTGGGGGCTTGCCCCGCGCGCGGCCACCCGTGGGCGTAAGCCCGCCCGAACGTTCGCGCGCGGGGCCGGGGTGCTCCGGGGTACACCCAAGGTTCCCGTATGGTTGGCGGGCGGGCGGGGGGTTGGCCCCCGCCCGCCCGCCAACCACACCGCTCCTCCCGTCGCGCCCTCCGCCCCCCTAAGCCAGGCCCCCGCCCCGCCGTCGGCTCCAAGCCACGGCAGCGGCTACACCTGCTCTCCAACCGCCTAGGCAGCAAGTTTTTAAATCCCCCACCGCGCCGCAGTTTTGAAACCATCCCCGGAATAATGACCATCATCATCATTATTTTTAAAACCAGGGGCCTAATTTGCGGTTAGCGGGGGCTTCCAAGCGGCCCGCGCTTCTCATATGCCAACTAACATTAGCCAAACCTCCTTCGCCCAACTCCGCGAGCGGCTGCGCGCGCAAGCCAGCCAAGTGCCCCCGGTTACCCCGCCCCCCGCCTGGACTCCGGCCGAGGCCATTAGCGTGAAGCCATTCTACACCGCCGCCGACCGCCAAGGGCTCGAGCACCTCCATTTCGCTGCCGGGCTGCCGCCGTTTTTACGGGGGCCGTACGCCACCATGTACACCCAGCGGCCGTGGACCATCCGCCAATATGCCGGGTTCAGCACCGCCCAGGAGAGCAACGCTTTTTACCGGCGCAATTTGGCCGCCGGGCAAATGGGCCTCTCCGTGGCGTTCGACCTGGCCACCCACCGGGGCTACGACTCCGACAACCCCCGGGTGGTGGGCGACGTGGGCAAAGCCGGCGTGGCCATCGACACCGTAGAAGACATGAAAATCCTCTTCGACCAAATCCCGCTCGATAAAATGTCCGTCTCGATGACCATGAACGGCGGCGTGATCCCGGTCATGGCCTTCTACATCGTAGCCGCCCAAGAGCAAGGCGTGGCCCTCAACCAACTCAGCGGCACCATCCAAAACGACATTTTAAAGGAGTTTATGGTGCGCAACACCTATATTTATCCACCGTTGCCCAGCATGGCCATCATCGCCGATATTTTCAGCTACACGGCCCGGCACATGCCCAAGTTCAACTCCATCAGCATCAGCGGGTACCACATGCAAGAGGCCGGGGCCACCGCCGACCTGGAACTGGCCTACACCCTGGCCGACGGCCTCGAGTACCTGCGCACCGGCCGGGCCGCCGGGCTGGACATCGACGATTTTGCCCCCCGGCTTTCGTTTTTCTGGGCCGTGGGCATGAACCACTTCATGGAAATCGCCAAAATGCGAGCCGGGCGGCTACTGTGGGCCAAACTAGTGAAACAGTTTAACCCGCAGGACCCCAAGAGTATGGCCCTGCGCACCCACTGCCAAACCTCCGGCTGGAGCCTCACCGAGCAGGACCCGTTCAACAACGTAACCCGCACCTGTGTGGAGGCCTTGGCTGCGGCCCTGGGCGGTACCCAGAGCCTGCACACCAACTCGCTGGACGAGGCCATTGCCCTGCCCACCGACTTCTCGGCCCGGATTGCCCGCAACACACAGTTGTTTTTGCAAAAAGAAACCCAGATCACCCGCGCCATCGACCCCTGGGGCGGCTCGTACTACGTGGAGGGCCTCACCCACGCCTTGGCCCAAAAAGCCTGGGCCTTGATCGAGGAAGTGGAAAAACTGGGCGGCATGGCCAAGGCCATCGAGGCCGGGCTGCCCAAAATGCGCATCGAGGAAGCGGCCGCCCGCAAGCAAGCCCGCATCGACAGCGGCAAAGACACCATTGTGGGGGTCAACCGCTACCAAACCGACCAAACCACCGAAATTGACCTGCTGGAGGTGGACAACACCGCCGTGCGCCAAGCCCAGGTAGCACGCCTGCAACAGATCAAGGCCACCCGCGACCAGGCCGCCGTAGCCGAGATTTTGGCCCAAATTGCCGCCTGCGCCGCCCGCAAACTGCAAAACCAAGCCCCGGCCGGGCAAGACGAGCACAACCTGCTGGCCCTGGCCGTGGAGGCCGCCCGGCGCCGGGCCACCCTCGGCGAAATTTCCGACGCGATGGAAAGTGCCTTTGGCCGCTACCAGGCCGTTACCCGCAGCATAGCGGGCGTGTACGCGGGCGAGGCGGGCAACCACCAAGCCTTTGCCCAGGCCAAAGCCGCCGCCGATGCCTTTGCCGAAGTGGAGGGCCGCCGCCCCCGCATCATGATCGCCAAAATGGGGCAAGACGGCCACGACCGGGGGGCCAAGGTGATCGCCACCAGCTTTGCCGACCTGGGCTTTGACGTGGACATCGGCCCGCTGTTCCAAACCCCGGAAGAAGTGGCCCGCCAAGCGGCGGAGAATGACGTACACATCGTGGGGGCTTCCAGCTTAGCCGGGGGCCACAAAACCCTGGTGCCCCAGCTCATCGCCGAACTGCAAAAAATCGGCCGGGACGACATCATGGTCATCGCGGGCGGCGTGATCCCCCCGCGCGACTACGAGTTCCTCTTCCAGGCGGGCGTGGCCGAGGTGTTCGGCCCGGGCACGGTGATCCCCGAGGCGGCCCAAAAAGTGCTAGCCAAATTGATGGCCCCGGTGCATTAAAATATAATCACCGCCAAGGCATTCGACCTTTGACAGGGTGAGTACCCTCCTCTCCCAACCCTCCAAGAGTTTTGAACTCTTGGAGGGTTTTTCGTAGTGAGCCTACCCATCACCCAAGTTTAAAACGATTGGCAAGGTTTATACTAAAATGATTTAATAGAGTTTTTGCATATTGGAAATCAGATAGTTGACTTAAACTGGCCTCTTGTCCGCCACCTCC
>JALONO010000071.1 GCA_025454895.1 Bernardetiaceae bacterium
GGGGTGTAGAAGTTGAGGCGCAGCAGGTAGTCGCCCGGTTCCAGCTCGCGGTTGGTCTTGTTCTCAACGGTGGCATCGACAATGTAGTAGTCCAGCGAGTAGTCGACCTTGAAAATATCGTAGGTACTATCGGCCGGATCGGGGTTGTACTTGACCAACTGGTGGATGGTGATCTTGACCTCGGCATTTTCCAGCACCTTATTCACCGTAATGGGCTGCACTTTGCCAGAGGGCTTGGGTTTATTGCCCGCCGTTTGCGGCCCGGCAACGGGAGCGGCCCCGCTGGCCGGTTTGGCCGTTGAGTTCGAGAAATCGGCCGCCGGGGGGGTGGCCAGCACCTGGATGCTCACTACTTGGTCGGGCAGGCCCGCGAACAGCACCTTGGGTTCCAGGTGGTGGCCAATTTTAAAGCCCTGGATTTTGGCCCGGCCCTTTTGGCCCCGGTCGTTGGTGTAGTCGAGTTCGTCGCCCACCTGGGCCACGCCCGTGAACCCGCTGATCTGCCCGAAGAAGGTGCCGGGCGGGCCGTCGGTGAACATCGTCCCGGTCTTGAACCCGAAAGTGCGCTGGGCGGGCACTTTCACCGCCGCCTCGGGGGCCAGCAGGGTTTGCCCGGCCTTTACCTCGCCGCCCATCACGTGCAGTGCGCAAGGGTAGGGGCTGGTTTTGCCCGCCCCCAGTTTTCCGTCCAGTAAATCCACATACATGTAGCGGGCCGTACCGTTGGGCAGGGCCAGGGCCAGCATTTGCCGGTTTTCCACGGCCCCGCTCAGCACCTTGATGGTTACCTCGTACTGGTCAAAGCCCTTGTCGGGATAATCCTTGGCCGCCAGTTTGGCCGTGAGCACGCTCACTTTGGCCAGGGCGGCTTGGCCCAGGCAGAGGAGGAGGAATAGCAGTTTTTTCATCTTGGGTTTGGCTTGTAAGTGAGCAAAATAAGGCTAAGCTTGATTGGAATAAGACCGCCCGGCTGTCAGCCTAATTTATTACTACAAAAAGCGTTCGATCATTTGTAATATGACACG
This sequence comes from Bernardetiaceae bacterium, assembly GCA_025454895.1. Classification (GTDB taxonomy): domain Bacteria; phylum Bacteroidota; class Bacteroidia; order Cytophagales; family Thermoflexibacteraceae; genus JALONO01. The sequence goes on from JALONO010000071.1 coordinate 1,026, forward strand.
GGCCTGGCGGGTAGCGGTTCCAGGCCAGATCGCACGGGCCGTTAGCAAACGGCGGATTGGCCTCCGCCATTGGGGTTTCTCAAAAAATCACCCTAAGTTAGCCCGCAATTTTACCGGGGTTGGCCAGGTAAAAATGCCTGATCTTGAAAACACGATTTACCATGAACAACGTTCGACGCGATTTTCTCAAACAATTGGCGGGCTACACCGCCCTCAGCACCCTGCCCGGCCTTTGGTACGGCTGCGGGGGCACCGGTGGCAGCTCGGCCTCATCCTCCACCGATACGCTGGCCCAATCGGTAGCGGAAACGGCCTTAGCCCCGCTGTTTTTCAAAATCTCCCTGGCCGAGTGGAGCCTGCACAAAACGCTGTTTGCCAAGCAGATGACCAACTTGGAGTTCCCGGTCAAGGCCAAGAAAGAGTTTGGGATAGCAGCCGTGGAATACGTAAACGCCTTCTTTAAGGACAAAGCCAAGGACAGTGCCTACCTGGCCGAGTTGAAGAAAATTTGCGAAACCGAGGGCGTAACCAGCGTGCTCATCATGGTGGACGGCGAAGGTGGGTTGGGCGAGTTATCGGCCAAAGAGCGCCTCAAGGCCGTGGAAAACCACTACCAATGGGTGGAAGCCGCCAAGTTTTTGGGCTGCCATTCCATTAGGGTCAACGCCTACGGCCAAGGTACCGCCGAAGAGGTGAAAAAAGCCGCCATCGAAGGGCTGAGCAAACTCACCGAGTTTGGCATGAAGGAAAACATAGGGGTAATTGTGGAAAACCACGGTGGTTACTCGTCGGACGGCAAGTGGCTGGCCGAGGTGATTGGTACGGTTAACCAACACCTGAACACCAAGCTGTGCGGCACATTGCCCGACTTTGGGAATTTCTGCATGAAATACAAAAACGACCGCTGGGAAGACGGGTGCGAAACCGAGTACGACCGCTACCAAGGCACCACCGAATTAATGCCGTTTGCCCGGGGCGTGAGCGCCAAGGCGAACAATTTTGACGGCCAGGGCAACGAGGCCGACAAAGATTATGAGCGCCTGCTCAAAATCGTGAAAGATGCGGGCTATACGGGCCACATCGGCATCGAGTACGAGGGCGAAAAGCTATCAGAAAACGAGGGCGTCTTGGCCACCAAAAAACTACTGGAGCGGGTGGGTGCCCAGGTGAGCTAGGCGATTTTTATCTTTAGTTTGCTCATTTAAAGCGATTTACTTTGCCGCGAAACCCCTTTTTCCAGTTCCGCGAGTTTACCATTTGGCAAGACCGTTGTGGCATGAAGGTAACGGCCGATGCCACGCTGTTCGGGGCTTACGTGGCCCGCCTGGGGTTGGCCCTGCCACCCGCCGCCCAGGTGCTGGACGTAGGCACGGGCACGGGGCTGCTGGCCCTCATGTTTGCCCAGTTGAACCCCGGCCGCCAAATTCACGCGGTGGAATTGGAACCCGAAGCCGCCCAGCAAGCCGCCGAGAACGTGGCGGCCAGCCCCTGGGCCGGGCAAATTACCGTACTAGTCCAAAGCGTACAAAAGCTCGCGGAAACCTCACCAGGGGCAGCTTACGACTTGATTATCAGCAACCCGCCGTTTTTTGGCCAGAGCTTGCCCGCCCCGGAAGCGAGCCGCCGCCTGGCCCGCCACAGCCAAGCGGGCCTGCCGCCCTCCGAACTGCGGGCCGCCCTGGCGCATCTGCTTAAACCCACCGGGCAGGCTTGGCTGCTGCTGCCCGCCCAGGAGGCCCGCCAGTGGGAGACCCAACTGAGCGGGCTGTGGCCCCATACCCGCCTTTGGTTTGGCCACCGAGAGGGGCTGCCGCCCCACCGGCTCATCCTGGGCCTGGGCCTAGCGCCCGCCCTCGTGCACGAGGTTATCCACGCCACCCAGACCCGGGAGGGCCGCCCCACCACCTGGGCGGCCGGGCTTACGGCCCCGTTCTACTTGGCAAGCTAGACCTGGTTTGTGTAAAATCATGTATCTAAAAAATTGATTTTCAATCGCTTCATCTTATCGGAACAAATCTCCCTTAATTCTGCTTTTCGGCGTAACTTTGGTGTTTAACCGAGGGCATGTACCTCTGGCTCAATATTTATTCTATCAACATGAAATCCCGCCTTTTACTAGCTTTTAGCTTATTATTTTGTTTGTGGGTGCGGCCGGGTAAGGCCCAATTACTTTGGGAGATCAGCGGCAAGGGGCTGGCCCAGCCGTCGTACCTCTATGGCACCATGCACGTAGCCGACCCGCGCGTGCTGGCCATGAACGACTCGGCCTGGCGGGCCTTTAACCGCAGCCAGGTGCTGGCGGGCGAACTGGTGTTTGACCAAAGCATGATGTTCCAGATGATGAACCAACTGTTTGTGCCCCGAGACAGCACGCTGGACGTGTTGCTGACCCCCGAGCAGTACAAAGTGGTAAAAACCAAACTGGAGGAGCGGATGGGGATGTTGGCCTCCTTTGCCGACCGGATGAAGCCCTTGTTCATTTCGGTGTTTTTGAGCGAACAAACCAAACCAGACCCCAACGAACCTGGTAGCGGCTTGCCCGGCCTAGGCGGCGGCGGGCGCGAGCCGTTGGACCTGCACCTGCAAACCCTGGCCAAACAGCGCGAGATGGAGGTGGTGGGCCTCGAGACCATGGAAGAGCAAATGGAGGCGTTCAACAGCATCCCGCTAAAAACCCAAGCCCAGATGCTGTATGAGCAAGTGGTGAGCGATACCCCGGAGCAAAACGGCCCCAGCGAATTGGAGCGCATGGTGCAACTGTACCAACGGCAAGAAATCGACAGCCTCTTCAACCTTACCAGCCAGGCATTTAGCGGCCCCATGGGCCAAAAGTTACTGGTGGAGCGCAACCAAAACATGGCCGACCGGATGGAGAAACTCATGGCCACCAAGCGGGTGTTTACCGGCGTGGGGGCGGCCCACTTGCCGGGGCCGGTGGGCATCATTGCTTTGCTGCGCCAGCGGGGCTACACCGTGCGGCCCCTTACCAAACCGGCTAGCCAAAAGTAACCGACGGCCCGTGGCGCGGGCTTTTCTGGGCTTTGGCGGCTGTCCTCTAGGGTTTCCATAATTTCTGACTTGCGTAACTAGGCACCCCTTAGAAAGGTATTATTTGCTGATTGCCAATAGTTTATATTACTTTTCGCTTGCAAAAAACCGATGGTTTTCGTGATTTAGGGGCATAAATCCACGCAAAAAGGACGAAAACCCGCAAAGTTTGTTTTTGGGTTATGTGACTCCCTGAACCAATAACACCCGCCCTACAATGGGCCTAGAAGGCGACTTTAAAAAACCGACCCTTGCCAAACGTTGCTGGGGCGATCCAAAGAACCCGGCAAAGGCGAGGAGAGCGGACAGGAAGGTAAAAGTGGTAGTGGGCTGGTTGGCAGGGGGACCGAGAGAAAAATGGCCTCGGTTTCCCCTTTCGGGGAGGACTTGTCCCGGCTCCAGAAAATACTGTTGCAAGGCCGCATAAGCAAGGGCAAGATTTATCATCCACGGGCCGGAAGTGGGCCTCATTTTCAAGGGCAAGCCGCACAAGAAATACGAATTTGGGAACCAAGTGTCCATCGTTAAGGCCCACGGCGGGGCGGTCGTGGGGGCAAAAGGGCTCGAGAACGAGTACGATGGGCATATGCTGGGCAAGGCCCTTGAATAGACCGCCAGGGCAACCGGGCCGGGCGCCTCCGAGGCACCGCTAGCCCAATGCCCGGCGACCGTCGGCCAGGGTAGGGGCCCTGGCGCGGGCGGGAAGGTGGGCGGCGCAGCCGGAAGCGAGAGCCCACCTGCCCACCCACGTGGGAGCGTTGCGCACCTAAACGTCGGCCTGCCACAAGGTGCCGCGCCGCGATCGCCTATGAAAATGAGCGGGTGCTGGCGCAGAAAAATGAGGAGGAGGGCGAGGACGCCAACTATGCTTTGGCCGGGAGGACTGGAAGGTTGAGGTTACTACCCCAGCAAATTGCCTTGGGGCGCGCTATTGCGCAGGCGGGCCAACACTTTTTCCACTAGCTCCGGGTTGTTGAACGAGGCCGCGAATTGCTTCACTCGCTCGGCCGCGATCATATCGGTTAGCCGGATTTTTTTGGCCAGGGTGATGCCCTCCAAGGTGCGGCAGCGGCTGAGGGCCACGTACAACTGCCCGGCGGCGAATGTGCCGCTGCCCAGGTCGATGTTGACGCGGTCGAAGGTAAGCCCTTGCGACTTATGGATGGTGATGGCCCAGGCGAGCTTAAGCGGGAACTGGGTGTAGCTGCCCAAAATCTCGGTATCGATATTTTGCTTGTCGGCGTTGTAGGTGTAGGCGTGGTTTTCCCAGGTGCTGGTGGCCACGTCGTGGATTTGGCCGTCTTCGGTTTGCACCTTCACCAGCTTGTCGTCCAGGGCGTGCACCTGGCCGATGGTGCCGTTCATCCAGCGGCCGTCGCGGTCGTTGCGCACAAAAATGACCTGGGCACCCACTTTAAGGCTCAGGTAGTACTCGGTGGGGAAGGCCCGTTCGTCGTACTCGCCCATTACCAGCCCCTCGTAGGTGCGGGCGGGGCCGGGCAGGCGGGCCAGTTGGGCTTGGTTGAGGCGGTCGGCGGTATCGTTACGGGTACACAGGGTGATGCGGAAATCATCGGCCACTTCCAGCGGCGAGTGGTTGGCCCAGTGGCGGGTGTTAAGCTCCTGCACATCGTCCCAGTGGGCCTCGCTACGCCTGATCTTGTCGAGCAAGGCTACAAAGGCCAGGTCTTTTTGTCGATACACTTTTTGCAGCTCGATGCTGAGCAGGGGGCGGCCCAGTTGTTTCATGTGCCTAAATACCTGGGCCTCAAAAAAATACGGGCTTGGGTACAGCGACTGGATAATTTCGGCTTCGGGCCCTTGGCGTTGCACCACCGGCTCCAGTTGAAACACATCGCCGATGAGCACCACCTGTTTGCCGCCAAAGGGCAGGTTAGGGTTGGCGTTGCGCCGCAGTGAGGTGTCGATGGCATCCAGCAGGTCGGCCCGCACCATGCTCACCTCGTCGATGACCAGGGTATCCATGCTTTGCAATAGTTGCCGCTTTTCCGAGTCGGTGGCAAACCGTTTGATGCCCTTGTCGTTGGGCAGCAGGGGCCGCAGCGGGAACAGAAAAAACGAGTGGATGGTTTGCCCCTTTACGTTCATGGCGGCGATGCCGGTGGGGGCCACCACCACCATTTTTTTGCTCACCCGCTCCAGCAAATAGCGCAGAAAGGTGGACTTGCCCGTGCCCGCCTTGCCCGTGAGGAACACGCAGTGATCCGTGCGCTCGATGATGGTCAAGGCCAGTTGTAGCTCCGGGTTGTCTTGGTCAAAATCGGGTAGCAAGGCAGGAGGCTTTTAGGGCAGAATTACACCCAAGTGAGCGTTAAGGTGTGCGGATTGGCTAATGCTGGTGCCCGCCCGGCCCGTGTACGTGCCCGTGCGCGACTTCCTCGGGGGTGGCCGACCGGATGCTGGCCACCTTGCCATCGAAATGCAGGGTTTTGCCCGCCAGCGGATGGTTAAAGTCCATAAGTACGCCGGTGTCGGTGATTTCCAACACCAGGCCGCGCAGCACATTGCCCTCGTCGTCGCTCATGGGCAGCGAGCGGCCGGGTTGCAGCACCTCGTGGTCGATTTTACCGTCCACTTTAAATACGTCCAGGGGCAGCATGGCCACGTCGTCTTCGTGGTAGTCGCCATAGCCTTCGCCTGGGGTGATGGTAAAATTGAAACGCTGGCCCACTTGTTTGCCCAGCAATTCTTGCTCAAAACGCTCGGGCAGACCGCTTTCGCCAAACAAAAAAAGCATCGGTTCGTCGTCGGTGGTGGTCTCGATGAGCACCGGCTCGTCTTCGCCTTGTTCGCTCACACTGAGGCGGTAACTCACGCCAACTACTTTTTGTAATCCAATGGTTTCCATGAAAAATACTGGTAAATGAAGGTGGTGCGACAAATGCGCCCGAAAGTAGGGGTTTTTCGGGACAAAGCCCTTAAATTTGTTAGGAACCGCCCAGGCGCGGATTTTTGAGCATGGTGGTTTTTTTACGGGTTCTGTTGGCGGGCATTGCCGGGTTAGCAGCGGGATTTTTTTGGATGAGTGATGCCCGGGAACTGGCGGGTTTGGCCGCGTTCATGGGCGTGTGTTTTTTGCTCAAAACGCGGTTTCGGGTGTTCAAGGTGTTACTCAACGTAGCCCTGGGCGGGGCCGCCATTTTTATTGCCCTGGGCGGCATGGTGCTGGCCTACCAGTACGTGGCCACCCAAAAGCAGACTCCCCGGCCCCAAGCCGACAGCCTGGCCACCAGCCACCTCACGCCCCACTTTGAAACCGACAGCCTGCGCATCGAGTACGAGCCGGAGCACTACCGCCAAGGGGCGGCAGCGGCCAGCGTAGCCTTTTCGGTACACCGCCGCCAGTGGGCCGACAGCCGCCAAAACCAGTACCGGGGGCGACTGGCCGTATCGGAGTCCCATTTTACCGATAGCCGCCGCCGCCGCGAAACCCTGCACGACCCTTTTTACAACGGCAACTACACCGACTATTGGCGGCAGATTTATATGGAAGTGGCCCACGCCGACCTGAAAAAACTGCCCAAGGTTTACCAAATGTTCGATAGCCTCCGGTTGAAAAACCGTCTCCGCTCGGTCGAATTTGCCGATGCCGTCGTATCGTGCGTGCAAGACATCCCTTACGTGCTGCTCCACGAGCACACCTGCGCCGAAATTGACAGCATGTACCCCGCTTACCGCGAGCTGCACCAGCAGTCGGCGTGCGTGCCGGGCATCCGGTTCGGGCTGCAAAGTCCTTCGGAGTTCATCTTCAACCTCAAAGGCGACTGCGACACCCGCGTGGTACTGCTCTACAATTTACTAAGCCACTACGGTTATGACGTGGCCATTTTGGTGAGCGAGCACTACGGCCATTCCGTGCTGGGTCTTTGTGCGCCCGCACGGGGACATTTTGTGCCTTATCACGGTAAAAAGTACTACGTGTGGGAAACCACCCAAACCGGTTACCCGTTGGGCGAAATCGACCCGAGTTTCAGCGAAATGAAATACTGGGAAGTGGCCCTGGCCAGTAGGCATTAACCCTAAACTGCCCGCTTAAACTGGGCCTTTTAGCCCCAGGCTGAGCCTCTGCTTGCTGGCGACGGTTTGGCGAGGGCCCAGCTTAGTAATTCGGGCCAGCCTGGCCAAATGGCCGCGTGGTGGGTAAAAACCAAAGTATAAATTGCATTTTTCTTACGTCGCTTTGATTGGCATCATTTTAGTAATACTTTTTCTGCGGCTAACTGATTTACCTCTGCCACATGAACCAACATTTACGCCATATCTTCTTTTTTGCGGTCCTGCTGGGCCTGTCTCCGCTGGTGGCATCTGCCCAAAACGACGTGATCAGTCAGGCCAAACTGGCTTTGCGCGCGGGCAATTCCCGCGATTTGACCCGCAACTTCAACAATTTAGTTGAGCTTAAAATCGATAACGCCTTGCAGTCGGCATCGTCGGCTAACACCAACTACAGCAAAACCCACGCTGAATATGTGTTGAAAGACTTTTTCAAGGAAAACCCTCCCCAAAGTTTCGAATACATCCACGAGGGCACTTCCAAAGAAGGTATGAAATATACCATTGGTCGGTTTAAAGTGTTAGACAAAAACAGCAAAATGAAAACCTACCGGGTATTCATGAAGCTCAAGCTCTACGGCGATACTTACTTGATCGATCACATCGATTTCAGCATCGAGGAACCGGACGAGAATTGACGCTCCGTCCCAACATGGCAATGGCCAGCTCACGTGAGCTGGCCATTGTTTTTTCGCGGGATCGCGCCCGGTTAATACAGCATCCTGAATTTGATGGTTTCCCCAATGTTTTTCAGGTCGGCAATCACCTCTTTGTCGTATTCCGAGGCTACGTCGGTGATCACGTAGCCGATTTGTTCGTTGGTTTTGAGGTACTGGCCCACAATGTTGATCTGGTGCTTGGCTAGCACTGAGTTGATCTGGGCCAAAATGCCCGGTACGTTTTGGTGGATGTGGATGAGCCGGTGGGCGTTTTCCAGCACGGGCAGTTGCAGGTTGGGGAAGTTGACGCTCATCGACGTGTTGCCAGTGTTGACGTAGTCGATGATTTTGCCGGGCACGTACACGCCAATGTTGTATTGCGCCTCGGACGTGGACCCGCCGATGTGCGGGGTCAAAATCACGTTTTTAAGCCCCCGCAACGGCGATTGGAACTCCTCGTCGTTGTTTTTCGGCTCCTGTTTGAACACGTCCACCGCCGCGCCGCGCACCTTGCCTGTGCGGATGGCGTGGGCCAATGCTTCCTCGTCCACCACTTCGCCCCGGGCCAGGTTCAGGAAAATCATCCCGTCCCGCATTTCGCGGAACTGGGCCTCGCCGATAAAGTTTTCGTTGCTGCGGCGGCCGTCGATGTGGAGCGTTACCACATCCACCTTGTTCAGTAGTTCGTTCAGGGTGCGGCAGCGCACCGCTTTGCCAATGGCCAGCCGGTCGGCCAGGTCGTAAAAAAACACGTCCATGCCCAGGGCCTCCGCCACCACCGACAGTTGCGAGCCAATGCTGCCGTAGCCGATAATACCCAGTTTTTTGCCCCGCACTTCGTAGCTGTGCGTAGCCGACTTGTCCCAGCCGCCTTTGTGCATTTTGGCAAACTTGTCGGGCAGGTTGCGCATAAGCATGATAATTTGGCCAATGGCCAGTTCCACCACGCTGCGGGTGTTGCTGTACGGGGCGTTAAAAACCGGTACGCCCCGCTCGGCGGCGGCGGCCAGGTCGATCTGGTTAGTGCCGATGCTGAACGTGCCGATCGCGATCAACTTATTGGCCTGGGCCAGGGCACGGCGGGTAACGTTGGTTTTGGAGCGGATGCACAATACCGACACGTCTTTGATCTTCTCGCACAGTTCGTCTTCGTCCAGGGCGGAATTAATGATTTCCAGGCTGTAGCCTTCCTCTTTAAAAATCCGACGGGCCTCGGCGTGGATGTTTTCCAGCACCAACACCTTGATCCGGTTTTTGGGGTAAGAAATCGCCATCGGCAACTTGTTCACGAACAGGAACTCGTCCAAGCTGGGCGTTACGTGGTCGGCGTTCTCGATCACCCGCTCGCGCTCCACGTTTTCGGTAAACGCATAAAAGGTGTTGGCCAACCCGGCCTGGCGGATCTCGTAGTCGGTGTGCCCGTCGCCGATCACGTACACCTCGCCGGGCAGGTTCAACTGCTTGAGCAAGGTAACCTTACCGTTGTCGTGGGCTAGTGGGTTGTCGTCGCGGCAGCCGGTAATCTGGCCGTTTTCGTCAAACGTGAACTCGTTGGCGTAGATATTTTCCGGTTTTACTCCGTACTCGGTAACAATCGGTTCGATAAACTCCCTAAAACCGCTGGAAATGATCAATACGTTATCCGCATAGGTTTCAAAAAAAGCCCGGTTGCGCTTTACCGACTCGCTCACCTGGTCGCGCAGGTGCAGCACCAGGCGGTCTAAGTGGCGGCGGTTGGCGTTCAGCAGCCGCAGCCGCTGTTCCAACGACTCGCGGAACGAAATCCGACCTTCCATGCCCTGGTTGGTAATTTGCCGGATTTGCTCGGCCGCCTGGCCGTTTTGGCCTTCCAGGGCAATGTGGGCCAGTTCGTCCAGCCCTTCAACCTTGGTAAACGTGCTATCGAAATCGAGGATAAAAAATTTTGGGGTGCTCATCGGGGGAAGTGCCTGTAGTTTATAGAGCGCAAAGGTATGCCAAGCTGGGCAGCAGCCACCGCGCCCGGTAAAAATTCCCGACGAAGGGCCGGGCCGCGCCCGTTTAGGGAGGTGGCCCCGCCAAACCCAAAATGGGCTAATTTTGGCCTCATGATGATGAGAATAACCTGGGCCTTGTTGGGGCTGGCCGCCGGGCTGGCCAGTTGTAAACCCGGCCGTTCCGGGCCTGCGGATGCGCCCGCCGCTTACGTCCCGCCCGCCGATGCCCTTTTTGAGACCCTCGACTCCGCCGCCACCGGCATTGGCTTTGCCAATCGCGTGGTCGACGATGCCGAGTTCAACATCTTCAACTACCGCAACTTTTATAATGGCGGCGGCGTGGCCATTGGCGATGTGAACAACGACGGCCGGACCGACCTGTTCCTCACGTCTAACCAAGGCGACAACAAACTGTACCTGAACCAGGGCAATTTTAAATTCAAGGATGTTACCGCCCAGGCGGGCGTGGCGGGCAAACACGCTTGGAGCACCGGGGCCACCCTGGCCGACGTGAACGCCGACGGCTGGCTGGACATTTACGTGTGCAACGCGGGCAGCCGCCCGCAAGACGACCGGGCCAATGAACTGTACATCAACAACCAGAACGGGACCTTTACCGACCAAGCCGCCGCCTACGGCCTGGCCGACCGGGGCTATTCCACCCACGCCGCCTTTGTGGATTACGACCGCGACGGCGACCTGGACATGTACCTGCTCAACAACAGTTTTATCCCCATCGGGCGGCTGGGCTATGCCAATTTGCGCAGCCAGCGCGACTCGCTGGGCGGCGACCGGTTGTACCGCAATAACTTGGTGAGTGCCAGCGGGTCGCGGGCCGCCCAGCCCACTTTCACCGATGTGTCGGAGGCGGCGGGCATTTACGGCAGCCTCATTGGGTTCGGCCTGGGCATCACCATCGGCGATGTGAACGATGACAACTGGCCGGACATCTTCATTTCCAACGACTTTTACGAGCGCGACTACCTGTACGTGAACCAGCGTAACGGCACTTTTGCCGAACAGTCGAAAACCTGGATGCAGCACCACAGCCTGTCGTCGATGGGGGCCGACATTGCCGACCTCAACAACGACGGCCAGCAGGACATCTTCGTTACCGATATGCTGCCCTGGAACGACCGCCGCCTCAAGCTCACCTCCACCTTCGAGGGTTACGACCTGGAGCAACTCAAGTTCAGCCGCGATTTCCATTACCAATATATGCAAAACGCGCTGCACCTCAACAACGGCGACGGCACGTTTAGCGAGGTGGCCCGCCTGGCCGGCACCCACGCCACCGACTGGAGCTGGGGCGCGCTCATCTTCGATATGGACTCCGACGGCCAAAAGGACATTTTCGTGGCCAACGGCATCTCCAAAAACCTCACTGACCAAGATTTTGTGAGTTTCCTGGCCGATGAAAAAAACATCGAGCAAATGGCCAAGGGCCGCAAGTTCAATTTCAAGGAGTTCCTGGACATGATCACCAGCGAGCCGATCCCGAACTATGCCTTTAAAAACGAGGGCGACTTGCGGTTTGCCAACCAAGCCGCCGCCTGGGGCTTGGGCGCGCCCTCCTTCTCCAACGGCTCGGCCTACGGCGACTTGGACAACGACGGCGACCTAGACCTGGTGGTGAGCCACGCCAACCATCCGCTGGGGGTGTACAAAAACCGCAGCCGCGAACTGCATAAAACCCATTTTTTGCGGGTGAAACTGCAAGGCCAGGCCCCCAACCTCAGCGGCATCGGGGCCAAGGTGTACGTGTACCAGCCGGGCCGCCCGCAGTACTTGCAACAAATGCCCAACCGGGGCTTCCAATCGTCAGTGGACCTGACCTTGGTGTTTGGCCTGGGCCGCCAGCCTGCCATCGACTCGGTGGTGGTCGTTTGGCCCAACGACCAGCGGCAGGTGCTCCCGGCCGTGAAAAGCGATGCGGAACTGGTGCTCAAACAAGCCGAAGCCGACCAAATTTGGCGGCCCGCCCCCGCCCCCACGCGCGCCTGGCTCACCGACGTAACCGCCCGGACCAAGCTCGCCTACCGCCACCGGGAAAGCCTTTTTGTGGATTATAAACGCGATGCCCTGCTGAAACAAATGTATTCTACCCAAGGCCCTGCCCTGGCCGTGGCCGATGTGAACGGCGATGGCCTGGACGATGTGTACCTGGGCGGGGCGGCGGGCCAGGCCAAGCAACTGTTTGTGCAACAGGCCAATGGCACGTTTGTGGACCGTAGTCCGGCGGTTTTTGTGGCCGATAGCGTGTACGAAGATGTGGACGCGGTGTTCTTTGATGCCGATGGCGACCAGGATCAGGACCTGTTTGTGGTAACCGGCAGCAACGAGTTTGCCCCCGGCAGCCCCGAACTGGTGGACCGGCTGTACCTCAACGACGGCCGGGGCCAGTTTGTGCCCGACCAACGGCTGCCCAACCTCCTGGATAACGGGGCCTGCGTGGCCGCCGCCGATTTTGACCTGGACGGCGACGTGGATCTGTTTGTGGGCAACCGGCTGCTGGGCGGCCAGTATGGCCTCAACCCGCCGCATTACCTGCTCATTAACGACGGCACCGGCGAGTTTAAAAACTACACCAAGCGCTACTTGGAACAAGCGAACCAACTGGGCATGCTCACCGCCGCCACCTGGGCCGACGTGGACGGCGACCGGTACCCGGAACTGCTGCTCGTAGGCGACTGGGCCAGCCCCGTGCTGCTGCAAAACCGCAAGGGGCAAAAGTTGGAGCCTAACCCCCAAGTGGCCAGCCTGCCCCTGAGCGGCTGGTGGCACTCCGCCCACCCCGCCGACCTGGACGCTGACGGCGACCTGGACTTTGTGCTGGGCAACCTGGGCCTTAACTCCCGGCTCACGGCCAGCCCCGAGTGCCCGGCCAGTTTGTACGTGAAAGATTTTGACCAAAACGGCGAAATCGAGCAGATCATCACCTGCCGGGCCGAAGACGGCCAGCCTTACCCGATGGTGCTCAAGGCCGATTTGCAGGCCCAAATGCCCAGCATCAAAAACAAGTTCCTCAAATTTGCCAGCTATGCCGGGCAGCCTATCGAGGCCATTTTTGGGGCCGACAGTGTGGCAGCGGCCCTGCGCAGGCAGGTGGTGGAAGCCCGCAGCGGTTTGCTGATCAACGAAGGGCAAGGTAAGTTCAGCTTTAGGCCATTGCCCGTGCAGGCGCAGTACGCGCCCGTGAGCGCGGTGGCCAGCCTGGACCTCAACGCCGACGGTCGCCTGGACCTGCTGCTGGCCGGCAACTTTTTCGACGTGCTGCCGGAAATCGGTCGCTACGATGCCCTTTATGGACTGGTGCTGGCCGGCGAAGGTCAGGGCCAGTTTAGGCCCGTGCCCAGCGGCACTTCCGGGCTGCTGAGCCGGGGCCAAGTGCGCCGGGTGGGCCGGGTACGCACGGCGGGCGGCGGCACCTTGCTGCTACTGGCCAAAAACAACGCCGAGGTGCAAGTGCTTCAGCTAAACCAGCGTCCGCCGCTTTAGCCATCCAAATAGGTTTTTTGGGATGATGTTAAGAATGTAAATTGTTGATTATCATAATCTTAAAAAAATAGAGTTTTCTAATCCCCAATTTTGAACCGGTGCGGCCGGGCAGCCGTTAGCAACGCACCCACCGTAGGGGCGGGCCTTGTGCCCGCCCTGGTGACCAGTGCCCGCCCGTCGGAAACCGCTCACAAGGGGCTATCGCCCACTGGTAGGGTTTGAGGAGACCACCCGCCCCGGCCCCGTGCGGCCGGGCAGCCGTTGGCAACGCACCCACCGTAGGGGCGGGCCTTGTGCCCGCCCTGGTGGCCAGTGCCCGCCCGTCGGAAACCGCTCACAAGGGGCTATCGCCCACTGGTAGGTTTTGGGGAGACCGCCCAACCTGGCCCCGCCCGGGTGCGGATGAGCAGCAAGCCGTGCAGCACCCACCAGGCTGACACCCAGCCACCTGCGCCCAGCAAAGTGAACGTGCCCAAGTGGAAGAGCACGCCTGCGGGCAGCATCAACCACCTGGCGCGCGGCCAAACCAGACATATCCAGAAACTGAGTTCGAACAGCAGGGCGGCCGTGGCCAGCAGCCCGCACAGCCAAGGCCACTGGGCCAGCCACAGCCCCAGCGGGGTGGGGTGCAACGTGAGATACGCGGGCAGTTGGGTAACCCAGGCCGGGCCAGTCGCCAGCAGCTTTTCTACCCCGGCTAAAAAGTAGGCCCCGGCTAACATCCCCCGCGCCAACCACAGCGGCCAGGCGGGCACGACCGGGCCGCGCCCCTCCCACAGCCAGGGCAGCCAAAACATGGCGTAACCCCAAGGGGCCAGCCCGTGGTCCACCTTCTCGAACGACTGCGCGTAGCCCTGGAGCAGAAAGAACAGCCCCGCCGCGCCCCAGCCGGTGGCCCGGGGTCGCCAGCCCAGCCCGGCCAGCAGCAGCAAAACAGTGTAAACAGCGAGTAACGAGTACAAAATCGGCGGGCTGGGCCACGGCAGCCGCAACACTTGCAGCACCAGTACCGGGGCGTATAGCTCGCGGTAAAGGCCCGCTTGGGGCAGTTGTACCCACCAATGCCACGTAAAGTAGGCCGTGGCCGCGTAAAAACCCAACCGCCAACCGCCCAAGGTAGGGTTAACGGTGCTGCTTAAATACCGGGTGGCCAGCCAGGCCCGCAATCGCCGCCGCCCGGCCCAGGCCAACCCGGCCAGGGCCACCAGCCCGGTGAGCCGGAGCATCAACTGGTCGGCTTTTTGGAGTAGGCGGCCGGGGGCTAGCCGCTGTTTTTCCACGCGGGTACGCCCGTTCGGCCAGGCGGGCAAAGCCGGGGCTGCCCTGGCCTGCCAGGTAAGCGCGCACCTGGGGCCGCCCCCAGGCCAGGTAGCCCACCAAGCCGAAAGCCCATAACAAACTGGCCAGGGTCAACCACCAGCGGGCGTGTGAAATATGCTTTTCGCTTGAGCGCAATTATCTGATTAACAATAAATTTTTTGAAAATTAGGAACAAATAATCAGGCAAGAAACCATCTCATCGTTCTTTAACTATTGCTTGCTGGTAAACGGTTTGGTAGGCGGCCACTTGGCGGGGCAGGTCGTAGCAGGTGAGGGCATCGGCGGCGATGGCCGCCCGCGACCAGGCCAGAGGCTGGGCCAGGGCCAGGCCCAGGGTAGTGGCCAGGGCGGCCGGGGTAGCCTCCGGGCACAGGTGGCCGTTTTGGCCGGGCCGTACCATTTCCACCATGCCCCCGCGCGGGAACGCCACCACCGGGGTGCCGCACAGCAGGCTCTCGCTAATCACGTTGGGCAAGTTTTCGGCCAGCGAGGGCATCACGAAAACGTCGGCGGCCGAGTAGGCCAGGGCCAGC
>JALONO010000072.1 GCA_025454895.1 Bernardetiaceae bacterium
CGGTTCTCCAGGGCGGTGGGCAGCTCGTCCCGGCCCAAAAAGTCGGTGATGGGCTTGTCGTACTCGTCGATCAGGATGGCCACCTGGCCCTGCCGCTGGTACACGCCCCGGATGAGTTCCTCGAACAGGTTGCTCACGTCGCGGCTTTGCAGGGCCAGCCCGAAACTGGCGGCCGCCTCGTGCAACCGCTTGGCGATGGCCTCGGTGAGGGGCATCTGCCTAAAGTCGGACTTGCCGAAGCTCAGGTGGATGACCGGGCTGGTGCGGGCCCAGTCCACCTTGTCCTCGATCCACAGCCCCCGGAACAGCTCCCGGTTGCCCAAAAACATCTCTTTCAGGGTGCTGAGCAGCAGCGACTTGCCGAACCGGCGCGGCCGGGACAGGAAGTAGAACTTGCCCTGGTCCACCAGCCGGAAGATGTCGGCCGTCTTGTCGATGTTAGCAATCGTACACAGTAAAAACCCCTCCCAAAGCAGAGTTGCTTGGGAGGGGTTATGGGGTTGGCGAGCCAACGATGGGGTTATACCAAAATCAAACCGAGATGGCGTATTACTTATCTTGTAAGTGATTGACAATCAAATGAAAAAATCATTTAATTAGGCAATCATTTAGTCATTTTAGTATTATTCTTGATTTCCGTCAAAACTGGGCACAGTGATGGTGCTACCCAGTAGCAAAGCATTGAGGAACAGCCGATTAGTGCCATACCAAATGCCCCGGAAATTGGGATTGTCAGCAAAGAGCACTACCCGGCCCTGGCCTTCGCCGCTGACAATGAGGGCGGCCGAGTTGGCCAGTTTCTTCAAATTATCTTTGGAGACAAACCCACCGATGAGCGGGCTGGCCGTGTACTGCCCCACCGTGTTGAAAGGGCTTTCGCTGGGTTTTAGAAACGTGAGGCCGTTGCGGTACAGCGGCATCTTGCGCTCGGTGAGGCCAAAGCCCACGGGGTGGGTGGGGTCTAGGTCGGCTTCCACAATAATGCCCCCAATGTTTTTTACGCCTTGGGTGTTAATGGCGTTGTCGTAGTCCACCCGGAGCGGGGTTTTGCCCTTGGCCGTGTCGGGCGGCACTAGTTTTTCCTTGGCCAAACCGTTGCGAATAGCCCACTCGGTAGCGGTTTTAAAGGTAATGAGCGTGCCGCCCGCCTGCACCCAGGTTTTTAGGCGGTCAATGGTAGGCTTGTCGAAATTGTACAGGCCGCTCACCATCACAATGGTGTTGTAGCGGTTCAGGTTGGCACGGGGCAGGGCCGTGGCTTCGGCCTTGGTAATGGGCAGGGCCAGGCGGCGGTCTAGCAAGTGCCACACTTCGCCCGCTTCGTAGGCGCTCACGCCGGGGCCAACTACCATCAGGGCTTCCGGCTTTTTGAGGGTGCGCACGTAGTTACTGCCCAGGTCGATGCCTTGGCTGGCCAGGCCACCCTCAAAGCTGATCACTTCAATCCTGGCCTCGGCTGCTACCCGCTGGAGC
This sequence comes from Bernardetiaceae bacterium, assembly GCA_025454895.1. Lineage (GTDB taxonomy): Bacteria > Bacteroidota > Bacteroidia > Cytophagales > Thermoflexibacteraceae > JALONO01. The sequence goes on from JALONO010000072.1 coordinate 1,474, forward strand.
AGCCGGTGCAGGCTATCGGCGGTGATTTTAGACTGCTGCTGTACGGGTAGCACCAGCGTGCCGTAGCCCAGGCTGCGGGAAGCCCCGCCCACGTTGATCGTGAACGGTTTAAAGGCCGACTGCACCACCGCACCGCCCGCCAGCAGATGGTAGGCGGCCCGCATGGCGTTGTAGTCGGTCCAGTCGATAATATACGCATAGTTGGATTTAGCCACCGGGGCCGGGCTGGCCATTTTAGGGGCGGTAACGGCGGTGCCTTTGGTAAATGGCCCGCGCAGTTCGGCGTGGGGCAAGTTCATGGCGTGCACTACCGACCACGCCGAAGCATCGTAGAACAGGCTGTCGGCATAAGGGATGGCCTTCTCGAACAGCGAGCGCACCAATAAATAACTAGGCTGGTCGGTGGGGACTACAAAGGCCCGGCCCTTGGTAAACTTGCGGCTGTTGAGGGTGAGGTCGGCCTCGAGCTCGAACACCTCCACTTGGTGTTGCAAGCAGAGGTTCACCAGGGCATGGGTGCGGGTGGCATCGGCCGCATCGCCGAACACGTAACCCTTGACGGGCGATTTTTTGGCCTGGTCGCTGATGTTGCGGGCAAAATCGCGGCGCATTTTCAGTAGCTCGGCTTTTTCGGCCACCGAGGCGCGCAGGGTGGCCAGGGCCGCCTGAAACTGGTTACGGATGGTAAACGCCAGGGTGATGGTGCCCGTGGTGGTTTCTTGCACGTGCCCGCGCGAGCTGGCCTGCTCGAACAAAAAGCCCGCCCCCCCGTAGAAATTGATGTAGTCGGAACCGTAGCCGGGGTACAGTTTATCAAATACTTCGCGGGTGAAGTACATGGATCCGATGCCGTTCATGGCCTTGGCGAAGTACTCGCCAAATTTGGGGTAGATGTTGTCGTACAAAAACGACGGCACGATGGGGTTGTTGCTGGTAGGCTTGCCGGGGTCGAAGTAGAAAGTGCTGTTGGTGCCCATTTCGTGGTGGTCCACTACTACGTAAGGCCGCCACTGGTGGATGAACCTAGCCCGGGCCTGGGCCTCGGGGTGGACGAGCAGGAACCAGTCGCGGTTGGGGTCGAACCAATAGTGGTTCATGCGGCCGCCGGGCCATACTTCGTTGTGCTCGCGGTCCAGCGGGTCGGCCACGGTGGGGGTGGCCCGGTGCATGTTGGCCCAGTTGTTAAACCGGTCGCGGCCGTCCGGGTTTTGCACCGGCTCGATGTGCACCACCAAGTTATTGAGCAGGTTCAGGGTTTCCTCGGTCTCGCTGGCCACGAGGTAGTAGGCTGATAATAAGGTGCTTTCCCCGCCCGAAGGCTCGTTGCCGTGGACGTTGGCGGCAATCTCGACGATGAGTGGCTCCGCGTCGTGGGCGGTGCTGGTGTAGCGTTGCAGGTGTTTTTGCCTAATGTCGTCCAGCCGGGCGTGGTGGGCCGGGCTGGTAACGGTAAGCACCACCAGGGGCCGTTGCTCGTAGGTTTGGCCGATTACTTGGAAGGTGGCCCGGTCCGACAGCCGGTCTAATTCTTTAAAATAAGCCACCACCTGGTCGTAGCGCGTGTGGTGGCTGCCCAGGGGGTAGCCCAAAAATTGCTCGGGCGTGGGGATGGCCGGGTTCATGCGGCCCGCTCCGGGGTAGAAATAATCGGCTTGGGCCAGGGCCGGGCGACCAAAACCGCTGGCCAAGGCCAAAAACAGGCCCAAAAGGCATAAAATGGGTAGTTTTTTCATCATAGTTCCGTTAATGTGGGCGCAATATCGGTCAAGGAAGGGTTCTTAGCGGCCTGATGAGCGGAAAAATGCAGGGAGCAGGGCCGGGGGGCTCCAGGGCACGGCGGGCGGGCCGCCCGGCGACTGGAAGGCTGGGGTAGGGGCCCCAGGTGCGCGGGCGCAGGGGGCGGTGGTGCGTGTGGCGCCCCCTGCGCCCGCGCACGGGAGCGTTAGCGTACCCTGTAAGGCGCCGCACCGCGGTTAGCCATGAAAATATCCGGCTGCTGGCGCATAAAAATCAACCCACGGAAGGCAGGGAACCAGCGGGCCAGCGGCCCGTTTTTTTTTGATTTGCCGCCGGGCCGGGTAATTTTACGGCCTGGCCACCGTTGGCCGGAACGTGAACTTTAGGTTATGCGAGGCATTATTTTGGCCGGGGGATCGGGCACCCGGCTGTACCCGATTACGATGGCGGTGAGCAAGCAGTTAGTGCCGGTGTACGACAAACCGATGATTTACTACCCGCTGTCGGTGCTGATGCTGGCGGGCATCCGCGAGGTGCTCATCATCACCACGCCGGAGGACCAGGCCGGGTTCAGGCGGCTGCTGGGCGACGGGGCGCGCCTAGGTTGCCAGTTTGAGTATGCGGTGCAGGCAGTGCCCAACGGCCTGGCCCAGGCGTTTGTGCTGGGGCGGCATTTTATTGGCCGGGAAAAGGCCGCCCTGGTGCTGGGCGACAACATTTTCTACGGGGCGGGGCTATCGGGCTTGCTGCAGGCCAACAATAACCCCGATGGCGGCGTGGTGTTTGCCTACCACGTGGCCGACCCAGAACGCTACGGGGTGGTGGAGTTTGACGCGCAGATGCGGGCCATTAGCATCGAGGAGAAACCGCCGCAACCGAAGTCGAACTTTGCCGTGCCGGGGCTTTATTTCTACGACAACTCCGTGCTTGACATTGCGGCCAACATCCAACCTTCGGCCCGGGGCGAGTACGAGATCACCGATGTGAACAAGGAGTACCTGAGAATGGGTAAATTGAAAGTGGGCGTGTTGCAACGGGGCACCGCTTGGCTCGACACTGGCACGTTTGCCTCGCTGATGCAGGCCGGGCAGTTTGTGCAGGTGATCGAGGAACGCCAGGGCCTCAAGGTGGGTTGCATCGAAGAAGTCGCCTACAAAATGGGTTTTATCGATAAGGCCCAACTGGCCCGCATCGCCGAGCCGTTGCTCAAAAGCGGCTATGGCCATTATTTGATGAACTTGATTAAGTAAGAAGTTGCTAACTGGCTGTTAATCAAATTTTTAATCAGTTTTTCTCAACCTGGCCGAACGCATCGGAAACCTTAGGGCTAAGCGAGTCGTTAAAAGTAAAATATACCTGCATGGAAGCCACCTTGCCTACCAACAAATTTGGGGCAAAAGTATCGTTTGAGGATACCGCCACGGCCTTTGCCGCCAAAACCGATGCCGATTTGTACAAATCGGAGCTGCTTTTTAAGGCCATTCATTACAATTGGTTGGTAAAAACCGGTACTGGTTTTGTTAAATTCGCCCTTAATGCTGGGTTTCCCATTACTGGGCTATTGCGGAGCACCCTATTTAAGCAGTTTTGCGGGGGCGAAACCATTGACGAATGCGCCCGCACCGCCCAAGTGCTACACAAGTATGGAGTGGGGGCCATTTTGGATTATTCGGTGGAAGGGGAGAAGAACGAAGCGGCGTTTGACCAAACCGAGCAAGAAACCATTGCCACCATCCACAAGGCCGCCCAAATGCGCGACTCGATCCCCTTCAGTGTGTTTAAAACCACCGGGCTTGGCCCCATGCCCTTGCTGGAAAAGGTAGCGGCCAAACTTGCCCAGCCTTCGCCCCTGCCCTGGTTGCTTTCGGAGCAGGCCGGGTGGGACCGCCTCCGCCAGCGGGTGGACAATATTTGCCGCACCGCCTACGAGCAAAAGGTACGGATTTTCATCGACGCGGAAGAGACCTGGATCCAGGACGCGATTGATGCCCTCGCCTACGAAATGATGGAAAAGTACAACCGTGAACAGGCCATTGTGTATAACACTTACCAACTCTACACGGTGGCCGGGCTGGGCAAGCTCCGCCAAGCCCGCACCTTGGCGGTAAAAAACGGCTTTTACCTGGGAGCTAAGCTGGTGCGCGGGGCCTACATGGAAAAAGAACGGCAGCGGGCCGTTGAAAAAGGCTATCCTGACCCCATCCAGCCCAACAAAAAGGCCACCGACGATGACTTCAATGAGGCTTTGCGTTTCTGCATCGATAACTTGCAACGCATTGCCCTGTGCGCGGGCACGCACAATGAGGATAGTTGCTACTACTTAGCCGTACTCATGGAAAAGTACAATATTAGCCCAAATAACCAAAACGTGTATTTTGCCCAACTCCACGGCATGAGCGACCACATTAGCTACAACCTGGCCAAGGCGGGTTACCAAGTGGCTAAGTACCTGCCCTATGGCCCCATCAAATCAGTGATGCCCTATTTGTTCCGCCGGGCCGAAGAAAATACCTCGGTGGCCGGGCAAAGCAGCCGCGAACTGGTGCTGGTGAGCCGCGAACTGGCCCGGCGCCACAAACGAAAGTAGGGCCGGAGCAGATGTTAACGTATGTAAACCGCTCGCCAGAGCCAATCTTTTCATCTTCAAATCAAGTAAAATTGTGCTATTAACACCGAACAACATGAAAAAACTGTCTTTTACTTTGGCCATATTGGCCTTGGTTTTTACGAGTCAACTGGCCCAAGCCCAAACCGTTGACGAAATTTTGGCCAAGTACTTCGCCAATATTGGTGGAGTGGAAAAATGGAAAGCGATGAAGTCTTCCAAAATGGAGGGAAACTTGATTTTGGTATCCATGGGCGGCCTGGAGTTGCCCATGATTTCCTACGGCAAGGCCCCCAATAAAGTGAAAAGTACGGTCGATTTTCAGGGGATGACCGTAGTAGCGGCTGCTTACGACGGCACCACCGCCTGGAACTTGATGCCGCCCGAAGCGGGTGGCAGCGGTTCGCCAACTCCTCTGCCCGAAGAAGCGGCTAAGGAAGTAATCCTGATGGCCGAAATTGAAAGCGAATTTATTGATTATGCCGCCAAGGGCCACACGGTGGTGTTAGAGGGCAGCGAGACCATCGAGGGTACGGATTGCTTCAAAATCAAGGTAACCAAGAAAAACGGCAAGGTGCTCACGTATTTCTTCGAGAAGGAAAACTACGTGCCCATCATGATGCGTACCGTGATGAGCGACCCTATGATGGGCCAAGCCGAAACCGACACTTTTATGAGCGATTACAAGGAAGTGGACGGTTTGATGATGCCCCACGCCATGGAATTTAAAGTAAAGGGCCAAACCATCCGCAAAATGGTTTTCACCAAGGTGAGCGTTAACGTGGAGTTGGCCGACGATATTTTTGCCATGCCCGCCAAATAGGCGACCATAGCCCGGGCCGTACTGGCCAAGTTTTGCCGGGCCCGCTTCTCTTTAAAATATTGATGAATCGCCCCCATGCCTACCAGGTATGGGGGTTTTTTAATGACCAAAGTCATCTGGCGGCCTGTGGCTGGTCATTGATCAGGGTTGTCCAAGCAGGTAATTTTGGGTCAGATTAAGCAACGTTATTGGCTCAAACCCTTTCAATCGGTTGGGGATGCTGGGATCAGGTCTGCCGCAAAAGGTTTGTCTGACCCGTCCAGTTTGTCGCCTTCCCGTACCTGGTTAACCATTCTCCCTGGCTCGTTGCCGGGTGGGGTGGTCAGCCACCTTATCGCTTTACCTATACCAAAATGAATGACAGGTTGTTGATTAAGTAATTTTAAGTTCTTGATAATCAAGAGTGTAAAGTCATTTAGTCAGGCAATCATTCCGTTATTTTAGTATCAAACCTGCCTCAAGTTATGACAACCGCAATCGCTTCGGACCAAAAAGTTGCCCATCAACGAGTGCTCAATGCTCAAAAGTTAGCTCGTTTGCTAGTACCGTTGGATTTTTCTGAGTGTTCACTTAATGCCTTGGACTATGCCGTGGCCCTGGCCCGCAAGGTCAACGCGGAGCTTACCTTGTACCACGGCTACCACATCGTGTCCGACTCGGACTTGGCCCCCATTGCGGCCAGCTATGTGGGCCAGCAAGTGGAGCAGCAGCAAAAACTCTGGGAAGACCGCCTGGACGAACTAGCCGCCCAGTTGCGCCAACAGACTTATGAGGCCACCAACACCCCGCTTAAAGTACGGACCATTGCCAAAATGGGGCTGGTGGTGGACGATGTGGCCGACTTGGTGGAGGAGGAAGGGTTCGGGTTGGTGGTAATGGGCACCAAGGGATCGAGCGGGCTGGAGAAAATCCTGTTTGGCTCAGTAACCGCCGCCGTGATTGACCGGGTGCAGATACCCGTACTGGCCATCCCTAAAGATTGCCGCTTTAAACAGCTAGATCACATCGTATATGGCACCAACTTCGATGCCAAGGATATCCAAGTCATCGACGATTTACTGGAACTCGCCAACGCCTTCGATGCCCGCATTACCGCCCTGCACGTGAGCACCAGCGATGCCGAGCTGGCCAGCGACCAACAAGAAATCGAGGCGCTGCGCGATAGCTATTGGTTTACGCCCTTGGAGCGGCTGGACTTTCAACTTCGCCGCGAGGAGAGTGCCCAAAAAGGGCTGGAGCACTACCTGCAGGAGCATCAAACCGACCTGCTGGCGGTGCTGCGCCAAAACCGCACTTTTTTGGAACGCTTGTTAGAGAAAAGTGTGAGCCGCGGGCTGGCTTTTCATTGCCAGGTGCCCTTGTTAATCCTTCGTAAATAATTAATTAAACAAACGCAAGAAAAAAACCACCAGAAACCATAGTTTTATTAAGGCTTGGAAATGTTTGCATCGCATGGCGAGAAATTACGTATTTTTGTTAAGCCAATACCTAACAAACAAAGCTTAGCAATATATGAAATTCGTATCGCCAAATTGTAAAAACTGTAGGGCGAGGGAAAATTCGCTTTTCAGTTTTTGTCAAGTAAGAGAAACGGAACAGCTTAACGCTGTCAAGACCGCCAACTTGTATAAGAAGGGGCAGTATATATTTTACGAAAATGCGGCCCCCATCGGGCTGTTTTGCATCAACACCGGGGCCGTGAAGCTATGTAAGCTAAGCAGCAACGGCAAAGAGCAGATCACCCGCATCGCCCGCCCGGGCGACCTGCTGGGTTATCGCTCGCTGATTGCCAAAACTACCTACACGTACTCGGCAGTGGCCATCGAGGATACGGCCATCTGCCTCATCCCCAAACCAGAGTTTTTTGCCTTAATCCGCAACAACAGTCAATTTTACGAAGGGTTAATGCAATTGCTTTGTAAAGAAGCTGACGAAATGGAGGCCAAAATTGGGGATATCGCCTATAAGCCTGTGCGCGGGCGCATTGCTGAAGCCCTCATGCTGCTGGCCGGAGCCGCCAAGGAAAGTGGCTACATCACCCTCACCCGGGAAGATCTGGCCAGCTTAGTGGGCACGGTAAAAGAGACAGCGATCCGGATCATCTCCGAATTCAGGGAAGAAAACCTGTTGGAGGTGGACAAACGGCGGATCAGGATCTTACGCCCCGAAAAGCTGATGCAAATCAGCAACCTGTACGATTAATCGTTTGATCTTCAAATGAATGGTGGCCTTTTCTACGGGCCACCCTCTTGACCTTACCCAACTACTCCATGTTACGCCACATCCTGGTTGCCACCGATTTCAGCCGAAACGCGGGCAATGCCTTGGCCTATGCGGCCTCGCTGGCCGAAGTGCTCGGGGCGGAAATCACCTTGTTCAACGTGTTTCATTTAGCCCCGATGCCGGGCGTAGGTGCCCCGCCGGCCAGCTACATGAACCAAATCGAGGCGGAGGAACGCCAGCGCATCCTTACCCAACTCGAGTACGAAGCCGCTCCCTATTACGAGCGCGGCCTAGTGGTGGATCTGCTGGCCCGCCCCGGCGCCGATGTGGACGAACTGGTGAAACTCACCACTGAGCGTCATTTTGACCTACTGGTAATGGGTACTAAGCCCAAAAACCGGCTGGACGTAGTCTTGTTTGGCAGCACGCTCAATCAAGTGCTGGGCCAAGTGAAGTGCCCCGTTTTAGCCGTGCCGGAAGGCTGCACCTATCGGCCACTGCGCAACCTCACGTTTGCCACGGCCCTGGCCGACAAGGATGCCGAGGTACTAGCGGTATTGGGTCAGTTGGCCCGCCCGTTTGGGGCCGAGGTGCTTAGCTTGCACCTGAGCTCGCGCCAAACGGCGCCCAGCGATCAGGATATCCTCAGCCGACGCGGTAGCGATTACTTGTTTGGGGCCGCTTCCAGCCAAACCCTCGAGGTGCTGGTAGATGACCAGGCGGTCGAGAATTTGGATGATTTCTTACTCCGACTCGACACCGACCTGCTGGCCGTGGCCTACCGGAACCGGTCGGCTTGGCAGGAGTTTTGGGAGCACAGCCACACCAAAAATTTGCTGGCCCGTAGCCAGGTGCCGGTGCTGGTGTTCAAATAATGAGGGTGGTTTTTTCACCAAAAGATTAAGCCTAAGTAGGCCGCCAGGGGAACGGCGGCCTTTTTTTGCTAGTCTACTTAGCAATCGGGTAGATTAGACCTCTTGCATATTAGCCGTAGTCAGGTTGAAGTTGCGTTCCAACCCGCATTCTCGCCCCAAAAGCCCATCCGCTTTTGGTCGTCCGACGGACGGCAAAAACGAGAGTTTTTGAGTGAGTAAGTGCGGCTGGATAGGTTGGGGCCAAAAAGGGTGGATTTTGAACGAAAATCGGGGATTAAGCCTAGTCAAAAATCTCAAGAGGTCTATTTACTTCCTGGTTACCAAGTGTTCAAAAAGGATGGGCTGACTAGGGTGAGCCGGGCTATTCTATCACATCCACCTTGGTAATGAGGTACTTAGTATCTCCGCGCCAAAAAAAGCGGACAAACTTTTCTTCGTAGTGGAGGGTTACCCGCTTGTTGTCGCGCATGGCCTCGTCGATTTTCCTAAGTGCTTCAGCTTGGCTGTCTTCCACCGAAAAATCCCAGATATTGGAGGGGCCACTACCGCCCACGGCCGGGCTGGTGATGATTTCCTGGTTGAGCTGACCTTCGTTGGTTTTGATGAGCACACCTTTGCGGCTCATTTTTAGGATGCGCCCCGTGCGGTTGCCTTCGCTAAAATTAGCCGAGTAGCTAAACCATCCGGCCACCCCACCCAGGCCAAGGAGTACGGCCAAAGTGATGAAAAAGAATTTTTTGAACTTTGCCATTGGCGGGTAAGATTTTTGTTAAAATAGCTTGCTTAGGGCAACTAGGCAAATATAAGGCATTGAAGCAAACTTAGTGGCCCTAAACTGGCCGGAACTCGCTCGGATCAGGGTTGTGGCCCAAGCAGGTGGTCGTTAGGGCTTGGAAGCACCGTGATCAACTTTACGCTGGCGGGTATCGAAGTATTTTTTAATGCCTAAACCAAGACCTGCCGCAACCAACCAACCCACTCCCCCATCTAAGGGAATGTCGCCCCCTCCATCCCCCGGACTTTCTTCTACTTCCATATCGTTGGGGGGAGGGGTGTCAGGTGCTTGAGCGGCCAATGGGCTGCTTAAGGCTAAAGTCCCCATGAGAACAATTAAGGTTGTGATTTTTCTCATCTTCACTGGGTTGGGTTTGATCGGTTATTAAATCTACTTTTCTAGCCAGACGCGCTTATCCACTGAGCCTTCTGCTGTGTTGATGCGGACTATATACACACCTTGATGGGGCACTTGAGGCGACAATGCCCTAATTGCTCCAGGAGCTACCTCAGTGAAACGGGCTATCTCCAAACCTAAGAGGTTGTACACTGCCACAGTGGCGGCGTAAGGTATTCGTACTAGCAACTGGTTACCCGAGGCATATACATTCATCGGGTCTCCTGGTTGGGCGACCCCGTTGGTTACTTCGTTAGTGCGCCGCAGGAAGAAACGCCCCCGATGGATACCTTGAGGCAGCGACAGTTCGTGGGTACGGCCTGGGGCCAGGTAATGCCACTCGCCAGTGGTCCGATCCTCAAGCAAGTAACGCTCTTGGGCGGGTAAAGGTGCCTCGCGCAGCATAAACCAGTGGGAACCGCTCCGGTTGGTTCTTAGTGTTAATGGTAGAGCAAAATTGCGCTCCGGTGGAGGTAGAGCTGCAATGGCCCACCGCTCACTACCCAGTTCGGTGCAAAGGTCTAAGCCATGGGGGTTGTCTTGTTTACGGCCGTCGTAAAGTTGATCGAAGCCATTGGTAAAAGCCTGTGAAAATGCGATCCAGGTCTCATCGAGAGCTCCGCTGGCATGGCGTACTTGTAGGCAAAGCCTAGTCAAGTCGTTCTCAGTTCGGTAAGCGTCGCGGTCGCGAGCAGGCGAACCTCCTAGTCCGTTCCAACTAGTCTCGGTGCGCATAGCGTTGTTGAAAGTAACGTTAGTGGTACCAATGGCGGTGGCCCGTACCCAAAACCCTTGCCCCGGGGCAACATAAAAATCGCTGGAGCCAGCCGTGTTAGTAGCATTGAGAGTTACCCAGTTGGCATTTTGGCCATTGGGCGAAGGGGCGATGGGTGCCCAAAGCCACACCGTTCCTTCCAGGCCGGGATTAGCCGCAAAAAACGTAGTCAGGTTGAGATCGCTAGGGTAGGGGTTGCCCACTAGGTTATAACCATCACCGCTGGGGAGTGCAGTGCGGGTAATTGGCACTGTGTAGATACCATTGCCGGGGCGGCCGGTTGTTCCAGCACCAAGATAAATAATCTCACCAGAGGCGTTACCCGGACTGACCACCGTATAGCCTACCCCCGGAGCCAACGTGCTGCCCGCAGCGACGGGTTGCCAGCGGCGGTTAGGTCCATAAATGGGCAAAGCGTTGTTATTGGCCTCTACATAACGGGCGTGCGCGGGTTGCAAGCCGCCGCTGAAGTTGGGGAACTGGCTGGCAGTAAACGCGATACCGCCCATTGGGGCCGCTACATGATGAAACGAGTTGAGTTGGTTGCTAGGGGTATAGCCTATTTGGGTAACCCGGAAAAGGCTGCCCGCATTGGCTAGGATAGAGGAGCCATTGTTGGTCATAATCAACGAGCCGTTGGTAATATTGACACCAGGCAATGGTGGCCCTGAGGTCGTCGCTGCCATCTCGATGGTGGCTCCTTGGTAGTCAAGGTTGCCCGCAACCTGTATGGCCCGGTTAGCTTCAATGCTTAGGGTTTGGCCAGCGGCCACTACAAGATTGGCGCAGGAAAAATTCCCCTCTCCTGGTGTGCCATTTGGGTAAGGGCCGTTGATCAGCGCATCTTGGGTGCTGGTGGGGGGCGAGCCCAACGACCAATTGAAACCATCCCATACATTGAGCGCGTTCCAAGTAAGCACCAGGTCGTCAATACCAGTAGTAGCCCGAGTGCCTGACCCGGTGGAAGCGGTTAAGGCAACCACGCGCATCCATACATTTTGGCTTTGATTATCCAGTGCCGAGCCAAAGTTGACGGTGATGTTGTTGCTAGCAAAGGTGCTGTTGCCAGTGGTGAGGGTGCCTAAGGCATTGGCATCGGTAAATGAGGTGGGGGCAGTGCCTATGCCATAGTCCACCCGCCAGGTTGTAATGCGGGTAGAGGTATTGTCTAATGACTGAAGTTTGAAAGAAAGTTGGAAACCAGCGCGGCCAGTGGTGTTGGCAATTTGCAAGCTAAATGCTGCCCCCGGGTCTCCTAGGGTATTCGTTTGCCTAACACTCAAGGCCCTATCAAGGCTAGCATCTTGGGTGGCAGAGTTGGCGTTGGCTGACAAACCGTCAAACGACGCACAGTTACGGAAATTGCCAGTGGAAGTGGCCCAGGCGGTGGCTGTTGTGGTCAAAAGTTCCGAAGTGCCCAAACCGGTGGCCGTGGCTCCGCTACGTACCGTCCAACCAGTGGGCAACCCGCCGCCAATACCATCAAAATTTTGACTGTAGGGAGAACTAACGGGTAAATTTAATTGAGCTTGGGCATACAAAGGAGCCAACCAGGCTAACCACCCCCAGGCCAGCCAGTTTTTCTTCCATTGAAAATTACCAAAAGGGAAGAGATGTTTCATAGTAATCGCAAGGGTTAATAAAAACGCGGGCAAACAATTGAGTAAATAGTAGATGGATCAGCCTAGTTCTATTAATTTAAAAGTCCTAAGATCGCAACAAAAAAGCGATAAATATAATAAAAATAAAATAAATTCAATTTAAGTGCAGCCCAAAGACCAATTACATGGCGATGGTTGCCCAGTTTAATCTGAACTGTACTTAAAACTAATGCCGCAGTAGGCTAGCGGCGGTTAGTGCAGGGTAAACAGACTGACAGCAAAAGATTTTTTACCTTATCGGTCAAAAACTACCATAAATCCTTGAGTTTACCAAATAACTAACGTTGATTAGGATTGAAAAATATCTGTCAGTAGATGTTAGCGTAAAATTAATTTGCTCCTCAAAGGAAAAGCCAGGTAGGTTGACTTTGCGTTCACCTGACAGCTAATTGGGTCAAGTTATAATCAGTGTCGTTGGTTGAGTAAATAAGGCTGTTACCAACCACTCTTCATGCCTGCTAGTAGACCCCACCCCTGCCAAACCTCCAAAACCCAGGCGGGCGCAATGGCCACCTGGCCCCCGGTCCACACCCAGCCAACTAGCAGCAGCAATACCAAGAGTGGCGGCAGGGCCACAGTGCTTTCGTAAGCCCAAAACCTAAAGCCGAACTGGCGGTAAGAATGCCGGAGGCAATAGCCGATGTAGAACAAAATGGCCGAAGCCAGCCCCGCGATGGGGTAGGCGTAAATGCCAACGAACGGCAGGCTGCCCAGGAGCACCGCCCCAAAAATGAAGGCTAGGCCGGTGCCGGCTTTGTGCCACACAATGTGGTTGCTCAGGCTGTACAGTTGCAAGTGCGAAGCTCCCCAGCGTTGTAAAAAACTGGCCAACCCCAACAAGGCCCAAAACCGCAGGTCCGGGAAGGCTACCTTTGAGCCGATGAGGGCCAACCCGGCTTGCCCCACCACAGCGGCCCCCACCACCGGGCCTACAAATGCCCAGTAAGTACGCTGCATACTTTGGCGGGCCACGCCCAAAAACACCCCGAGGTTCCCCTGCGAGTACAAACTAGCCAACCGAGGTAGTTTGCCGTACAGCGGGCTAACGGAAAAATCTAAAATCGTATCCATAATCCGCAGGGCGGTGGTAAAGGTGGCCTTAGCGGCCGTATCGCCCAGGTTGGTCATTTGCAGTTGGGCCAATTTAAACGTGCCGAAGGTAAGCAGCACCCCCACCCCAGTGCGCCAAGCGGCTTGCCAAACGGTGCGGAACACCTCGCGGTCGAACTGGCGGTCGGAACGGGATAGGCCCGCCAAAATGAGCGGGGTTTCGGGCAAAGTTTTGATTAACTGATAGTTGCGTGCAATGTTAATGACCACCCACACCTGGTTGGCCGCCACCAACGGAAACACACCGCCCCCGAGCAACAACACCGCAAAGCTGGTGAGCACCCCGCCCAGCGAGGTCAAAATTTCCCAACGGCGGAGCAGAGCCACGTGGTTAAGTCCTTCCAAGTAAGCCTTGGTTTGGTTGGTTTTAAGGCTCAAAAAAGCGGTAGCCAGCACCGTGGCCGCCGCCGCCCAACCTTCGTTGGGGCGGGGCAGGGCTAAAATGTCGTCATAAATAAAATACAAACCCACGGTGAGCAATACCAACACGTACGCCAAGCTAAGCCGGGTGTACACCACGCGCATTACCCGGTACACCTGGGCGGCCAAGGGCCAGTTGGGCGGGCGCGAAAGGCCGTCGGTTGGGGCGGGCTGGTCCAG
>JALONO010000314.1 GCA_025454895.1 Bernardetiaceae bacterium
CTTTTTCCAGTTTTCTTGTCAATGACCACGTCAGGAAACCGTTGATCTTTTGAGATCATCGTAATTACGTCCATCCTAAACCCATCCACCCCTTTGTCCAGCCAAAAGTTCATCATGCTATAAATTTTATTTCGGAGTTCTGGGTTCTCCCAATTCAGGTCGGGTTGCTTTTTTGTGAACATGTGCAAGTAATACTCTTGAGTAGCCTCATTCCATTCCCACGCACTGCCACCGAACACACTTTGCCAATTGTTTGGGGCTTCGCCTTTTTTCCCGGCTTTCCAAATGAAATAGTTGTGGTAGGGATTATCCTTGGATTGCCTCGCTTGTTTAAACCAATCGTGCTCGTCGGAACAATGATTAACGACCAGGTCAATAACCAACCGAATATTTCTTTTTTTCATTTCCGACAACATTTCATCAAAATCGGCCATACTGCCAAACATGGGGTCTACTTCGTAGTAATTGCTGATGTCATAACCCATATCGTCCATGGGCGATTTGTAAAAAGGCGAAAGCCAGACGGTTTCTACCCCCAATGTTTTTAGGTAATCCAGTTTGGACGTAATACCCTTTAAATCGCCGATGCCATCGCCATTACTGTCTTTAAAACTTCTTGGGTAAATTTGGTAAACAAAGGTGTTTTTCCACCAGTTGGAATTAACCGATTGGCTCATGCTCATATAAGGAATTAGGAGCATCGCAAAAATGACTTTCAGTTTTTTTAATTCGTTGTTCATTTGAATTGAATTTTGTTTTTGAAGCAATGGAGCAGTTTTGCAAAAAAATAGGCTCCTCAATCAGCACTTTTCTCGTTATACCCAAGGCGGACCGCATCACATCGAGTGCATCACCTGCATGTAATGGCTCAAGATGCCACTATTTTCTCAAGTTTTTGAGAGACGATGGAACGATCTGGCTTAGCAAAATTGGCAGGTTGAATGTTGCCAAGGTTTAACATTTGGTAAAAAGTTGAAGCCTCATTGGATAATGGCGCAGCCAGGACAAGGTTGCCGATGAAAAGCAAGCTCTTGACAATCATTGATGCCAAAGTAAAATAGAAGTAGCAACATGACCGTTTGGGTTCACCCGGCCCGTTGCGCGCCTACCCGCGTGCCTGGGAGGGCAGCAGCCCGTACTGGGCCTTGAACGAGCGGGTAAAGTGCGAGTAATCCTCGAAACCCACCTCGAGCGCTATTTCCGACACTTGTTTTTGGGTGTGCGCCAGCAGGTGGTGGGCCAGTTTCAGCCGCCGCTCCTTGAGCCAGCGGGCCGGGGTTTGGTTAAAAATCCGTTCAAAATCGCGCTTGAAAGCGGCCAAGCTCCGCCCGGCCAGGTGGGCAAAGGCGGTGAGGCTCAGGTTCTTGGTGTAATGTTGCTCCAACACCTGGGCCAGGTCGGGCTTGTCGGCGGGAGGCCGCTGGAGCAGCCACTGGAACAAAGCAGGGTGGCCCTCGGCCAGGTTGAGCAGCAGTTCGTAGGTCTTGATTTTGAGCAATTGGGCGTTTTGGCCCAGCGGGCTATCAAAATAAGGCAACAGCGAAGCCATAAAGTTGCTAATGAGCGGGCTGGCCGAAATTTTGATCATGCCCACCGGGCTGGTGCCCTCGGCCGGGGCCAGTTGGGGCAGCGGAAACTGGGCCACAAAGTCGCGCAGGAAATCTTCCCGCAGAAAAAACAGCACGCTGGAGTAGGGCGTGCCATCGGCCTGCCGCTGTTTGATGTAGTCAAAGAAAAGGGCACGGTCCACCAGGGCCGTTTCGCCCGCCTCCAGCGTGCCTGCCAGTTCGCCGTGCTGGAAAACCAACCGGCCAGACAGCAGGTGGATCATCTCGAGTTGGGTGCTCACGGCCGAGCCGCGCATCTCGGCCTGGTGGTGGCACGACTCGATGATGGTAACCCCCTCTTGCACAATGCGGCGATGTTGCTGGGGCATGGCCAAAAGCTGTTGGGGCAGCACAAAAAACTCGGGCATGGTAAGTTCCATTTTTCTGCTTAACCGTAACCAACTGGATTTGTTTAGTGGCCGCTAGCTCACCTTCCGGTCGGCTGCCTGCCAGTCGACCATCCAGTGGGGGTAGGGCTTGGGGGGGCTGCTCACCGTCCCGAGCTGCGCCCGGTCGGCCTCGGTGAGCCCCAGGCTGGCCGCTGCCAGGTTGTCGCGCAGTTGGTCGGGCCGCTTGGCCCCTACGATGATGCTGGTAACGGCCGGTTGGCCCAGCAGCCAGGCCAGGGCCACCTGCGCCACCGACACCCCGAGGGCCGCCGCAATGGGCTGCATGGCCTCGATGATATCGTAGGCCCGCTCCTTGTCCACGGGCGGGAAGTCGAACGTGTCGCGGCGGGCCCCCGTGCCCGTGCTGGGCTGCTGGCGGGTAAACTTGCCCGACAAAAAGCCCCCGGCCAGCGGCGACCAGGGCATGAGGCCCATGCCTTGGTCTTGGGCCAGCGGCACCAGTTCGTGCTCCACGGTGCGGTCGGCAATGGTGTAATAATATTGCATCGCCGCAAACCGGGTCCAGCCCTGCCGTTCGGCCAGGGCGTTGGCCTTCATTACCTGCCAGGCGGGCATGTTGCAAATGCCCAGGTAGCGGACCTTGCCCGCGCGCACCACGTCCTCGAGCCCGCGCATGGTCTCGTCCAGCGGGGTGAGCGCGTCCACGCCGTGCACGTACAGCAGGTCGATGTGGGCCAGGCCCAGGCGGTGCAGGCTGTCGTCAACGGCGTCGTAGATGTGCCCCCGGCTCAGGCCCACCTGGTTGGGGCCGGGGCCCATGCGCAGGCGCAGCTTGGTGGCCACCACGGTTTGCTGGCGGGGTAGGCCCAGGTCGCGCAGGGCCTGGCCCAGCAACTGCTCCGACAGTCCTTCGGAGTAGGCATTGGCGGTGTCGAAGAAGTTGACCCCCGCGTCGAACGCCAACTTCACCAACTCGTTCACTTCGTCTTGCGGTTGCTGGCCAATCACGCTCCACAAGCCTTTGCCGCCGAAGGTCATGGCCCCCAGGCAAATTTCGGATACGAGCAGGCCAGTGCGGCCCAAAAGGTTGTATTTCATGGTTTTGTTGAAAAAAGATCAATAAATTATTTTGACAAAATGGCAACCCCGTTGCACGGTCAATTTAAAACCCGTATTGTGGAGCGTGGCCTTGCCATTCTGGTCTTTTAGTTGCCAAAAGTGCAGCCCGCCCTGGCGCTTGGCCAGGTCCAGGTAGTCGAACGAGGTGGTAACCAGGGCGTCGCTGTCGGCATCGAAGGCAATGCCCTCGGGCAGCACGCCCTCCCAGGCCTGGGTGTCGTGCAGGGTGAGCGTGCCCGTGGCCTGGTCAAAACCCAACAGCGACACGGAGGCCCGGTGGCCAAACAGCGGCAGGGAGTGAGGCAAAAAGTTGGTGCCCATGTTCGACGAAGCCACCCAACGGCCATTGGGGCTGATGGCGATGCCCTCGGGGCTAATGCCCACCTGCGCCCGCGACCGCACCTGGGGTTGGCCGTTTTCGGCAAATTCCACCACGATGATTTCGCCCGGCAGGTCGTAGCCCTGGTCCCAGCGGAGGTTGGGCACCAGGTAGTACCGCCCGTTGGGCGAAAACAAGGCCGCGCCCGGAAAACCGCCCAGGTCCACGGGCTGGCCCAGCGGCTTGGCCTGGCCGTTTTCGACTTGGTAGAACACCACCTGCTTGGTTTCCTCGAGCGTTAGCCCAAAAAATTTGCCCGATGGATGCCAGTTGGCGTGGGTGGTCTTGCCCGCCTGCGGGTAGGTGCGCACGGGGCCGAACTTGCCGTTTTTCCAGTCCACCAGCACAATTTCTTTGCCTTTTTCCATCCCGCAAATCAGTAAAGTCTGGTTCACCGGGTTTACGCTCACCGATACCGGGGTGCTGCCCACCGCCACCTGGCCCACGAGCTTGGGGTTGGCCAGGTCTCGGATGTCAATGGCGTACAACTGGCCACCAGCGGGCAAATCAGCGAAAACGTCTTTTACCTGCTGCACGGTGCGCGGCAGCCCGCCCCGGGTGTCCACTACAAAGGCCGTTTGGCCATCGGGGCTGATAGCCAGGCCGTTGACCCAGTTGGTAACCGAGTTGGGCACGGGCAACTGGCGCAGCG
>JALONO010000315.1 GCA_025454895.1 Bernardetiaceae bacterium
CCGGCACGTGCCCGCGGGCCGGGCAATACTGGCGGCCAAAAAAGATAATCCGCAAGTGTAGCTGGTTCCAACTGGTTTTGGGGAAGAGTTTCTTCAAATCCGCCTCGGTTTGCTCCACGTTTTTGCCCGTGCTCAGGCCCCAGCGTTCGGCCAGCCGGTGAATGTGTGTGTCCACCGGGAAGGCGGGTACCCCAAACCACTGCGACATCACCACCGAGGCCGTTTTGTGGCCCACCCCCGGCAGGGCTTCCAAAGCGGCAAAGTCGGCGGGCACTTGGCCCCCGTGCTGGGCCAGCAAAATCTGCGACAGTTCGTGGATGGCCGCCGACTTGCGGGGCGATAACCCGCACGGCCGGATAATCTCCCGGATTTCGTCTACCTGTAATTGAACCATCGCTTGCGGGGTAGCGGCCCGGGCAAACAGCCGGGGGGTAACCTGGTTCACCCGCTCGTCGGTACACTGGGCCGATAGCAGCACCGCCACCAGCAGGGTGTAAGCATCGGTGTGGTGCAGGGGCACGGGCGTTTCGGGGTACAGTTCCGCCAAAATATCGGCAATGGCGGCGGCTTTTTGCTTTTTAGTCATCTCTAAGGGGCAAACTTACCCAATCAGGTTTTTACTTACCTTTGGCTTACCCTATTTTTGTTGTTAGCCCTTTGGCGAACGTTTGAGGCCCTTGATTGTGAATGGTTTGGCCGAGCCATCTAATTTTTGAACTCTTTTTGAATGGCTACCCAAAAGCGAAATCTATATAACAAAAAAAAGAAACACAAAACCAGTAAAATCAACTGGTTGGCCTGGCTCGACTTGCTTACCGACAAGCGCACCCGCACCAGCCTGGGCCTGTTGCTCATGGCGGTGAGCGTGGCGATGCTGCTGTCGTTTGTATCGTACTTTTACACGGGCCAGGCCGATCAAAGCTTGGTCGAGGGGAGCGGTTCCCTG
This sequence comes from Bernardetiaceae bacterium, assembly GCA_025454895.1. Lineage (GTDB taxonomy): Bacteria > Bacteroidota > Bacteroidia > Cytophagales > Thermoflexibacteraceae > JALONO01. The sequence goes on from JALONO010000315.1 coordinate 947, forward strand.
CCGGGCGAACGGGCCCAAAACTGGTTGGGCCGGGTCGGGGCCACGTTATCTTACTACTTTGTATTCCGTTGGTTTGGGGTGTCGGCTTTTTTGCTGGTGCCGCTGGTGTTCAACGCGGGCTACCGGGTGGTGGCCAACCGCGAGTTGTTCCCCCAGTGGCAAATCGCGAAAATGTCGGCGTTCTTCATCTTTTGGGTCAGCACCTTTTTGGGCTACTTGGTGCTTTTTACCGATAGCCGCTATTCCCTAGGCTTTCTTTGCGGCGGCATAGGCTACGGCCTGGCCCAAGTGTTCCACAACATGATTGGCTGGGCCACCTTGCTGTTGCTGGTATTGGTGCTGGCCGTGTACCTGGTGTTTAGCCTGGATGTGGATGACCTGATCCGCCAGCGGCTGGCCCTCCGCACCGCCAACGACGAAGGCCCGGCCACCCCCCAAGCCCCTAAAACTGCCCCGGAACCCGTGCTGCCCCAGCCGCCCCCGACTAATCAGTTCGAGGTGCCGCCCAGTTGGCAGAAAAACGCCCCGGCCAAATACCCCGCTCCCTTAGAAAACGAATTGGAGATTACCCTGGCCAATAACTTGCCCATCAACCGGCCGCCCGCCTACAACCCGAATTATACGGCCCCGCCCGTGCCCGAGCCGGAAGACGACGGCCAACTGCCCGTGCCTTATCCGCAACTGCAGCAACCGGCGTTTAGCGTGGAGGACATGACCGCCGCCGAGCCGAAAAACGGCCCGCCCAAGTCGCCGCTGGTGGCCGTAGCCGACGAGGACGATGACGACGGGGCGCCCGCCTACGTGCGCTACGGCCTGTACGACCCCACGCTCGAGCTAGGTTCGTACAAATACCCCACTTTGGACCTGCTGGACCCGCCCACCCAAAACAAGGTGAAGGTTACCAAAGAGGAACTGGAGGCCAACAAAGACCGCATTGTGGAAACGCTAAGCAACTTCCGCATCGGCATCTCGAGCATCAAGGCCACCATTGGCCCAACGGTAACCCTGTACGAAATTGTGCCGCAACCAGGCGTGAAAATCTCCCGGATCAAAACCTTGGAAGATGACATCGCCCTTAACCTTTCGGCCTTGGGCATCCGCATCATCGCGCCCATTCCGGGGCGGGGCACCATCGGTATCGAGGTACCCAACAAAAACCGGGAGATGGTGGCGATGAGCTCCATCATTACCTCCGAAAAGTTTGTGAACAGCGACAAGGCCCTACCTGTGGTGCTGGGCAAAACCATCTCGAACGAAGTATTTGTTACCGACCTGGCCAAAATGCCCCACTTGCTCATGGCGGGGGCCACGGGCCAGGGCAAGTCGGTGGGCCTCAACGTTATTTTGGCCTCGTTGCTGTACAAACGCCATCCTGCCGAGCTAAAATTTGTGTTGGTTGATCCTAAAAAAGTGGAGTTGACGCTGTTCAACCGCATCGAACGGCACTTTTTGGCCACCTTGCCCAACGCGGAAGAGTCGATCATTACCGATACCCGCAAGGTCATCCACACCCTTAATTCTTTGTGTATTGAGATGGACGTGCGCTACAACCTGCTCAAAGAGGCCGGTTGCCGTAACATCAAAGAGTACAACCATAAGTTTACCAAGCGCGGCCTCAACCCGGAAGACGGCCACCGGTTTCTGCCCTACATCGTGCTCATTATCGACGAGCTGGCCGACTTGATGATGACCGCCGGGAAGGAGATCGAGACCCCCATTGCCCGCCTGGCCCAGTTGGCCCGGGCCATCGGCATCCATTTGGTGGTGGCCACCCAGCGGCCTTCGGTTAACGTGATCACGGGCATTATCAAGGCCAACTTCCCGGCCCGGCTCTCGTTCAAAGTGTCCTCGCGGGTCGACTCGCGCACCATCCTGGACACCAACGGGGCTGAGCAACTGGTGGGCCAGGGCGACATGCTGCTCTCCAACGGCTCGGACATTATCCGCCTCCAGTGCGCTTTTGTGGACACCCACGAAGTGGAGCGCATCTGCGACTTTATCGGTGAGCAGCGCGGCTACGATACCTCCTACCTACTGCCCGAGTTTGAGGACGAAGGGGCCGAGAGCAAGGCCGTGGACCTGGACAACCGCGACTCGATGTTTGAGGATGCCGCCCGTTTGGTGGTACAGCACCAGCAAGGCAGTACCTCGCTCATCCAGCGCAAGTTGAGTTTGGGCTATAACCGGGCCGGCCGGATCATGGACCAGCTCGAGGCCGCCGGGGTAGTGGGGGCCTTCGAGGGCAGCAAGGCCCGCAAAGTGCTGGTCGGCGATGAGTACGCTTTGGAACAGTTATTGAATAATTTGACTTAACTCGGCTCGCCGAACTTTGCTTACCTGGACTTGTTACCTCTATCCAACCCCATCGCTTAAAAATGAAAAACCTAATTGGCAAACTGGCCCTGCTGGCCATGTTGCTAACTACCAACCTGTTGCAGGCCCAAAACCAGCCCAACGCCAACAAAGACCCCAAGGCCGAAGCCGCCCTGAACGGCATGAGCGAGCGGTACAAAAAAATGACCGCCTTCAAAGCCGAGTTTACCTGTAACATGAAAAGCCCGCAAGAGAAGCTGGACGAGAACTTCAGCGGCAAAATCACGGTAAAGGGCCAAAAATTCCGCCTCAAATTGCCCGAGCAGGAAATTTACAACAACCAAACCACCGTGTGGACCTACGTAGAAGAAGACAAAGAAGTAACCATTACCGACAACGACCCCGATAGTGGCGACTTGAACCCCGCCGAAATTTACACCATGTACAAAAAAGGGTTTAAGTATGTGCTGGTAGAAGAAAAAAAGGAGAACAACGAGGTGTTTGAGCTGGTGGACCTCACCCCCGACGACAAAACGGTGAACTATTTCAAAATTAGGCTGATGATCAACAAACGCACCCGCGAGCTAAAAAGCTGGCAAGTGTTTGAGAAGAACGGCCGCCGATTTACTTACACCATCACCAAGTTTGAGCCAAACGTGGTGGTCAACGACGCGGATTTTACCTTCGATAAAGCCAAGCACCCAAAAGTGGAAGTAGTGGACTTGCGCGACCGTAACTGATTTGTAATCTTCTGATTTTTAAAAAGATAGGCGGCTGCTTCGGCGGCCGCTTTTTGTTTTGTCTCACTATCAATAATGAAATGACT
>JALONO010000073.1 GCA_025454895.1 Bernardetiaceae bacterium
GCGCTCGGGGTGGTCGCCCCAGGCCGAGCCTTGCACGCCCGCATAGACCACGTCGGGGTTGTCGGGGTGGACAAACACCCGGTGGATCTGCCGCGAACTAGCCGGGAAACCAGCCAGGTACTGCCAGGTGCGCCCGCCGTCTTCGGTTTTGTACATGCCGTTGCCGCTATTTTGGCTGTTGCGGGGGTTGCCCTCGCCAGTGCCCACATAAATAATGCTGGGGTTTTTTTGGTAGATGCTGATGGCCCCGATGGAGGCCACGGCCTGCTCGTCGAACAGGGGCTCCCATTTGATGCCACCGCTGGTGCTGCGCCACAGCCCGCCGCTGGCCGAGCCGATGTAGATAGTGTTGGGGCTGCGCTGCACCACATCGATGGCGGTGATGCGCCCGCTGACCTGGCGGTGATGCGCCCGCTGACCCCGGCCGGGCCGATGCTGCGGGCCTTGAGGCCGGGGAGCTTGGCCATGTCGAGCGGTTGGGCCAGGCCTGTCGCCGCAAGCCCAACTATTAGAGCCAGGCTAAGCCAAAACGAGGAACGTAAACTTGGTTTCATCGTGAATTTGAGTTTTGGGGGAGTTTTGAGCGTAAAAAAAGCTTGATCAGTCGCATTTAGGCGGTAACAGCCCGTTTTTGGGCGCGGTTTACCCAAAAAGCCGCTTGAAAAGCAAAATCAGGCCGAAAAGTACATAAAAACGGGCCAATTCTGCATGGTAGGGGCGGGCGTTGTACCCGCCTTGTTGGCTGCCTCTCCGCCCAAAGCCGCTGCCGGGGCGGAAAGCCGCGCACGGGGGCATAATCCCAAAATCAAGTAAGCATTGCGTGTTCCCGATGTTGTAAATACTTGATCAACAAGGAATACAATATGCAATCATTTCAACATTAGACCTCTTGCACATTACCCATAGTCGGTTCGAGATTGCGTCTCAACCCACAAGGCTCGCCCCAAAACTCTCGTTTTGGTCGTCCGCCGGGGAGGGGCTTCCTCCGAATTCAGCTAAGATGCTCATTATCAACATACAAAAACTCTAATATCAAAATCAAATAGCAATTACGCATTCTTTACCCAGTAAATAATTGATAATAAGATAGAAAAATCATGCAATCATGCAATCATGCAATCATGCAATCATGCAATCATGCAATCATTTTAGCATTTCACATTATCAACCCCAAAAACAAAAAACCGGGCCGCCCAACGCGCAGGGCGGCCCGGTAGCTACCATTTAAAACAAGGTTAAATCCGCAGGCCAAACGAGAAGGCGTTCAACTCGGGGCCACGATTGGCGGCAAACAGCGGGTTTAAGTCATAATTGAAGAACAGTTTGGCGCGGTAGATGCGCAATTCAGCGGCCAGCCCATAGCGCAAGTTATTGAGCGACAGGTTGTCGTACTCGCGGGGTTTTACAATGCTGTTGCCGTCGTTGTACACCACCTTGGTGTAGCTGGCCAGCCGGTAGCCCGCGTAGCCGCCCACGCCAAAGCCGAATATCCGACCGCTGCTGCGGCTGCCGAACACCTCGATCATTACGGGCAGGTTGACATAAACGGCCGCGATTTTGGATTTCTCCAGTTCTTCCGGGCTGCGGAAAAACGCCACGCCTTGGTCGGTGCCGCGCACGCGCCGGTTGCCATCGAACATAAAGTTGTACCACGACAACGACGCCCCGGTGCGCAGTTTTACGGCCCCGCTCAAGGGCACTTTGAGCTGGCTACCCACGGCAAAATACCGCGAGCCGAGCGGGCGCAGGTCGTAATCGGTGCCGTTGGGGAACTGCCCGCCGGGCTGCACATAGTTATTAAAGCCCAGGTCGAACGAAAACAGGTTGACCACCACCCGGCCCCGGCGCGACTTGCGGCTACGCCGTTGGCGGTCATAGTCGCGGTCGTCATCATCGTAGCTGCGGGAGTTTTGGTAGCTGCCGTTGCGGTTTTTGAGTACTTGGATCCGGGTTTCGCCGTTCACGAAGCTGATTTGGTAGATTTGGTCCTCGTCGGTGATGGTGGTGTCGCGGCGGTTGGCCTCGGCCAGGGTTACGTAGCTGTCCACCCGGTGCAACAAGGTTTCCAGGTCCAGCGATTTGAGCCGCTGGCGGTCTTCTCGGCTGTTCACCACCAGCATAATCTTGTTTTTGCCCACGCTGATCACTACGGTGTCGTCGCCCCGGCGTTGCCACTGGTAAGGCGTGGCCCCCTCAAGGGCAGGGCCTTCGGCATCGGCCTGGGCAGATTTGGCCCAGCCAATTAAGGCTAACAAACTCAACGTAAAATAAACGATTAAAAGGTTACTTTTCTTCATAAATATTGACGATGAAGTGCTTTAAATAATTGGTTATAAACAATTTAATGCTTTTAAAATCTGATTTATCGATCAGTCCGGCGTTTGAAGATCAGGTTTTTACTGATGCCCAAAATTTCCACTTCCACCTCCGGCTCTTTGGCGTTGTTTGCTTCGTTCCGAGCCAGCATTTTGGCCAGGCCGCGTTTGCGTTTGGGCTTCTCGGCGGGTGGTTGCTCGGTTTCGGGGGCCAGGTCGCTCAGGTGGATGATCACCTGCACAGGCCCGGTTTCGGTAGCCACGGCTGGTTCCGGGACGGGTTGGTGGTGGGCCAGCAACTCGGCCGGGGCAGGCGAGGCGGTTTCGGGTTCACTTACTTGCAGCAGGGCACTGGGCAATTCGGCAGTAGCCACCGGAACCGGCTCCGCTGCGGGTTTTTCAAGGGTCAAAATCGCCTTAAAAGGTTCGGCGGGCAGTTCAACGGGCTTAGGTTGGTCTTGAACGGCGGACTGGGGCACGGGGGCGGGCTGCGCACGCAAAGGGGCGGGCACCACCACGGGCGCGGGCTGAGTGCGCGCCAGCGGGGCCGGGGCCGACTGCTCGCTCAGCCCCCACCACAGCCCACCGCTGGCCAGCAACAGCAACCCGGCGGCGGCCCAGCGGTACACCGGTACCAAGCGGCGCGGCGGGCTTACCAGTTGGCTTTCGGCCAGTTGGGCACCGTCTAGCATGGCCCGGAAACGCCGGTTAGCGGCCTCGGAGGGCGTCGCCACCAAGTTTTGCAACTGCTGGCGGAAAATCTCGTCCAGGTTGGGTTCCTGTTTCATGGCACAAATCGTTTTAGCCGGCCCTAGCGGCCGACGGTTGAAGTAGGGTTGCTTTATCCAAGGGGGGCAATTGAGTAAACTCTGGTTGCCTCTGATATTAACAATAAGCTGGTTATCAATAATTTATAATGTTTGATTGCTTTTCAAATTACTGAGCGACTGTCGGTTAACAAAAATGTAAAGATTAATTCATCCTAGCCAAAACGTCTATCTAATCAACGGAACTGCCGAAGGCATCAAACTAATTAATATATTGATAATCAGTTTATTCAACTAAATCAACTGCTCAGTTGGGTCATATTCAACCCGTTAATTGGGCTTGGCCGCTGTGCTGGGCGATCAATTCTTTCAACAAGTTGCGCGCCCGGTTTAGTTGCGATTTGGAGGTACTTTCGGTAATGCCCAGGCTGTCGGCAATTTCTTTGTGGCTGTAACCCTCAATTGCGTAAAGGTTGAACACGGTACGGTAACCCGGCGGCAACGACTGTACCAATTGCAATAGGTCATCGGCCTGTAAGTCGGTTTCAGCGGTGGCCTCGCTGGGCTGGCGGTCAGCGGCGGCCACTTCCTCAAACTGCACGTTCTTTTTGCGGCGCAGCACGCCCAGGGCCTCGTTTACCGCAATGCGGCGCACCCAGCCCTCAAAACTGCCCCGGTACTGATAAGTGGCCAGTTGGGTAAAAACCCGCACCATCGCAGTTACCATCGCGTCTTCGGCCTCGGCGCGGTCGGGCAGGTAGCGCAGGCACACGGCCAGCATTTTGCCGCTAAACGTCCGGTAAAGGGCATCCTGGGCTTCGCGCCGCCCGCGCAGGCAGTCGTTGATCAGGTCTTCTTCCCGGTAAGACTTAGTGAGGCGTAACATATTGACCGATAGCGGAAAGTAGGATAGTTATTACCAACATGATGGGTAAAAAACCCGAATGGTTGCGCGAGTGAAGAAAATTTTTTTGGGCACGTAACTTTTTGTATGATTGCGGTATTATGGAGCGGGCTTAGGTCCTATGCTCTCCAGGCAAAGCAAACTGAACTAGGTTGCCGCAGGCAGTTTGGTGGTTTTGTACGTCTATAATATACTTGCAAATCTAAAAACTTACAACATGAAGAAGACTACACTCTTTACAATCCTGTTTGCAATCTTGGCGCTGGCACTGATGTACCTGGTTTACGACAGTGTAAATGGCAAAATCCAGGCTGATAAAGAAGTGAAACGCCGGGAGGCCGAAGTGATTGAACGCTTGAAGGAAATCCGCGAGGCCCAAAAGCTGTTCCAACAAGTAAACGGCCGCTATACTGGTAGTTGGGACTCGCTCAAAACCTTTATCGCCGCCGCCGAGGTGCCTAACGTGCAAAAGCGCGAGGAGATTCAGAAAGGTCTGCAGTCGCGCCGGGGCGGCGACAGTATCAAGGTTTATTTTGATACCCTAGGTAAAGAAAAAGCCATTGACAAACTTTTCCCGCCCGACAAATACCCCAATTTCCAAATCGCAACTTTAGACCAAATCCCTGGCTGGAACGATCCCGCCAAAACTTTTACCCTCACGGTGCAAAAACTAGAGCAAAAAGGCGGGTTGAAGGTAGATGTGATTGAGGTGGTGGATGCCTACCCCTTTGATCCCAGCCGCAAAGACGATAGCCCCCTGCGCAAACGCCGCCGCCTCCGCTTCGGTGCGCTCGACGAAGTAACACTTACAGGTAATTGGGAAGATTAACGCCTTTGGACACGAAAACCGCCACCTTCCAAACCGTCAAACAAATTAGGGACGATGCTTTTAGCATAGAGCATATCAGCCGATATGCGCTGTGCCTCAAGGTACTAACTCACAGTGCCGAACTGGCCGTGCTCGACACCGAAAAACGCCGGTTTATGGCTTACGAGTACTATACTTTTGAACAGGCCGCCCCAGTGGCCCTGGCTAGTATTTTTCATGAACATGCTTTTGCTTCGGCCGGTTACTGGAAAAAGGTGCTGCTCGTGAGTGCCGAAAGTGCCTACACCCTGGTGCCCCAAGAGTTTTACGACGAGGATCAAGCCCCGGCGTTTCTTCAAACCAATGCCCGGTTTAACCCGGCCCAATCGTACCTGTTATCGCATTTGCACCGCTCGCAAAACCTGGTGAGCGTGTTCACGGTCAACCGTGCCCTGGCCGACTTGATCGAAAGTCAGTTCCCCAACGCCCACATTCAGTTTATCAACCAAGCGGGCGGTTTATTGGAAGGGCTAAGTACCACGCCCAATTTGCTGGATGCCCGCTACTTGCACCTGCTGGTGGAAAACGAGCTACTGGTGGCGGCGTTTTTCCGCAACGGGAGTTTGCATTTCGTCAATACGTTCCACTACCAAAGCCCGGAAGACCTGCTCTACTTTGTGCTGCTGGTAGCCAACCAACACGGCTTGCTCCAAAACGAAGTGCAGCTCATGGTGCGCGGCGCGGCCATGATGCGCCACTCGGCCTTGCTGGGCCGCCTGCGCGAGTACTTCCGGTACGTGAGTTTTGGCGACCGCCCCCTGGGCTTCACGTTCGCCTACCATTTCGACGAACTGGACAACCACCTGGCCTTCGACTTGTTCGGGGCGGCGGCGGTGGTCAAATAACGCCCCGTGGAACCGCCGCCACCTACCGGGGACTTGACCGCCCACCTGCCTTTTATGCGCGAAGCCTACCGCCTGGCCGTGCTGGCCGGTGAGCAAGGCGAAATACCCGTGGGCGCGGTGGTAGTACACCAAGGCAAAATTATTGGCCGGGGGCACAACCAAACCCTGGCCCTCCACGATGCCACCGCCCATGCCGAAATGGTGGCCATTACTGCGGCCAGCCACCTTTTGGGCACCCGGTACCTTACGGAATGCACCCTGTACGTAACCCTAGAGCCCTGCGTAATGTGCGCCGGGGCCTGCTACTGGGCCATGCTGGGCCAAGTGGTGTACGGGGCCAGCGATGCCAAAAACGGCTTTTCGCGCTTGGGCGAAACCGCCCGACTGGCGTTCCACCCCAAAACCAAGCTAGTGGCAGGCCCCCTCCAAGCCGAGTGCCAAGCCCTGCTCACTACTTTTTTCAGTCGGCTCAGGAAAAATAACAAAACCTAAGGCTGGCTGGTTTTATGATTTAAGGCGACCTTGCGCCCGATTTTTTCGTTTCATCAAACTTAATTGATCCAACCAAAATGGCTTTTGAACTGCCCAAACTGGCCTATGCGTTTAACGCGCTGGAGCCGTACATCGATGCCGCGACCATGGAAATCCACCACGGGCGGCATCACCAAACTTATGTAACCAACTTGAACAACGCGGTGGCGGGCACGCCCCTGGAAGGCAAGTCGCTCGAAGACCTCATGGCGGGCATGAGCGGCCACTCCGTAGCAGTGCGCAACAACGGCGGCGGCCACTGGAACCACACCTTTTTCTGGGCCATCATGGCCCCTAACGCGGGCGGCGAACCTACCGGCGACCTAGGGGCGGCCATTACGGCCAAGTTTGGTTCGTTTGCCGCCTTCAAAGACGAATTTAAAAAGGCGGGCCTTGGCCGCTTTGGCTCGGGCTGGGCTTGGCTGGTAGTGAGCGGCGGCGAGCTAAAAATCACGTCCACCCCCAACCAAGATAACCCGCTCATGGACCTGGCCGAGGTGAAGGGAACGCCCATCGTCGGCCTGGACGTGTGGGAGCACGCCTACTACCTCAAGTACCAAAACAAGCGGCCCGATTATATCGACGCTTGGTGGAGCACCGTTGACTGGAGTTATGTAAATGGCCTTTACGCCAAGGCGAAGTAACGCCGGTTGGCCCAAAATTAGTCTTTTAACAATCAGAAACCGCCCCGCTCGATGAAACTGGCGGGGCGGTTTTTTTGGTGAGTATCGCGACAATTTTCCAAAAGCAGCAAGGGCCTGACTTAGGCTAAAACGACTTAATGATTGTTGCCCTTGTTTATCAATAGAGTTTTTGCGTGTTGATAATGAGCACCTTAACTGAATTCGGAGGGAGACCCTCCCCAGCGGACGGCAAAAACGGGAGTTTTTGAGCGGGTAAGTGCGGCTGCTTGGGGTGGGGCCAAGGCGGGCGGATTAAATAGCGATTTCTCAATAAAGTCCACTAAGAAATGTATTTAAGGAAGTGAAATCTAAATCCCACTCTTTTAGCCCCACCCTGGCCAGCAGCACAAGCTCGCCCCAAAAGCTCATTCGCTTTTGGTCGTCCGTTGGGCAGGGGACGCAATTTCGAAGCGCACAGGAGGTGGTGGACAAGATGCCAATTTAAGTCAACTATTTGATTTTCAACAAACAAAAACCCTAATCATTTACAACATCAAGAACACGCAATTCTTATTTGATTTTGGTATTAGGCTAGACAAGGCATTTGGGTTAGGGTTGACAATAAACGGGCCGTGCTCATGAAATTCAATCCCTTGTCTATAAATAATAAATCACTTAATCATGTAACCATTTTAATCAGTATCACTCCTCTTCCTGGCCATCAAATGGTAGCGGCAACGTTTTACTAGTTTTGGCCCCCAAGACTTTTAGGCGTTCTACCCGGGCCAGCAGGTTGCCTTTGCCGGTACTTACTTTGGCCACGGCGGTATCGTAAGTGCTTTGGGCGCGGCCCAGTTGCTCGCCCAGGGCTTGCAGGTCCAGCAGTAGGCCGTGTACCTTGTCGTAAAGCAGGCCGCCCTCGCGGGCGATGTCTTCGGCGTTGCGGGTTTGTTTTTCTTGCCGCCATAAGCTGGCCACGGTGCGCAGGGTGGCCAGCAAGGTCGAGGCGCTCACCAGCACAATGTTGCGGTCCAGTGCCCACTGGAACAAATCAGGGTCCTGCTGGGTGGCCAAGGCAAAAGCCGGTTCCACGGGCAAAAACATGAGCACAAAGTCGGGGCTGGCCTGGCCGTAGAGCTGGTGGTAGCCCTTGGCGGCCAGGTCGGCCACGTGTTGCCGCACCGACTGGGCGAGTAACCGCAGTTGGCGGTCCTTCTCGTCGGGGTGCTCGGCGGCGTGCCACCGCTCGTAAGCCGTGAGCGACACCTTGGAGTCGACCACCAAGTACTTCTGCCCGGGCAGGCCAATCACCACATCGGGCTGCAGGCGGCGGCCGTCGGCACTGGTTTGGCTGGCCTGCACCAGGTACTCGCGCCCGCGCACCAACCCCGATTTTTCCAGCACGCTTTCCAAAATAAACTCGCCCCAGTTTCCCTGGGTCTTGGTTTGGCCGCGCAGGGCACTGGTGAGGTTCTGGGCTTCCCGGCTCATTTGCTGGTTCAATTCGTGCAGGCTCTTGATCTCCCGCTCGAGCGAGAACCGCTGCTGGGCCTCTTTGTCGTACACCTCCTCGACCTTTTGCTTAAACTCGGCAAACTTTTGTTGCAACGGGGCCAGCACGGCAAATAAGTTGGTCTGGTTTTGTTCGGTAAACCGCTTGCTTTTTTCTTCCAAAATATCGGCGGCAATGTTTTTGAACTCGGCCGTTAGTTTTTGCTGCATTTGGGCGTACTCCTCTTCTTTCTCGGCCAATTGGCCGCTCAGGTGCTGCACTTGGGTCCGGGCTTGGGCCAGTTGGGTGGCCACGTCCAGGATTTCCTGCCGAAGGCGCAGCAGTTCGTGGCGGCCTTCGGTGGTGGTCTTTTCCAGCAGAGCGGCTTTTTGGGCCAGGGCTTCCTTCTCGGCCAGCAGGGGCTGCAACTGTTCGGCCAGGTGGCGGTCGGCGGCCAATTGGGCCGCTAGCTTGGCGTTGGCCAGGTTGACCTCAGCAGTTTGTTGGGCCTGGCGCAACTGCTGCCCGCCCCACCACCAGGCCAGCAGCCCGCCTACCAGCAGCCCGCCCAAGGCATAGAAAATCTCCATTTTCTCATTTTTAGCGAGGGCAAGTTAGCTATAAAAAATGATTTTTATTTAAAAAAGGATACAATGTGGGCAACGGCGGCAACGGCCGCCCCGGCCAAGCGGCAGGGTCGAAATAAAAAAGCCGTCCCGAAACGGGCGGCCTTTAAACTCAAACAAACAACTAATCAACCAATCAAAAACCTATTCCGAAGAATGCCTTCTCGCCGTTTTGGTCTAAGCCTTCAATTAAAATCCGGCCTTTTTTGCCGTCTAATTGTTGCTTCAGGTCGTTTAAATTACGCACGGGTTTTTTGTCGATGTGCGTGATCACGAAACCAAGCGGCACTTTTTGCTCTTTCAATTTACCTTCCCGGAGGCGCGACACTTTTACCCCAGCCTCAACGTCTAACTTGCGTTTTTCCGGTTCGGAGATTTCGGTAAAATCTGCCCCGAGGGCCGAAACCGTTTCTACCGTATTTACTACCCCCAGCGTATTTTGCCGGTTTTTGAGCACTATTTTCACCATCTGCTCCTCCCCTTTCCGGCTCACTTTCGCCTCAATCTTTTCGCCGGGCCGGTGGCGGGCCACCATTTCTTGGAGGGCGGCTACTGTATTCACCGCTACTCCATTAATACTCAATATCACATCTCCAATTTCCATGCCAGCATCATAGGCCCCGCTGCCTTGGCTCACACTTTGGATCAGTACGCCACGCACCGTGCTCATATTATGCTCTTTAGCTACTTCGGCATCCACCTCGCGGATGCCCACACCCAGCAAGGCGCGCTGCACTTCGCCGTGCTTGAGCAGGTCTTCGGCCACTTTTTTGGCCAGGGTGGCCGGCACGGCAAACGAGTAGCCTGCATAACCGCCCGTGCGGGTGGCAATGGCGGTGTTGATGCCCACTAGCTCGCCGCGCAGGTTCACCAAGGCCCCGCCACTGTTGCCGGGGTTCACGGCCGCATCGGTTTGGATGAACGCCTCCACGGCCAGGCCATCGGTATTGCGCAAAATTTGAATGTTGCGCGCTTTGGCGCTCACAATGCCCGCCGTAACGGTCGAGGTAAGGTCAAACGGATTGCCCACGGCCAGCACCCACTCGCCCACCTGCACTTGGTCGGAGTTGCCGAAAGCCAAAAAGGGCAAACCCTCCTCTTGGATTTTAATGAGGGCCAGGTCAGTGGTCGGGTCTTCGCCGATAATGGTACCGGGGAAGGCCCGTTTATCGTCAAGCACCACGTTGATCACCTCCGCATTGTCGATCACGTGCTGGTTGGTGATGATATAACCATCCGGGGCGATGATCACCCCCGAGCCAGAGCCAAGGCTGCGCTGATCGTCATCTTCATTGCGGAGCAAATCGAGCAGTTCCGTTTGGGCACTGCGGCCATAAGAGGTTTTAATGTGCACCACGGCTGGGGTGCTGCGGTGGGCCGCCTCCAAAAAGTTAAGTCCTTCTGGCACTACGTACTTGGCATTGGCCAGTTGGCCGGGGGCCGACGTAAACTGCACATTAGGATTACTAATAACCGGAGCGGGGTTGGCAACGGGAACCGCCGGAGCCAAAAAGGCCAGGTAACCACCCAGCGTAATGGCCCCGCCCAGCACCGAGGCAAGCGTGGCAACGAAAATTGTACTTTTTTCAGGCATAGGTGGTGTAGGGGGCAAGAGGTTGTGAGCAAGCGGGGATTGGGGCTCCCGGCAGTTATCCTATCGAGGTAAACAAATGGACTAATCGCCTTCCAAGTTACAAAAACGACTTGGATAAACCTTATTTCTTTATTTTTTTCTCAATTTCCAGTTGTAGGGTTTGGTAATCGGTGGTTTGAGGGCTTAGTTGCAAAGCCCGCGTAATATCCGCATAAGCACTGCCGTACTTTTGGGTGTTATAATACATCACGGCCCGGTGGTAAAGCGCCTCGGTGTTTTTACCGTCCAACTGGATGGCCTTGGTTACGTTTTTGAAACCTTCGGCGTGGTCGCCCATCATAAATTGAGCAAAACCAAGATAAGTGTAAGCCTCAGCATTGGTGGGGCCTAGTTGCACACTCCGGTACATGTCCTTGGCGGCCAGGTCCCACGCCTGCAGGTGTACGTAAGTGAGGCCCCGGTTAAAATGGGCCATCGGACTGTCCGGCTTGAGGGCCACCGCCTGTTTAAAATCGGTGAGGCCCTTCTCAAAATCGCCTAAATAGGAATACACGTTGCCCCGGTTAATGTGGGTCTCGTAATCATCTGGTTGCCTAGCCAACACCCGGTCATAGTCGCTCAGGGCCAAAATGTACTGGGTCGACCTAAAATAAGCGTTGCCCCGGTTGGTGTAGGCTTTTAAAAAGCTGGTGTCGGCATTGATGGCCAAACTGTAGGCCGCGATGGCTTCTTTGTACTTCTGTTGTTTGAACAGAGCGTTGCCTTGCTCGTAATGCGCCTGGGCGGTTTGGCCCGCCACCGGGCGCACCGCCCCCAGCCATAGGGCTAAACCGAGGCAAAACGGAAAAATTTTTTTCATGGATTTAAAAAAGCTGACCCGAAAATTGAACGAATAACGTGCCACAAAATTACACCAAACCCGGCTGGGTTTTATGCTAAATAGACTTTTAGTAGTTTGGTTTTCAATAATTTAAGATACTTTCAGCTACTAGCTCACCCGCTAGTTTTTACCAAGAATCAGGGTCTTTTGGCTCGGTCTAAGCAGCTGGTCCAAACTGAGTACCCGCCGCCAGCTATCCGCTAAAATCCGTTTATTATTAATTTCTTGACAGATAAATCCGCAACGTCAACCCAAAAATCAATAATTTGCGATCTAAATCCGCGTCATGAAAATCCTCCACACGGCCGACTGGCACTTGGGCAAGTTGCTGAAAGAGTTTAGCCGCCTGGACGACCAAGCCCAGGCCCTGGACCAACTGCTCCAACTGGCCGCCACCGAGCAGCCCGATGTAGTGATACTGGCCGGCGACATTTACGACCGGGCCGTGCCACCGGCCGAGGCCGTGGCCCTGTTTGACCGCACCGTGGCCCAACTGGTGGGGCGGATGGGCATCCCGCTGCTGGCCATCGCGGGCAACCACGACAACCCGGACCGGGTGCAGTTTGGGGCCGCCTTGTTCGCCCGGCAAAACTTCCACGTGGCGGGCACGCTCACCTGGCCGTGGCGGCCCGTTGTGCTCAACGATGCCCACGGGCCCGTCTATTTCTATTTGCTGCCCTACACCGAGCCGGAAACCCTCCGCTATTGGCTGCGGCAAGCGGACGAGGCCGGGCAAATCCCTGACGACCAGGCCATTGAGTGGCTGGCTAACTTACAAACCCACCAACAGGTAATGGCCTGGGCCGTGGCCCAAATTGCCGCTCAGCGTCAGCCGGGCGAGCGCACGGTGCTGGTGGCCCACGCCTTTGTGCAGGGCGGCCAAACCAGCGAGTCGGAACGAGACCTGCTGGTGGGCGGGGCCGAGCACGTGGCCCCCGCCACTTTTGCCGGGCTGAGTTACGTGGCCCTGGGCCATTTGCACAAGCCCCAGCAGTTTTTGGAGGGCCGGGTGCGCTACGCCGGTTCGCTGCTCAAGTACTCGCTTTCCGAGGCGGGGCACGAAAAATCGGCCACGGTGGCCCAGCTGGACGCGGCCGGGCAACTGCACCTGCGCGCGTGCCCGCTCCCACCCGCCCGGGAGTTGTGGGAGGTAACCGGCACGCTCACCGCCCAAGGGCTGGAACTCGCTCCTGGGCAACCCAATGTGCAACCCACTGATTATGTGTACGTGCAACTGCAAAACCCCAGTATGCTCCCCAATGCCATGAGCCGCATTCAACAACAATACCCGCACACCCTGGGGCTTCACTGGGCCAAGTTGCCGCAAAACCCCAGCGGTGCCACCCGGCTCACCAGCGAGCAGGTACGCCGCGCCTCGGCCTTGGAACTGGTGGAGGAGTTTTATCAAGAAATGAAAAACGAACCGCTTAGCCCCGAGCAAACGCGCATCGTGCAAGCCGAGATCAACCAAATCAACCGCAACTTATGAGACCCATCCGCCTCAAAATCAAGGGCTTCGGAGCCTTTTTGGAAGAACAGAGCGTCGATTTTGAAGCCCTGGGTCGCTACGGGCTGTTTTTGGTACACGGCCCCACTGGCGCGGGCAAAACTACCCTGTTCGATGCCATCTGCTACGCCCTGTTCGGGGTAACTAGCTCGGAAAAACGCCAAGGGAGCGAGGGCCGAAACATCGAGCAACTCCGCTCGCAATTCGCCGCCCCCCGCGACGAGGGTTTGGTGGAACTCGTTTTCAAGATCGGAGCGGCTTGTTACCTGGCCCGCCGTCATTTTTGGCTGCGCAAAGGCAGCGAGCAGTTTGACGCGGATGCAACTTTTGCTAAAGTGGACCCCGATGATTTTAGCCGGGAACTTGAGCCGCCTTTGACAAAATTAAGGGAAGTGGAAAAGCGGGTAAAAGAACTGGTAGGCTTCGATGCCGACCAGTTCCGGCAAATTGTGCTGCTGCCCCAGGGCGAGTTTAGTCGGTTTTTGAAGGCCGGTACCGATGAGAAGTCGCTCATCCTCAAACAAATTTTCCCGGTAGAAATTTATCAAACCCTACAAGAACGCCTAAGAGAGCAGGCTAAGAATTTAACCAAGCAAATCGAGGAGGCTGAACAAAAAAGCCAGGCCCAGTTGGCCCTTTTGGGATTAGAAAAATTATCACAACTCACTGATTTACAAGAAGATTTAAAAGCCCAAGGCCAAGTTTTGGCCAAGCAAGGGCAAGCCCTTGGCCAGGCACGGGAAACCGCCCGCCAGCAATGGGAGGCGGGCAAACTGCTGGCCCAACATTTTACCGACCTGGCCAACACTGAGGCCGATTTAGCCCGGCACCAAGCCACCGAGACCCAACAACAGGCCCGCCAGCAACAACTGGCCCAAGCCCGCCAAGCCCGGGAACTAAAACCGTGGTTAGAGGCCCAGCAGAGCCAGCAAAATACCCAGGCCGAATTGGCGCGAAAAATCACCGACCTGGCGCAAGCTAAAAACCAGACCACCAGCCAACTAGAGCAGCAAAAAAATAATTTTGCCCAAGGCGAAGCCGATTTTAAAAAGACGGAACAGACTTATCAGGATCGGTTGCAAAATCTTAAACAAAGTCTGGAGAAATTCCCCGAGATTGAGCAGCTAGAAACCGAGTTACGACAAATCGAGGCCGCCGCTGCCCATACGGCCCGGCAGTTGGCCGAGGCCCGACAAAAATTGGAAGCCCAGACCCACCAACAAACCGCTCTCAAGCAGCAGTTAGCCGAACTGGAACCCCTAGCCCAAACGGCGGAAAGTTGGCAATTTGAGCTAAAAAAGCGGGAGCAAACCCTGGCCGAACGAAAACAACTTGCTGATTGTAAGACGATTTTAGAAAACTGCCTTGCGCAGGAGCGGGCGCAGTTGACCGCGCTGGAACTGGCCCGCCAGCAAGTACAGCAAGTAACCCAAGCCTACGAAAACCTGGAAGCGGAGTGGATTCAAGGGCAGGCGGCCCGACTGGCCCTCGTCCTCCAAGGAAAACCCGGCCAACCTTGCCCGGTTTGCGGGTCCACCCACCACCCGCAACTGGCCACCACCCACCACCCACTGGTAACCGACCAGGCCCGCAGTGCCGCCAAAGACCGCAAAGAGCAGGCCGAGCGCGACCGCAGCGTGGCCGAAGCGGATTTCCAAAAAGCCCACGTGGCCACCGCCCAAGCCCAGGCCAACGTTAAAAGCTGGCAAGCCCAGTTGGGGCCGGCCGCCGTTACGCCCCTGGCCCAGTTGCAAGCCGAGTTAGCCACCGCCCAGGCCCAAGCGCAAGCGGCCCGCCAAGCCGCCGAAGCATGGGCCAAAAGCCGCCCAGAGCTAGAAAAACTGAACCACGACCTGCCCCAAACCCAGGCCCAAGTGCTTGTTTTGGAAAAAAACTTAGCCTTGCAGGCCCAGCAGCAAGCTCACTGCACCACGCAACTGGCCGAAAAGCGGGCCACCTTGCCC
>JALONO010000074.1 GCA_025454895.1 Bernardetiaceae bacterium
AGCCATTGCCAATACTTACACCAACCCCGCCGCCTTTTCTACCACCTTGGGCAGGCCAGCGAGGTTTTTGCCCCCGGCGGTGGCGAAGAACGGCTGGCCGCCGCCCCCGCCCTGGATTTCCTTGGCCAACTCGCGCACGATGGCCGAGGCATTCAGCCCCCTGTCCACCAAGCTATCGGCCAGCATGACCGCGATCTGGGGCTTGCCTTCCACCTCAGCCGCCAATACCAAGAACAGGTCGGGCACTTGGGCCTTGAGGTCGAATGCCAGTTGTTTGAGTGCATCGGCACTGGGCACAGCCACTTGTTGGGCCAGAAAAGCCAGGCCATTCCGTTGGCTCACTTGGGCCACCAGTTGGGCCTTGAGTTGCTGGATTTCCTTCAGTTGCAGCCGCTCCACTTCTTTCTCGAGGCCAGGATCGGTCTGGTTTTTCAGCAGTTCTTTCAGTTCATCCAACAGGGCCAGTTGCTGGCGCAGGTGGGCCTCGGCCCGCTCGGCGGTAATGGCCTCGATGCGGCGCACCCCAGCCGCGCTGGAACTTTCGGCCATGATCTTGAACTGGCCGATTTTGCCCGTGGCGGGCACGTGCGTGCCCCCGCACAGCTCGACCGAATAGTTCCGGTCAAACACGATGACCCGGACAAAGTCGCCGTATTTTTCGCCAAAGAGGGCCATGGCCCCCATTTCCTTGGCTTGAGCTATGGGCACGTTGCGCAATTGCTCGAGCGGAATATTTTGGCGGATTTTTTCGTTGACGATGCTTTCTACCAGGGCTATCTCGGCATCGGTCAGTTTGGCAAAGTGCGAGAAGTCGAAGCGCAGCACTTCATCGTTGACCAATGAACCGCGCTGGGCCACGTGCGTGCCCAACACCTGGCGCAGGGCCGCGTGCATGAGATGGGTCGCGCTGTGATTGTTCTCGGTCAGTGAGCGGCGGTGGGCATCCACGGTGGCTGTCACGGTATAAACCGCAGCCTCGTCGGTCAATATCTCGGGCAATGGGGCGGCGGTAAAATGAACAATCAGGTCATTTTCCTTTTTGGTGTCCACGATGGTGAGCTTGCGCCCATCGGCCAGGGTGAGCACCCCAGTATCGCCCACTTGCCCGCCGCTTTCGGCATAGAAAGGCGTTTTGTCCAGCACCAGTTGGTATTGGGTGCCCTTTTTATCGGTCAGTTGTTGGTAGCGCAGCACCGTAGCCTGGCTGGTAAGCGTATCATAGCCCACAAACTCGGTGGGGCCGTCGCTGTCGGCCAGCACTACCCAGTCACCTTTATCGGCAGCGGCGGCCCGACGCGAACGGGTTTTTTGTTCCAACATGGCGGTATTGAAGCCCGGCTCATCTACCTGCAACCCATTTTCGCGGGCAATGAGGGCCGTCAGGTCCAGCGGGAAGCCAAAAGTATCGTACAGTTCGAATGCGGTTCGCCCCTCGATGGCAGGTTGTTGATTGGCCTGGGCTTGGCGCACAATGTCGTCGAGCAACGCTAGGCCGTTGTCAAGCGTGCGCAGGAAGGCGTTTTCCTCTTCCCGGACCACGTTTTGCACAAAAGCCTGTTGCGCAGCCAGTTCAGGGAAAATGCCCGCAAAGTTTTGGGCCAGCAGGGGCACCAACTGGCACAAAAATGGCTCGCGCAGGCCCAGGAAAGTGTAGCCGTAGCGCACCGCCCGGCGCAAAATCCGGCGGATCACGTAGCCGGCCTTGGCATTGGAGGGCAGTTGGCCGTCGGCAATGGCAAAGGCAATGGCCCGGATATGGTCGGCGATCACGCGCATGGCAATGTCGGCCTTGATGGTGGCCGGGCTGGCCCCAGCCGGGTTTTGCGGGCTAGTGGCGTGGTAGGCAATGCCCGAGTGCTGGGCCACCCACTGGATCAGGGGCTGGAACACATCGGTGTCGTAGTTCGACGTTTTGCCCTGGATGGCCATGCAGAGGCGCTCGAAGCCCATGCCCGTGTCCACGTGTTGGGCGGGCAGGGTACGAAGGCTCTTGTCGGCCATGCGCTCAAACTGCATGAACACATTGTTCCATATCTCGACCACCAGCGGGTTGTCGCGGTTCACCCAGTCGCGGCCAGGTTGCTGGGCCACTTCGGTGTCGGGTCGCAGGTCTATGTGGATTTCGGAGCACGGGCCACAGGGGCCAGTATCGCCCATTTCCCAAAAATTGTCCTTCTTGTTGCCGAACAAAATGTGGTCTTCGGGCAGGTATTGTTTCCAGAGTTCGAGGGCTTCCAGGTCGGGGCCGAGCTTTTCGGCCTCGTCGCCGCCAAACACGGTGGCGTAGAGCCGGTCTTTGGGCAGGCCATATTCCTGGGTGAGCAGTTCCCAACTCCAGGCAATGGCTTCTTTTTTGAAATAATCGCCAAAGCTCCAGTTGCCCAGCATCTCGAACATGGTGTGGTGGTAGGTGTCCCATGCCCGAGTTGGTGAACATGAGCGTGGGGTCGTTCTTGAGCACCAGGGGGGCCGAGGGCACAATAAGGTGGCCCTTTTGGGCAAAAAAGTCCAGGAATTTCTGGCGGATTTCGTGAGCGGTCATAGCAAAAGCCTCGTTAGGGCGGCTAGGGCGGGTGGATTGCTAAAAGGTGGGGCAACCGATCGCCCTAAAATAGATTTAACGCCTTGATTATAAATAGGTTACTTCTATCACAAGTAAACAGTCGGCAAAGTTAGGCAAAACCCGGCAGCCCCAAAACCCCGGCCAACTTTGGGCGATGCCCAAACCAACGTAACTTGCCGCCCGCTCACGTATGAAAATCCTCACCATCGACATCCACACCCACATTTTGCCGGAAACCTGGCCCGACCTGCGCGAGCGTTACGGCTACGGCGGCTGGGTACGGCTCGAGCACCACGCGCCCTGCCGCGCCCGCATGATGGTCGACAACCGGTTTTTCCGCGAAATCGAGGACAACTGCTGGGACCCCCGCACCCGCCTGCGCGAGTGTACCCACGCGGGGGTGGACGTGCAGGTGCTCTCCACCGTACCCGTGATGTTCAGCTACTGGGCCCAGCCCCAGCACGCCCTGGACCTGGCCTGCCTGCTCAACGACCACCTGGCCGGGGTGGTGGCCCGCTACCCGGATCGGTTTGTGGGCCTGGGCACGCTGCCCCTGCAAGCCCCTGACCTGGCCATTAAAGAACTGGAACGCTGCGTGAAACGACTGGGCCTAGCCGGGGTGCAAATCGGCAGCCACGTGAACGACTGGAACCTGGACGCGCCGGAACTGTTCCCGGTGTTCCAAGCCGCCGCCGAACTGGGGGCGGCCGTGTTCGTGCACCCGTGGGACATGCTGGGCCAAAACCGGATGCCCCGCTACTGGCTGCCCTGGCTAGTGGGCATGCCCGCCGAAACTTGCCTGGCCATTTGCTCCCTCATTTTTGGCGGGGTGTTGGAGCGGTTGCCGAACCTGCGGGTGGCGTTTGCCCACGGCGGCGGCTCGTTCCCCGCCACCATCGGCCGCATCGAGCACGGCTTTTTGGTGAGGCCCGATTTGTGCGCCGTCGACAACCCGGTGAACCCGCGCGAGTACCTGGGCCGCTTCTACGTCGACTCGCTGGTGCACAGCCCCGAAATGCTCGACTACGTGGTCAAACTCCTGGGCGAAGACCGGGTTACCCTCGGCTCCGACTACCCCTTCCCCCTCGGGGAAGACCGGCCGGGCAACCTCATCCGCTCCATGCCCTACCCGCCTGCCCTCCAAGAAAAACTCCTCAGCGGCAACGCCCTCACCTGGCTCGGTCTCACTAAAGAACGCTTCGCTTTCCAACAGGGTTGGGATGCTTTATCCTAAAATGACTACAATGATTATGATCAAATGATTTTCTGTTTGATTGTCAATCATTTACAAGATAAAAAACACGCAATCTCAATTTGATTTTTGACATCAACATTGGGGCGTGTCCCCATGTATCAAAATGAAAATAGACTTCTTGCAAATTAGATTTTTGATCAGCATAGTTTGGCACGTTCAAAAGCTCAAAATTGGCTTTGCGTCTTAGCGGCTTTGCGAGAAATATTTAGAACGGATCAGCCCTGCCCGCTGGGGAGGGAAGCAATTTTGGCCCAACTACGGGTAATGTGAAAGATGTCTAATCATCAAAAATGAAGAATCATGCAATCATGCAATCATGCAATCATGCAATCATGCAATCATGCAATCATGCAATCATGCAATCATGAGTCTTACACATTCAACCAATAAGTAATTTTGAACACCACTGCCCGGTTTTTGACCACAAACGTGTCGGGGAAATAATTGTCGGAACGTGTCGGGGAAATAATTGTCGGTGTACACCAAAAAAATATCCGACACGGGCTTGAACCGCCACTGCAACCGGGTGTTGATGTTGAGGTTGTTGATCTGGCTATTGTACTGCACAAACGCGGTGAGGAACAAACTGCGGGAAAACGTGAGGTCCACCCGGGGGCCGAGCAGCCAAAGGTCGGCGCTGTTTTGCGGGGCCGGGAACCGCAGCCGGTTATACGTAAAGTCCACCGAGAACACGCCATACGGCCGAAACCGCACGTTCACATCGCCTTGGAAACTGAGCCGCCGCCCGTTGAAAAACTCGCCCCAGTAATGCAACAGGTTAAAATAGAACGGGTGGCGGTTGTTCGACGCGAACGAGAGGTTGAAACTGCGGTAGGTGTAGGCCGTGCCTTGGGCCAAGGGCGTGCCGCCCGTGCGCGTGGGGTCAAACGCGGCAAATAAATAGGTGTAGTCTTGGGCCACAAACATTTCAAACTCGGCGGTATTTTGGAACCGGATGGTGTTGCCGATCGAGATGTTGCGGTCGGTGAGGCCGTTGGTTTGGTTCCAAAACACATCGGCGGTGGCATAAAAGCCCACCCGGTTAAACGTTTTGGACTTGGGGAACAGAAAATACGCCGCTTGGGGGTTGGCCCGGCGGTAGTCGCGGCGGGGCACAAAGCCCACGGCGGCATTGTAGTCGCGTCCCACCAGTTGGTGGTTCCACTCCAGGCGCAGTTTGGGCTTATTGTACACCAGGTTCACGCCGTGGGCAAACGGCTCGCTGGCGGGCTGCTGGGTAAACGAGCGGTGGTAAAACACCTTGCCCGTCCAGGTATTGGTGGCCGAGGCCAGGTTGTAGTCTAACCCGAACATGCGGTTAAACCGCTCCGGGGCCACCGGCGAGTCGCCGAGGTTGCCAAAGGCTTCCCGGTTGACGAAGATGGCCCCGAGGTTGGAGCGGCTAAACACCCGCCGCTGCACCGCCGCCACCGTAAAATTGTAACTGGGCAAGTTGATGGCCGCATCGCGCCCGGCCTGCATGTTCAGCAGGCCCAGCCGCCAGTTTTGGTCCAGCTTGCCGCTCAGTCGCGCCCCGAAATAGATCGGGTTTTGCACGTTTTGCCCGGTGCTCTGGTCAATGGCCACCCCAATGCGGCGCGAAAAGAACGGGCGCAGTCGGTTGGCCCCAAAATCGGCGAACAAATCGGCGTTCTCCAAAAAAAACTGGCGGCGTTCCGGGAAAAATATCTCGAAGCGGTCCAAATTGGTTACTTGGCGGTCCACTTCCACCTGCGAAAAATCGGGGTTCACCGTCAGGTCTAAATTAAGGCCGGGGGTAACGGCCACTTTGGCATCGCCGCCGACGCTCCAGGTACCCTGGCCCGGTTCGCCGTTTTGGTGCTGGCGCGACAGCCCCGCCGTGGCAAACGGGATGAGCGAGATGTTCGGCCCCGTTTTTTTCAGCGGCACGTCCCACACCAGTTCACCAATGTAGGCCAGGTTGTAAATCTGGAAGTTACGGGGCGGGTCGCTCCAGGCGGAGCGTTCATTTTGTTTGCTGTCGATCCGGTAAAAGTTAACGTTCCAATTCGGGGTTCCGTCTTTAAAACGGAGCGTCTTGAAAGGGATGGCGATCTCGGCCACCCAGCGGTCGTCCTCAATTTTGGTCTCGCCGTACCATTTATTGTCCCATGAGAGCGAGAGGTCGCCCTGCCCGGCCCCGCCGTTGGCGATCAGCCCCTCGCGCTGTACTTTGTAGGGGCTAAGGCCGAAGAAAAAGGCATTGGTTTTATCCTGGAACGGGTCGATCACCACGTTGAAGCCGTCGTAATTAGGCCCCCGGTAGTCGCGGCGCAGCGAGCTGATGATGTAGCTGCCGGGTAAGCCATCGTAACAAATGCCCGCCACGTAGATGAACTCTTCGTCGTAGGTCATCATCACCTCGGTGCGGCGCACCGCCCGCGAGGAGTCGAACGGGAAATGCTGGTTAAAATCGCTCACCCGCTGGGCGTTTTGCCAAGCCGGGTCGTCCAGCACTCCGTCTAATTTCACTTTTTGCGCGGCCCGCTGGATGCGGTACTGCAAGGCCGAAGGGGGCGTGGTGGACTCGTCGGTGCCCTGGGCGGCCAAGCCGGTTAGGCAAAAAAACAAACCAAGGGTTAAAAAGTAGGTGCGGCACACGGGGGCGCAATGGCTATGAAAACAAAAACAAAAACGGCGAAGGTGTTATTAGTGGCCAATAGAGAACAAAATTAAGCCAATTGCCCGGGTAATGTAGCCTCCGTTCTGCCCATAATCAGATAATTGGGGGGGATTTGGCAACTATTTGAAAAATTTAGCGTAATTATTGTTGATTGATTAACCGCCATCCTTTTAATTTGCAAGGCATTTAAGCATCATGTTACGCATTCGGCCATATCGCTCTCCTCTTGTTCCGGCACTCAGGCCGGTGCTGGTGTGCCCACCCGTGAGGGTGTAATGCGTTTTCGGCGGCCTTCGGGGCGGCCTTTCCTCCAAAATTTCGCGGTAATTTAATTTTGCCACCCCTTTTCCGGTATCAGTTTTGAACTTGTTCAACTCCTGATTGCATCTGCCGAATTTTCACCTTTGTTCCCCCTCCCTGTTTTAACCGCTTTTTACCCAAAATGGAATTTTCAGTTCAGGTTGCCGAAGAAAAACACCAAGAGTACGCACTTGAAATTTGCCGCCAAATCGAGGAGTCGGCCAAGGCCCGCGGTACGGGCATTGCCAAGCGCGACCCCGAATACATAAAATTGAAAATGCGCGAGGGCAAAGCCGTGATCGCCCTGGCCCAAGACGGCACCTTTGCCGGTTTCTGTTATATCGAGACGTGGAGCCACGGCAACTACGTGGCCAATTCGGGCCTCATCGTCAACCCGGTGTTCCGCCAGGCTGGTTTGGCCAAACGGATTAAGGAACAGGCTTTTAACCTGTCGCGGCAGTTGTTCCCCGCCGCTAAGATCGTGGGCCTGACCACCAGCCTGCCTGTGATGAAGATCAACTCTGACCTGGGCTACCAGCCAGTTACCCTATCGGAACTGCCGGCCGAAGACCAGTTTTGGAAGGGCTGCCAAAGTTGTGTCAACTACGATATTTTGACCCGGACTAACCGCAAGCACTGTCTATGCACCGGCATGATGTACGACCCCAAGTGGGAAGACGAGAAAAAGAAAACCGAGGTGGTGCAAGAAGCCAAGCAGGAATTTGGCCTGCACGGCAAGCTGTACGAGCGTTGGCTGCGTTTCAAGGCTTTTGTGCTATTGCGCGACTACGAAAAAATCAAGGAAGAAGAAGCCCAGAAACGCCAAAAACCCAGCAACGGGGCCAGCAAGCCCGAGAAAATTTTGGCCTCGTGGCTACATTCTTGGTTCTAGACCGGAGCATTTCGCCTAAAAAGCGATCAAACTAGCTGGTTTTTAGCAGTTTGATCGCTTTATTTATTTTGGCGGGCCTACCACCAAGTAATTTAATGACCGTAGATGGCTTTACTTGATTGTCAAGCCCTGGCAAAGTCGCCCAGGCTCAACCGCTGCCGGGGCGGTTAGCCGCTGGCAGGGGATCAGTTTTTGTCCGGCTGCGGCGTGGTGCGCAGGTAAGGCTTAATGATTTGATGTCCTTTGGGGAATTTAGCCGGGATGTCCTCGGTTTTTACGGCCAAGCTCACGATCACGTCTTGGCCTTGGGTCCAGTTGGCCGGGGTGGCCACGCTGTATTTGGCAGTCAGTTGCAACGAGTCGATCACCCGCAGAATTTCGTCGAAGTTGCGGCCCGTGGAGGCGGGGTAAGTGAGCATGAGCTTGATCTTCCGGTCCGGCCCGATGATGTACACCGAGCGCACGGTCAGGTTATCGATCGCGTTGGGGTGGATCATGTCGTACAGGTCGGCCACGGTGCGGTTCGGGTCGGCAATGAGGGGGTAATCCACCACGGTACACTGGGTTTCGTTGATGTCCTTCACCCACTCCTGGTGGCTGCCCAGCGGGTCCACGCTCACGGCAATGGTTTTCACGTTCCGCTTCGCAAATTCGGGGCGGTACTTGGCCACCGTGCCCAGTTCGGTGGTGCAAACGGGGGTAAAATCGGCCGGGTGCGAAAACAGCACCACCCAGCTATCGCCTGCCCATTGGTAAAAATCAATGTCGCCCTCGGTAGTAGTGGCTTGGAAATTGGGGGCTACGTCGCCCAGTCGGAGTGCCATATTGGTGGTTGTTTTAAGATGATTAACCTAGTACAAAGATAGGGTTTATGGATATTTAATCCCTCTCGTTCGGCCGAATTTCCGGCTGCGGCCAGGCCAAGGGGAAGCCGGGACGGTCGTTTGTTACAAATGGTTTAACTTTAGCCGCCTAATGTGGGCTTATTTCTTTTTTTGTTTGACTTTTTTTATTTTAACCTGTTGATTTTAAATTGATTAACCCAACAGCATTCTTTCCTAGATGGGTCAGTTGGCAACTGGGCCAACTGGGGGCCTTGGCCATCCTTTTCTCCTGCCTGGGCGTATCCTGCAAAAGCAGCCAAACGGGCGGCAACCCCGGGCCGGTTACTTATCAAGAAGACCTGAGCCGCTACCAGTGGCGCGATTACAAGCGGCTCAGCCCCGACGAACTGGCCAAGCAAGCCCAGGCCGCGCCGGCCGTTACCATGCCCGCTGGCAACGGTACCCAACCCACCGGGGCCGCCAACGCCGAACTGGACGCCGTGCGGGCCACCTTGGCCGAGAACAACAAACTGTTACGTTATGCCCAAGGCTATCGGGTGCAGGTGTACTCCGGCAACAGCCGCGACGAGGCCAACCGCCTCATTACCCAACTGCGCCTCAGCCTGGACCAAGATAAACCCGAATTGGTGTACGACCCGCCTAATTATAAAGTAAAAGTGGGCGACTATTTCCACAAATACGAAGCCTATCGCCTGTATGTGCAGTTGCTGCCCAGCTACCCGGCGGCCATCATCGTACAGGACCGCATTAACCTCGATTTGAGCCGTTACAAAAAATGACCCCGCCCTCTGATCTGGTGATCGGGCCTGCCCAACTGGCCGACGTGCCCCAAGTGCTGGCCCTGCAAACTGCCAACCTGAAAACCCAGTTAACCGCTGAGGTGCAAGCCCAGGAAGGTTTTTTGACCTTTGCCTACCCGCCCGACTTTATGGAGGCCCTGCAAACCGCCGAGCCAATGGTGGTGGCCAAGCACCGGGACCAGGTGGTGGCCTATTGCCTGCCTTGCCCAGTGGCGGTGGCCCAGCAAAACCACCTGCTGCGGCCCCTGGTGCAGCTCGCCGACCAGTTGAGCTACCAAGGCCGCCCCGTAATCAGCTACCGTTTTTGCGTCATGGGCCAAGTGTGCGTGGGGGCGGGCTACCGTGGCCAGGGCCTGTTCGACGGGTTGTACGCCGCCATGCGCGCTCAATTGGCCGGGCGTTATGACCTGATCATCAGCGAAGTAGCCTCGCGCAACACCCGTTCGCTGCGCGCGCACCTGCGCAACGGCTGGCAGGTGATCCACCACTACGAGCAAGACGAGGCTTGGGAGGTAGTGGTTTGGCCTGTATAAGACTGCCAGTTTTGCCGCCTGCGGTTTAGCTTTGCCCTTCAACCTTTTTTGCCTTATGTGGGCTGTATTCAGTAAAGAATTCAACGGATTTTTCAACTCGCTGGTGGGTTACCTGGTGGTGGCAGTGTTCCTCACGGGGTTGGGCTTGCTGGTCTGGATTTTCCCTGACAACGTGCTCGAGGGCGGATTCGCCAGCTTGGACATCCTGTTTGGCACGGCCCCGTTCGTGTTCCTGTTCCTGGTACCAGCCATCACCATGCGCTCGCTGGCCGAAGAAAAAAAGGCCGGCACGATGGAACTGCTGCTCACCCGCCCCCTCACCGACCTGCAAATCATCGGGGGCAAGTACCTGGCCTGCGTGGCCTTGGTGGCCATGGCCCTGCTGCCCACCTTGGTGTATTATGGCTCGGTGTACGCCCTTGGCTCACCTGCGGGCAACCTCGACTCGGCGGGGGTGGCCGGTAGCTACTTGGGGCTTGTTTTGCTCGGGGCCGGGTTTGCGGCCATCGGCGTGTTTGCCTCCTCCCTCACCGAGAGCCAGATCGTGGCCTTTATCCTGGCGGTGTTCTTAAGTTTCCTGTTCTACGCGGGCTTTTCGTCGGTGGCCCAGTTAGAGGCCTGGTCCGGCTACGCGCTGGCCATTGCCCAGTGGGGCATGGACTACCACTACAACTCGCTGGGCCGCGGCCTGATCGATAGCCGGGACGTGCTGTATTTCTTCAGTTTGATCGTGCTATTTTTATACGGCACTTGGCTGGTGCTACGCAGTAGGCAGTGGGGGTAAGCGACTAATATCCTCAGGCAGAGCCAGTTGGATAATTTCACCTTAAAATTAAGCCCATGAATTACTGGCTGGAACTCAGTATCGAATATGCAAACCAACGGAACTACTTGGATGATCTTTTTCAAGTGTACCCCACCATTCCAGAAGGTATCCGAGAAATTGACCCTAGCCGTTTAACCAAAATTGAAACCGCTTTTCATCAAAAAGACAACGAAGCCTTACTCAAAGAGCTTTTAAAGCTTGACCTTTTCCCTATTAAAGACAGCTACATTGCCTATTTCAAGCGCGACGGGAGCGCACTGGCCCGCAACCCCAAGACCATCAACCAGATATGTGGCCGTCTTTATGAAATGGGTCTCGATAAAATAGTTGAGCGTTGCAGCGAGCCTAAAGAGACCAACCGGCAAATTGGGCCTTTTTTTAGAAGGTGGTTGAATAACAAGTCTTTGGGTATATCACCCGTTGGCTTAGCCGAGTTTATGGCATCGCAAGAAGATGCCATTTTGGATGGTAGCGACCAACAATTGATGGACTTTGCCAGGGCCGAACTGGGCTATGTGCATACGAAGGGCCTAGATTTTGTGGGAAGGTTTAATGGCAAATACGTTATTGGGGAAGCAAAATTTTTGACTGACTTTGGCGGACATCAGAACGCTCAGTTTAATGATGCCATTAATACCATTAAAAGTAGTGGCGGAAATGCCCTTAAAATCGCCATTTTAGATGGTGTATTGTATATTGAAGGCCAGAATAAAATGTTCAAAGACATTACTTCTACCTACCAACATCTCAATATCATGAGTAGCCTAGTGCTTCGCGAGTTTCTGTATCAAATTTAGCTCATCCAAAACGCATGTATTTAAACTACACAAATAAAAAAACTAAGAAAGAAATCCTGGAGGCAATTCCCGATGTAGAATTAGAACAGATGAGCGGTAGCGGTCATTCCAATCTGCTTATCCAGGCCGATAACTCAATTGCCCTCAAACAACTAATCACTACCCATCATCTGGCAGGGAAAATCGATTTAGTGTATATTGATCCGCCTTTTGCTACCAATAATACCTTCACCATCACTAATGGCCGGGCCAACACCATTAGCAATTCCGCCAAAGGCACGGTTGCTTATACCGATACGCTCAAAGGTTTTGAATTTATTGAGTTTATCCGCGAGCGATTGGTGTTATTGAAAATGCTCCTATCTGAACAAGGTTCCATTTATCTTCACATTGACTATAAAATAGGGCATTATGTTAAAATTGTAATGGATGAAATTTTTGGGATTGAAAATTTTCGCAACGATATTACCCGCATCAAATGCAATCCAAAAAACTTTGCGAGAAAAGGTTATGGAAATATGAAAGATTTGATCTTTTTTTATTCAAAATCAGACCAATTGATCTGGAACGAACCCAAAGCCCCTTACACCGAAGAAGACAAACTGAAACTTTTTCCCAAAACTGAAAACGGTAGACGGTACACCACCATTCCGTTACATGCGCCAGGTGAAACCCAAAAAGGTAAAACCGCCCAGACATTTAAAGGAATTTTACCACCCCAAGGCCGCCATTGGCGCAGCGAAGTAAGTATTTTGGAACAGTGGGACAATGAAGGTTTGATCGAGTGGAGCGATAAGGGCAATCCTCGCAAAAAGATTTATTTGGACGAACAAGAAGGCAAACGTATCCAAGACATTTGGGAATTTAAAGACCCGCAGTATCCCGTCTATCCCACCGAAAAAAATCCAGACTTACTAGACTTAATCGTAAAAACTTCTTCCAACCCGGACAGTATTGTGCTGGACTGCTTCGCTGGTTCGGGCACTACGCTCAAAGCGGCCCAGGTAAACGGCCGACGGTGGATCGGCATCGACCAATCGGACGAAGCCATCCGGGCCATCACGGATAAATTAAACACCGTAGAGGCCAGCTTATTCGCCCAAAAAGCCGATTTTAAGTTTTTTAAACCCCGAGCAACTTTGGCTAAACCAGAACTCACCTCCAGTCCGGTCAAGGTCAGTATTTGACCCAGCGGCTGGGCCTATTCACACCCCCGTATAATTAAACGGCGTTACGGCCCGCATCTCGGCCTTAAGGGCCTCGGCCACCGGCAGTTCGTCGATAAAATGGGCAATGGTGGCCTGGGTAATGGCTTCGCCCGTGCGCGTGAGGGCCTTCAGGGCCTCGTAGGGCTGAGGGTAGGCTTCGCGGCGGAGGATGGTTTGCAACGCCTCGGCCACCACGGCCCAGTTTTGGGCCAAGTCCTGCTGCAACTGCGCCTGGTTAAGGGCCAGCCGATCCAGCCCCTTCACCAACGAGTGCAGGGCGATCACGGTGTGGGCCATGGGCACCCCCAGGTTGCGCAGCACCGTCGAGTCGGTGAGGTCCCGCTGCAAACGCGACACGGGTAGCTTTTCGGCCAAAAAGCCGAAGATCGCGTTGGCGTAGCCCAGGTTGCCCTCCGCGTTCTCAAAGTCGATGGGGTTCACCTTGTGGGGCATGGCCGACGAGCCTACTTCGTTCGCCTGCACCTGCTGTTTAAAATAGCCCATCGAGATGTAGCTCCACACGTCGCGGCTAAAATCGATCAAAATGGTGTTGATCCGGCGCAAATTGTCCAGTTGGGCGGCCAGAAAATCGTAATTCTCGATTTGGGTGGTCAGTTGGGCCCGGCTTAGGCCAAGGGTGTCGTTCACGAAGCGGTTGGCGAACCGCACCCAGTCCACTTGCGGGTAGGCCACCACGTGGGCGTTCAGGTTGCCCGTGGCCCCGCCAAATTTGGCCGAGTGGGGCAGGTGCCTCAGGGTTTCCAGTTGCTTCTCCAGCCGGTAGGCAAACACCCCGATCTCCTTACCCAGGCGCGTGGGCGAGGCTGGTTGGCCGTGGGTAAAAGCCAACATCGGCTCGGCGGCCCAGGCTTCGGCCAATTTGTGCAACTTGGTCAGCAACTGGCCCACCAGTGGGTAGTAGGTTTCGGCTAAGCCCGCCTTGAGCATGAGCGGGGTGGCAGTGTTGTTCACATCTTGTGAGGTAAGGCCAAAGTGGACAAACTCCGTGTAACGGTCTAGCCCCAGGGCGGCCAACTTCTTTTTAATGAAATACTCCACCGCCTTTACGTCGTGGTTGGTGGTGCGCTCAATGTTTTTGATCAGCTCGGCATCGGTGGCCCCAAACTCTCGGTACAGCTTCCGCAGCGTAGGGAACAGCCTCGGCTCCACCTGGGCCAGTTGGGGCAGCGGCAGCTCACATAGGGCAATGAAATATTCAACTTCTACTAACACCCGGTAGCGGATCAGGGCAAATTCTGAAAAAAAAGCGGCCAGCGGCGCAGCTTGCTTCCAATACCGCCCATCGGCGGGCGAAATGGCGGTGAGGGCGGATAAATCCATGTCAACTTGGAAAAAGGGGGCAAATATCCGCAAAAAGGCGGCTATGTCTGCCCGGAAATCCGTTATTTTGCGCCGCCGAACCGGACTACCGGGCTGCCCGGCCTCACCTTCCATTTACCACTTACCTTTAGCTACCGACATTTTATGAACAAAGGATATGATCCGCAAGAAATTGCGCGGATAAAAGCGGCTGCCGCCCAAGCCGGGCAGTCGTTCGTGCTCAACGACACCCAAGAGGCTGACGAGGAGCAGCAAGGTGCCTATTTTTATTTTGTAGGCAAAGACGGCGACGGCAAAGAAGTGGTGTACGACTCCTTTTTGTACACCCTCCGTTCCGAATACGAAATGGCCGTGTACGATTTGGCCGAGCAACGCCTCAAAGAAAAATTTCCCAACTTTTCCGATGTGGAAACCGCCTCGGAAGACGAACTCGACTACCTCGACCTGTTGGTGGACGAGATCGAGAGCGAGGACGAAGTGGCCGTGGTGGAAAACGTGCAGCTCGACGAAACCGCCGAGTACGGCATCGGCCTGGATGCCTGCCTCAACCTCATGCGCGTGGGCAATGAGGAAATCGCCAAGTTTGTGGCCGACTTCAATAACGACACCCTTCAACTGGACGACACCGAGTACTCGTTCAGCTACGCCGCCGACAACGGTAGCGACGACTAGCCCCTACCTATGCGATCCCGAGTTGTTAAAATAGCCCTCACCTTTTGGTTTTGCTGCCTGGCCTGGTGGGCCACCGCCCAAAAAGTGGAGATCACCGAGCGCGACTACGATAACCAAACCGTGGAAATGGCCGACCAGTTTAGGGCCGACGGCAAAATTTACGTCGTCGTGGCCGTTATCGCCACCGTGCTGGCCGGACTGGCCGTTTACCTTTTTGTGTTGGACCGGCAAATCAGCCGCCTCGAGAAAATAGCCAAAGACAAAACGCTGTAAAAAACGGCATCTTCACCACTGCCCGCCCGCGCTACTTCGCCGGGCGGGCTTTTTGTTTGGCCGACCCGCGGCTGTTTAATCTACACCAAAATCAAACTGTAATTGCGTGTTTGTAACGCCATAAGCAATTGATAATCAAGAAAAAAAAGCATTTAATCATTCAGTCATTTTAGGATTAAATTTGCCCAAAGCCGCCGCCATGTACCGCCACACCGTCCGCCAACAGGTTTACCAATTTGCCGACCTCAAAACCCTGCTGGCCCGGGCCAGCCCCCTCCGCTCCGGCGACCAGTTGGCCGGGCTGGCCGCCCACTCCGCTTTGGAACGGGCCGCCGCCCAAATGGCCCTGGCTGAACTGCCGCTGCGCACCTTTTTGCAGGACTTGGTGGTGCCCTACGAAACCGACGAAGTAACCCGCCTCATCGTGGACCAGCACCAGGCTGCCGCGTTTGCCCCCATTGCCCACCTCACCGTGGGCGGCCTTCGCGACTGGCTGCTCGACTATGCCACCACCCCCGAACGGCTGGCCCAGGTACGGCCCGGCCTCACCCCCGAAATGGCGGCCGCCGTGGCCAAAATCATGCGCTTGCAGGACCTGGTGGCCGTGGCGGCCAAGTGCCAAGTGGTTACCCGGTTCCGCAATACCATTGGCCTGCCGGGGCGGTTGGCCACCCGGCTACAACCCAACCACCCCACCGACGATTTCAAGGGCATTGCCGCCAGCGTGCTCGACGGCCTGCTGTACGCCAACGGCGACGCGGTAATCGGGATCAACCCGGCCACCGACAACGTGCCCACCGTGGTGGGCTTGCTGCACCTCACCAACAACCTGCGCGAACGCTTTGCCGTACCCACCCAAACCTGTGTGCTCTGCCACCTCACCACCACCCTGCGGGCGTTTGAGCAGGGCGCGCCCGTGGATCTGGTGTTCCAATCTATTGGCGGCACCGAGGCCACCAATGCCTCGTTTGGGGTCAACCTGGCCCTGTTGGCCGAGGGTTACGCGGCGGGCCTGGCCCTGGGGCGCGGCACCGTGGGCCAAAACCTCATGTATTTCGAGACCGGGCAGGGCAGCTCACTCTCGGCCCAGGCCCACCACGGCGTGGACCAGCAAACCCTCGAGGCCCGGGCTTACGGCGTGGCCCGCCACTTTAACCCGTTGTTAGTCAACTCGGTAGTCGGGTTTATCGGCCCGGAGTATTTGTTCAACGGCAAGCAGATTATCCGGGCCGGACTGGAGGACCACTTTTGCGGCAAGTTACTGGGCTTGCCCATGGGCGTGGACGTGTGCTACACCAACCACGCCGAGGCCGACCAAGACGACATGGACACCCTGCTCACCCTGCTGGGCGCGGCGGGCTGCACCTACATCATGGGCGTGCCCGGCGCCGACGACGTGATGCTGAGCTACCAGTCCACCTCGTTCCACGATGCGCTGTACCTGCGCCGCCTGCTGGGCCTGCGCCCCGCCCCCGAGTTTGAAGCCTGGCTGCTGGCCCAGGGCCTGCTCGATGCCGAGCTGCGCCTCCAGCCCGCCCCCGCCAGTCATCCGTTACTGGCCGAGGCAGGGTAAATTACCGATTGACAATTACCAAGTTTTCACAAACGGGCCCTCACTTTTTATGCTTGACGACCGCACATTTTTCAAGTTATATCTGCCTGCTTTAGCAATGGCCCCTAACAACGAGAAGTCTCTTGAATACTCTCGAGTAAAATCATAGGGGCAGTGTTCGGGCGCGGGGCTGTGCCTTGGCGGGCAAAAACCCTATCTTCGCGGCACATTGTACCAAAATCAAATTGGGATTACGTATTTCCCATCTTTTAAGTGATTGATAATCAAAGATAAATCATTAAGTCATTGTATTATTAACCAACATCAACCATGAAAAACGTAGCGGTTGTGGGGGCGGGCACCATGGGCAACGGCATTGCCCACGTATTTGCCCAGTTTGGCCATCCGGTGGCCCTCATCGACACCTCCGCCGAGGCCCTCCAGCGGGCCACGGACACCATTGCCAAAAATTTGGACCGACAAGTAACCAAGGGCCTACTTACGGAAACCGACCGCCACGCGGCCCTCAACCGCATCACTACTTACACTAAATTGGACGAAGGGGCCGCCTCGGCCCAGTTGGTCGTAGAAGCCGCCTCGGAAAACCCGGAGGTGAAAACCCGCCTGTTTGCCCAGTTGGACGGCATTTGCCCGCCCGAGACGATTTTGGCCACCAATACTTCCTCGATCTCGATCACCCGCATTGCGGCGGCCACCCATCGCGCCGACCGGGTGATTGGGATGCACTTTATGAACCCCGTGCCCGTGATGAAACTGGTGGAGGTGATCCGCGGGTATGCTACCTCCGATGCCACCACGGCCACGGTGATGCAACTGGCCCAGGGCCTCCAAAAAACCCCGGTGGAAGTGAACGACTACCCAGGCTTCATTGCCAACCGCATCCTGATGCCCATGATCAACGAAGCGGTCAGCTCGCTTTACGAGGGCGTGGCGGGCGTGGCCGAAATCGACACGGTGATGAAGCTGGGCATGGCCCACCCCATGGGCCCGCTCCAACTGGCCGACTTCATTGGGCTGGACATCTGTTTATCCATTTTAGAGGTGATGTACCAAGGCTTTGGCAACCCTAAATACGCCCCTTGCCCCCTGCTGGTAAACATGGTGCGGGCCGGCCACCTGGGTGCCAAAACCGGGCGCGGGTTCTACGAATACCAAGGCAAAGAGGCCACGGTAGCCGCCCGGTTCCGCTAGTAGGCTTCTTGCAAATTAGATTTTTGATCAGGCGTGATTTGGAACTTTCGCTCTTAATCCGCCCTTTTTTGGCCCCACCCTGGCCAGCCGCGCTTGCTCGCTCAAAAACTCTCGTTTTTGCCGTCCGCTGGGGAGGGACGCAATTTTGACCCAAGTAAGGGTAATGTGAAAGATATCTAGTCAATATTTTGTAAGCTATTCACGTTCAATTTTTTAGATCATGATCAAAGTAGGCATTGTGGGCGGGGCGGGCTACACCGGCGGCGAATTGATCCGTATTTTGCTCAACCACCCCCTAGTTCAGATCAGTTTTGTGCACAGCAACAGCCAAGCGGGTAAGCCCGTAGCGGCCACCCACCCGGACCTGCTGGGCGAAACCGACCTCACCTTTGCCGCCGACCTGCACGACGACGTGGATGCCCTGGTGCTCTGCGTGGGCCACGGCGAGGCCGCCAAGTTTTTCCAGCAGTATCAGTTTGATCCCCGGGTAAAAATCATTGACCTGAGCCAGGACCACCGGCTGGCCCAACCGGGCAGCTGGCCTTGGGTGTACGGCCTGCCGGAGCTGAACCGCGACCACATTAGGCTGGCCCAGCGGGTGGCCAATCCGGGCTGTTTTGCCACCGCTATCCAGTTGGCGTTGTTGCCCTTGGCCGCCCAGGGCCTGCTGCTGGGCGAGGTACACGTGAACGCCACCACGGGCTCCACGGGGGCCGGGCAACGACCCACCGAAAATTCGCACTTTAGTTGGCGCAGCCACAACCTGTCGGTGTACAAGGCGTTTGAGCACCAGCACCTGGCCGAAATTGGCCAAAGCCTCCGCCAGTTGCAGCCCGGTTTTGCCCAGGCCATCAACTTTATCCCGCTGCGGGGCAGTTTTACGCGCGGCATTTTTGCCACTGCCTACCTAGACTGCGCCCTGCCCCTTGAGCAGGCGAAGGCCCTGTACCAGGCGTACTACCAAAGTGCCCCGTTTGTGCACCTGGCCCTGGTCAACCCAGACCTGAAACAGGTGCTCAACACCAATAAATGTGTGCTGCACCTGGATCGGCCTGCCCGAAAACGCGGGGCTGCGCCTCAAACCGATTGCGTTTTAAACAACCTCTCTCTCCTTAGGCACAAATACCAAAATAAAGTCCAAATTGGGCATTGCCTGTCCTTTAAATGATTGATAATCAAAGATAACAATCATTTAATCATGCAATCATTAGGTCATTTTAGCATAACCTACCGCGCCCCTACCTGCGCGAGCGCAAAAAAAACGGCACCCGTTACCAGGTGCCGTTGAACAAAAATTCCAATTCGATTACCTACCCGTGGTAGAGTAGTTCACCTTGAGGGCGTTGGCCTCGCG
>JALONO010000075.1 GCA_025454895.1 Bernardetiaceae bacterium
CACAAAGCGGTTGTTGTCCACGTAGCTGGGCAGCATTTTGGCCCCGTTGGGCACGGCCCCTTCCAGCACGATCCAGCCTTGGTAACCGATTTCGTCGAGCACTTGCCGGACTTTTTGGTAGTCCACCTGGCCCTGGCCTAGCAGCGAGCCGTTTTCTTTAAAATGGATTTCGCAGATGTTTTGCTTGCCTAGCCAGTACATTTCTTCAAAAATATCGTAACCGCGCACGGTGGAGTTGCACACATCGTAATACACCTTTACGTTGGGCGAGCCAACGGCGTTGACGATTTCCATGCTCTCGCGGGCGCTCAGCCACGACTCGATGCCCAGGGTTACTTTGGCCTTTTCGGCCTGGCCCGCCACTTTTTTGAGCCGCCCGATCACGGTTTTTTTACCCGCCGGGTCGTTGCGGAGGTCGCCGTTAGGTTCAAAAAACGCCAGCAGCACCACGGGGGCCTTCAGGTTCTTGGCCACTTGAATGCTATCGGCCACCCATTGCTCGGTGCGCGGGTCGGTTTTGTAGGGTACGTGGTTCAGTTCGCCAATGGCCAGGCCGCCCACCGCCACTTTGTGCTTTTTGGCGGCCTGGCGGTAGGCTTTTTGCACCTCGGGGCGGCGGAGTTGCATGTCGTCTTGGGCGGTGCCCAGGCTCACCTGCACACCGTCCAGCCCAATTTGTTGGGCCAGGGCCAGGGCTTCCACCTTGCCCATCGCGTCCAGCGACCAGTCGCAGGCCCCGATGCGGAACCGGGGGCGCGGCCCGGCCCACAGCGGGGCAAACGGGGCCAACGAAAATGCCAGCGCGCTGGCAGACAACTGTTGGAGGACTTGGCGGCGGTTCATGGGCGAAGTAAGGTTGCTCGGGCTGCAATTTACACGCTAGGGCGAAATTGTGCCAAATGCGGCGGTCTAACGGCCAGCTGGGCAAACCCACTTTTTTCCGCAACTTTGCCCAGCACAGTTTTTGTACTGGCAAGGGCGCGCCGGGCGGCCACGCTTACCGTCGGGCTTAAAATACAATCGGGATCGAGAAATCGCTCTAAATTATTGACAATCAGGTTAGTCAACACATGAAAATCTTCAACATCGGTTTAAGGGGTCGCGCCGCCGTTTGCGGGCTGCTGGTTTGGTGGGCTTTGGCCCCAGCGGCTTGGGCCCAGTTGAGCACTACTTCGAAAAAAGCCGAAAAACTTTATGAGGAGTCGAAGGAGTACCTGCGGGCGCGCGACTTTGATCGATCTATCAAGGCCCTCAACAATGCCATCGAGGCCGACCCCAAATTTGTGGAGGCCCATTTTGCCCTGGCCCAGGCTTATTCCACCTTGTTGCAAAAAGAGAAGGCTGAGGTGCATTTCCGCCGGGCGGCCGAGCTAAGCCCCGACGACAAACGGTTTGCCCCGCTTTACCTGCAAGTGGCCCAGTTAGACTTGCAGGCGGGCCAGTTTACCCCGGCCAAGGCCAACTTGGAAAAGTTCATCAAATACGCCAACCCCTCGGCCCAGCGGCAAATCGACGCGGCCAAACGCCAACTGGCCGACTGTAATTTTGCCATTGAGGGCATCAAGAACCCGCTCAACATCAATCCCCGACCGGTGAGCAAAAACATCAACCGCCAAGCGTTGCAGTTTTTTCCCGTCCTCAGCGGCGACCAGCAGCAAATGTTGTTCACCGCCCGGCTCAGCCCGGATAAAAACAGCGATGAGAATATCTACATCAGCACCAAAGCCAATGGCGAATGGGGCGAGCCGGTGTACCTCAAGGAACTGAACACCCACACCAACGAGGGCACTTGCACCATGTCGGCCGACGGGAAGACCCTCATTTTCACCGTTTGCCAAGAAAGCGAGAGCCGCCAAACCTTTGGCAGTTGCGACCTGTTTGTGAGCTACAAAGTAGGCGGGGTATGGCAGGCCCCGCTCAACCTGGGCCGCGAGGTCAACTCGGACCGGTGGGATACCCAGCCCTCGCTCTCGGCCGATGGGCGCACGCTCTACTTCGTTTCGGACCGGGCGGGCAGCGTGGGCGGCACCGACATTTGGCGTTCGCGCCGCAACGAAAAAGGCCAATGGCTGCCCGCCGAAAACCTGGGCCGCGAGGTAAACACCCCCCGCAGCGAGCTAGGCCCGTTTATCCACGTGAACGGCAAAACGCTCTATTTCGCCTCCGACGGCTACGTGGGCATGGGGGGCTACGACCTGTTTAAAACCGAACGCGAAGGCGGCCGCTGGGCCACGCCCCAAAACCTGGGCTATCCGCTTAACGACCAGCGTAACCAAGTGGGCTTGTTTGTAACCGCCGATAGCAAATGGGGCTATTACTCGCACGAGGTGAGCAAAAACGGGATGCCCCACAGCAGCGAAATTTACGAGTTTGAACTGCCCGAGGCCATTAAGCCCAAAACTTCGAGCAATTATGTGAAAGGCGTGGTGTACGACGCGGCCAGCAAGCGCAAACTGGCCGCTAAAGTGGACCTGGTGAACCTGGCTAACGACACCACCGAGGCCACCGTTAGCTCCGATGCCG
The DNA here is from genome assembly GCA_025454895.1 of Bernardetiaceae bacterium. Lineage (GTDB taxonomy): Bacteria > Bacteroidota > Bacteroidia > Cytophagales > Thermoflexibacteraceae > JALONO01. The sequence goes on from JALONO010000075.1 coordinate 2,524, forward strand.
TGGACGGCGGCTACCTGATCACCCTCAACCGGGGCAGCGAGTACGCGCTGTACGTCAATTGTCCGGGTTATTTGTTCAAAAGCCTCTCGTTCAACTATGCGGGCAACGAGGGCACGGACGTGGTGATCGACATCCCGCTCGAGCGCGTGGGCAAAGGCTCCAAAATTGTGCTCAACAACCTCTTTTTCGAGACCGGCAAGTGGGACCTGCAAGAAAAATCCCAAACGGAACTTAATCGGTTGCTAAGCCTGCTGAAGCAAAACCCGGACATCAAGGTGGAAATTGGCGGCCATACCGACGATGTAGGCTCCGACGCGGCCAACCTGGAGCTATCCCGCAAGCGCGCCCAGGCCGTGGTGGATTACCTGACTAAGGCCGGGGTGCCCACCGCCCGCCTGCTGAGCAAGGGCTACGGCGAAACCAAGCCCCAGGCCCCCAACGACGGCGATGCCAACCGCGCCCTCAACCGCCGGATTGAATTTGTGGTGCAGTAGGGGGGAGGGCTCATTCTTCTAACTCCGATCTCTCAGTTCCCCCATCCGAGGCAAAACCCTCCAAGAGTTTGGAACTCTTGGAGGGTTGGCCTTAAACGTTGGTAGTTTACGACTCGATGCCGGGCGCAGTTAAGTGCATCTTTTAAACTTGTTTGGCCAGATTAGCCTTACTTAGGTCTTCAGGGCTTGTTCATCGGCGGCTTGTCTTGTCCAAATTGGCTCGTGGTATGCCAGGGGTTAATTTGGACAAGGTAAGCTTGATAGACATTAATCCAATTAGCTCATTGTTGTTCTTGTTTCGCAGCCTAACTTAGAGCGATAGTGTCCTGTCTCAACCTTTCTATATTATGTTAAGCCAAATTTTGTTTAGTATTTTAGGCTTAGTCGCTTTACTAACCCTTCCAGTCCAAGCTCAGCCCAAAGCCTTCCAGGGCTGGGTGAGCTACCAAGGTCTACCACTTCCGAGTGACGTAGTTTCATCTAAGTTGACTGACACTTTATTCATTGCCGGGCCGGACAGTGCGGTACATAAAAGGATGAGCACCAGCCGTTACTATGATTTTCCCGTGGTTAAGCAAATCACTTCCTTCACTATTTATGGTCAGCGCACTCGCCGCTTTTCCTATTTACACCATACCCGATTGGACAGGTCTATCAGCGAACCGACGTTATTAGAAGGGATATTCCTTGATTCCCTCGAGCGGGCCAGGTGGGCTAAGCGCACCGTAGAAATCATACCGCTCGACAGCACCAAGAGTATTCTAGGCTACCCCTGCCGCCTGGCCTTGGTCAAAACCCGGCACACCTACTTCGGCGAGCCGCGCGAAGCGTCCGTGATGGTGTTCTACACCGATCAACTGCCCAACGTAACCGACGAGTACGACGGGCTGCCGGGCCTGCCGCTGGAGACCTGGACCCCCACCGACCGCCCCCGGCCCGACGGTAAGCTCCACAACCACCGCTGGGCCACCAACATCGTGGCGGGTGGCATGTTCCCTTGGGCCTATTTTGAGCCGCGAAAAGTGTCTGATAACATAGTCAAAAAATTACCACCTATCAAATATAGCCAAAGCTATTTGAAGCGGCTTAAGTGGCCAGCCCCGCTGCGCCCCCCCGGCCCCGCCCAGGCAAATTCCCTTGGGACCGGTCATGAAGCGGGGCAAGCGTTGGTGGTGGGCCGGGCCGGGGGCAGGCCTATTGCTACTGGTTGCGTGGTGGCTGGCCAGTCAGGCATCGCCCGCTGGCTGGCGGGCCAAGCAGGTTACCGCCGACTCGCTGTTGACCAGCCTTCGCCCACTCATTTGCGCGCAGTTGCCTGCGGCCTACTATCCCCAGCAAGAGGTGGTGGCCATTGTGTATCCTGAATTGTTGCGTTACGCCCCGGTGCAAGATATGATTGAGTGGGAGGTAAGCCGTAGGTTGTTCCGCCTCCGACTCGGCGCAAGTACGGGCCGAAAGGTTGGCCCGGTTGGAGCAACCAAGTTGGCAAATCCAGTACTTGAAGGGGTTTTATGAGGTCGTGCATCACAAATATCCTCAAGTTAAACAATATGCACCCGAGAAAAGGGTGCGCCTCATGGCTTTGGCCTATAACGTTGGTTTCCACCTGCCCGAAGCCAAGCTGTGGCAATGGCAATCGGTCAAATACTTCCCTTATGGCAATATGGCCAAATTTTTAGGGCAAGCTAACACCCACAGTTACACCGACTTGGCGGCGCAATTCTTCTTGCAAGCCCCAAGCCATGTGTGGTGCGAATGAGGTTAACCTGGCCTCCAGCCTAATGCAAACGTTCGTCTCAACCCTGTATTCTCCCGCCAACGGGTTAACTCTGGCCCAAAAAAACCAACCCCAAAGGCTTAGAGAACCCTTGGGGTGGTTGGTCATCCTCATTCATCGGTTTACTTGCTGAAAATCAACGGTTAAAACCCGCGCCGTTTGCTGCTGGTTTTGGGCTTTTGCTTGGGCGTGCGTTTCATGTACAGGCGGTTGGGCCTAAAAGTAGGCCCGGGGCTGGACGGGTGCTCGATTTTACGCCGGAATTTGGTGTTGCTGCGGCCTTTTTGGGCACCAAACACCTTGGTTTTTAGGTGGTTGAACTTGTAGCCCAGCATAATCTCGTTGGTGCTGCCCGCAATGTTCTGGATCTCGGAGGTGGCGAAGTCGCGGGCGAAGCCCACCCGCAGGCGCTTGATGTGGAGGCCCACCGCCGCCACGCTGGAATAGTTGGTGCGGTAGGCCGCGTTGAACCACAGCGTGTTGTTCCAGGTGTACTGCACGCCCACGTCGAACTGCATGGGCACGGCCCCGTTGCCCACCCGGCGCACCATCAGCATCGGCTCGATGCGGTGGACCTCGTCAAAGGTTTTGAGCGTGCAGCGGGCGGCCAGCAAAAAGTGCGGCACCATCTGGATGTCGTTGTCGTTTTGGTCAATGGAGCGCAGGCCCGCCGTGAGAAACTGCGGCATCGTAAACCCGATCTGGAACTTGTCGCGGAACATGTAGTTCATCCCAAAAGTGAACTCTACGCCTTGATAGTTGCCCGTGTTGTCAATGATTTTGGGGTCGTTGGGGTTGACCACGTAAATATTGCTGAGGTCGATGCGGTTGGTTACCAGCCCGCCCGTGAGGCCAAAGGAGAACACGGAGCTGTTTTCGTATAGTTCAAAAATGTGGTAAGCATAGGTAAAATGCACCTTGTTTTGCTGGAACAGGCCAATCCGGTCTTGGAACACGTTGACCCCCACGCCGCTGCGGTATTCGTAAAACGGCAGGTCGATGGTGGCCAGCAGGGTGGTGGGCGCGCCGGGAATGTTAGTCCACTGGTTGCGGTAGGTCAAATTGACCGAGGCAAAGCGGTCCAGCCCGGCCCAGGCGGGATTGTAAATGAGCGGGTTGTTAAAGTACTGGCTAAACAACGGCACCTGCTGGGCCTGGATTTTGGGGGTTATCGTAAGCCAGGCCAGGGCGAGCAAAGGGCCGGCTTTCAGTAATGTTTTCTTCATAAAACCCTCATTTTGAATACTTTGGTTAGAAAAATCTTTCTGCCTAAATTTTTAACTGGCGAAAGGCCCAGGGGCGGCGGTTGGCTAGGGCCGCCCCCGGCCCTTAGTTGAGCACGGTAAATGACCCTCGGAGCGGCCGGTTGCCCGTGCCCGCCCTAATGAGGTAAAAGTACACGCCGTTGGGGATCACCTTACCGTCAATGGTACCGTCCCAATTGTTACGGTAATTGCGGCGTTGCAAAATCTCTTGCCCCCAGCGGTTGAAAATGATCACCGTGTTCTCGGGGAAACTTTCCAACCCGTCCACGTGCAGCACGTCGTTGCGGCCGTCTCCGTCGGGGGTGATGATGTCCACTACGCGCAGTACGTTGGCCAGGTCGGTGGCCACCCGCACCACCATGGTATCCACACTGGTACACCCGGCCGGGTCGGTGCCCCGCACAATGTAGGTGGTGGTTTCCAAGGGGGCGGCAATGGGGTTAGGGATCGAGTCGTTGTCCAGCCCATCGCGCGGGAACCACACATAGCGCGAGGCCCCGGTGGCATTGAGGCGGATGCTCTGCCCCACGTTCACGATGGTGTCAGGCCCGGCATCCACGTCCGGCAAGTCCAAGACCCGGATGGGTACCGACAAACTGGTGTCGCTGAAGCAACGGTTGCTCACAATGCGGCGATAGTAGGTGGTGGAGTCGGGGCCAACGTCGAGCACCAGGTTTTCGGCCACGGCCCGGTTGATGTTGGTCCACTGGCGGCGGTTGCGCGAGGTTTGCCACTGATAACGGAACACGTTGGTGCCGTCGTCGGGCATTTGGCCGCGCAGCGTATCGGGCCGGCTGCCCCGGCAAATGGTTTGGCCACCGCCCAAAATTTGGTTGCCCCGGATAAACCGGGTGATGAACACCGTGACTACGTTACTGGTATCCACAAAACACTCGGTAAACACCAACCGGCGGAAACGGGAGGTTTGGTTAATATCGGGGAAGAAGTCTCGGGTGGAGGCCACCGTTTGCCAGGCTTGGCCCGTGCCGCCCACTTGCCGCTGCCAAACGAATTGGAAATTGCCGTCGCCGCCCACGGGCACGCTGCCGCGCAGGGTATCGGGGCGCACGCCCAGGCAAACTTCCTGGTTATCGCGGATGCGGTTGTTGTCCACCCGATTGATAATGGTGATTTTGATGATATTGCTCGTGTCGGGCCGGCATTGGTTGGCCACCACCACCCGGCGCACGTAAGTGGTGCGGATCAAGTTGGGCGGCGAGTAGTTCACTGAAGTATCGGCCAAGGCCCAGCCCAGGGGCCGCCCTAGGGTGTCGGCCTGGGTGGATACCTCCCAGCGGTAGCGGTAACCCCCGCCCCCGCCCTGGGGGATCTCGCCCCGGATGGGGTTGATGGGGCTGCCCTCGCACAGGGTTTGGGTACCCGTAATGCGGTTATTGGTCAGGTCCGGCACAATGCTTACAAACACCCGGTTGCTCGTATCGCCTTGGCAGCCGTTGAACACAATGCGGCGGAAATAGGTGATGCGGCGGGTCAAGAAACCGGGGCGGTACTCCATGCTGGTGCCGGGGTCGCGGCGGTTAGCCTGGGCGGTATCGCGGCTAAAGCCAGCGGTGTCGATGTTGGCCCAGTTCACGGTATCGGGGGATAGCTGCCACTGGTAGCGGAAACTGCCCAACGGCGAAGTGGACGAGGTGCCCCGGAGGATCAAGGCCCGGGCACTCACCGTATCGTTGTTACAGTTGATGGTAGAGCCGCTGATGGTGTTAGGCCCGTAGTTAAAGGCCCGGCCCAGGCGGATCACGTTACTGGTATCGGCCACGCAGCGGCTGCGCACAATGCGGCGGATGAAGGTGGTATCGGAAATATCCTCGACCCTAAAAGCGATGCTATCAGCCGTGCCCCGGTTGTTCCAGTCGCGCCGGTTGAGCGATGATTGCCAAAGGAAGCTGTACTGCCCACCCCCGCCGTTGATCGAGAAGGTGCCGCGCACGTTCACGCGCGTGGTGTCGCCCGCGCAAACCACGTCGCGGTCCGAGCGGATGACGTTGCCGTTAATGGGCCTGACCACGCTAATGGCCACCACGTTGCTGGTGTCGGTGTTGCAGGGGCCTACCACCAGTCTTCTAAAATAAAGCGTGGTATCGATCCGGTACAAAGGCAAAAAGGTGGAAAAAGTATCGGCCCGGTTGGCGGTGTCGGCCCGGAGCCAGGTGCGGCGGTTGGCCGAAACTTGCCACCGGAACCGGAAGTTCACCGTGTCGCGGGTGCGCAAAATCGAGTCGAGGCGGATGGTGTCGCGCAAGGCCAAGGCCCGGCCGCCCCGGCACACCTCTTGGTTAAAGCCCACGATGTTAGACGGGAAACGCGGCGACCGCACCACCCGCACCACATTGCTGGTGTCCACAAAGCAGATGCTATCGGCCACCAGTCGGCGGAACAGCACTGTATCGTTGGTGATGCGCTGCGGGCGGAAATTGACGGTAGCGTCTTCGTTGCGCCAGGTGCGGCCTTGGTTAATCGAGCTTTGCCAGGTGTAGCGCAGCCGACCCGCTCCGCCAGTAACTGGGCTAACCCCCCGGAAGGTGCGCACCGAGTCGCCCGGACACAAAATGTACGAACTGCGGATTTGGTTGTTTTGGATGCGGCCAATGAAGGTAACCGACACAGTGTTGCTGGTGTCGGTGGTACAGCGGCCGTCGGAGGCCAGGCGGCGGAACTGGGCCCGCACGCCCAGCGAAGGTGGCTGGTACTCGGCCGTGTTGCCGCCCACGTTTACCCAGGTACGGCCGCCGTCGGTGGTGCGTTGCCACTGGTAAGTAATGGGTAGGCGGATGGGCGAAGTAACGGCTGGCCCCCGCAGGTTAGGGATGGCCTGGCCTTCGCAAAACACCGACTCGCGCGGCTCGATTCGGCTCCCACTCACAAAACAGGGGTTTACCCGCACCACCACTGTATTGAGCCACAGGGTTACCCCCGGCACGTTGGAGTTGGTGATGCGCAACCGGTAGCCGCCCTGGTCTTGCAACCGGCGGATGTCGTCGATAAACAAGTCGGAAGTGGAGGACGAAGGCCCAAACGGGGCCCCGTTTTTAAACCATTGGTACACGTTGGCCGTGCCGCCCACCCGGGGCACAAACCGCAGCACGGCCCGCTCGTCGAGGGTGAGGGTGGTGTCGCGGCCCAGGCTATCCTGTGGGGCCAACGTAGCCCCGGCCACACTGCTATTAGGCTCAAAACTATCAAAGGCCAACTGGTTGTTGGCCGCGTTGAGGCTGGTAAGGCTGGTGGTGGTCCTGAAACTGGGCAAACTAGTGAGGAAGTTGCGGTTCAGGTTAATGGTGGTGATCCTGGTCAAGGTAGCCAACCGCTCGGGCACGGCCCCGGTGAACTCGTTGTTGGCCAGGTTGAGGGTGGTTAGCTCGGTGAGGGCCCCGATCTCGGCCGGGATGCGCCCGCGTAGGCGCTGGCCACTCAGGTTAAGGCCCGTAACCCGCCCGGTAGCATCGTTGGGGGTAACGGTTACGCCCGTCCAGGTGTTGATGCTGGCCAGGGCGTTGGGGGCATCCACGGGCCAGGCCAAACCCGTAGTGGGGCCGCCAATAGCCGTATAAATTGCCCGTAAGGCGGTCAAGTCTGCTTCGCGGCCCGCGTTGGGGTTGGGCGTTTGGGCTTGGGCGGCCCCCAACAAGTTCAGTCCAATAATAAAGGTGAGGGTATATCTCCAAAAGCGCATGGCAAATGATGAGGGTTCAGTTTTGGTTGGATACTACAAACATCCAATCAAATTTGATGCAACAATTTAAAATGTAAGATTTTTGCCGGGCAAAGTCGACCCACCGGCCAAGGGGCAAGCCGGTGCTACGGCCATTGGGACGGCCTGGCGCGTTATCTTTGCCCGGCAATCACGATGTTTAATGAACGAATGGCGTATTATTTAAAAGAGGTCAAAGACCGGGCCACAGCCCGCGATTTTTTGCTTTTTCCGGTAAAACTTTATGCTAACGACCCCCATTGGGTGCGCCCGCTGGATGCCGATATGGAAAAAGTGTTCGACCCGGCCCGTAACCCGCATTTCCAGCATGGCCGGTGTGCCCGCTGGGTGCTGGCCGACCAAGGCGGGCAAATGGTGGGGCGGGTGGCGGCCTTCGTCAACGACAAGACCGTGTGGCTCGGCAACGACCAGCCCACCGGCGGCCTGGGCTTTTTTGAGTGCATCAACGATCAAACGGCGGCTTTCCTGCTGTTCGATGCGGCCAAGAACTGGCTCCAGGCCCAAGGCATGGAGGCCATGGACGGGCCGATCAACTTTGGCCAGCGCGACTCGTGGTGGGGCCTGTTGGTAGAGGGCTTCGAGCCGCCCAACTACGGCATGTTCTACCATTTCCCCTACTACCAGGCCCTGTTCGAGGCGTACGGCTTCCGCGAGTACTTCCGCCAGTACACTTACCGCCGGGTGGTGGCCGAGGGGCTGCACCCTATTTTAACGGCTAAGGCCAACCGCATTTTACAAAATTCGGATTATCAATTCAAAATCCTGGACAAAAAGCAATTGGCCAAGTTTGCCGAAGATTTCCGCACCATTTACAACCAGGCGTGGGTGAACCACGAGGGCGTGAGCGAGCTTACGCGCGAGCAGGCGCAAGAGTTGCTCAAGCAGATGAAGCCCATTCTGGACTCGCGCGCGGTGTTTTTCGGGTATCACCAAGCTGCCCCCGTGGCCTTTTTTATCAATATCCCTGACCTGAACCAGGCCCTCAAGTTCATTGGTACGGGCAAGCTCAACTGGTGGGGGTTGCTTAAGTTTGGCTGGTTTAAGCTCACCAAAGGGTTCGATAAGATGATTGGGGTGGTGTTTGGCGTGGTGCCCGCCCACCAGGGCCGGGGGGTGGAGGCGGCCCTCATCGAGTTCTCGCGTACCTACGCCCACCTGCCCGATTTCCCCTACCGCACGCTGGAAATGAACTGGATCGGCGACTTCAACCCCAAAATGATGAAGTTATCCGAGATGATCGGCGGCCAAGTGGCCAAAACCCACGTTACCTACCGCCTGCTGTTCGACCCCGCCCGTGAGTTCAAAAAGCCTGCGGTGATGAAGTAAGCCTGCGGCCTTGCTGAACCAGTTTGCTTCATTGTCCAGTTTTACCTCGTTGATTACAAGGTATTTGCCCGCTAATCTGCCCGTTTTGTCCCCCGGCCGGGCCTTGGCTTATTTAGAACGAAAATAATTTAGAAAGTTTTTTCTAAATCCCGTTTTTCTTCCTTACCTTAGCGTGCGAACTGGAAACAACCATTTAACCTACCTTAAATTATGGCAAACGTAGTGTGGTTACAAGGCGGGGCATGTAGCGGCAACACCATGTCGTTCCTTAATGCCCAAGAGCCTACCGTGGTGGAATTGGTTACCGATTTCGGCATCAACATCCTCTGGCACCCGTCCATTGGCTTGGAAATTGGCGAGCAGGTAACCGATTTGTTGAACGACTGCCTGGCCGGCCGCCAGCAGTTGGATATTTTGGTGTACGAAGGCTCGATCATCAAAGGGCCTAACAACACAGGTACCATGAACTTCTTCTGCGACCGGCCCATGAAAGACTGGGTAGCCGACCTGGCCAAAGTAGCCGGCTACGTGGTGGCCATTGGCGACTGCGCCACCTGGGGTGGCATCCCGGCCGTGCCGCCCAACCCCAGCGAGTCGACCGGGATGCAGTTTCATAAGAAGGAGAAAGGCGGTTTCCTGGGGGCCAACTACAAGTCGAAAGGTGGCCTGCCCGTGATCAACATCCCCGGCTGCCCGGCCCACCCCGACTGGATCACCCAGATTTTGGTGGCCATTTCCACCGGCCGGATCAAAGATGTGCTCATCGACGAGTTCCACCGGCCCAAGACCTTCTTCACCGACTTTGTGCAAACCGGCTGTACCAACGCCATCAGTTTCGCCCAAAAAGTGGACGCCCACTTTGGTAAGCGCGGCGGCTGCTTGTTCTACGAGGTGGGCTGCCGAGGCCCCATGACCCGCGCCAGTTGTAACCGCATTTTGTGGAACCGCCAAAGCAGTAAAACCCGGGCCAATCACCCGTGTTTAGGCTGCACCGAGCCGGGTTTCCCCCACCACGACCTGGTGAAGGGCAGCGTGTTCAAATCGCTCAAATACCTGGGCTTTTTGCCGCAGGACGTGCCCTCGGGCAATTCCCGCCTGGGCTACTACATGCGGGCCGGCTTCGAGAAAGTACTGGGCGGGGCCGAAATCGTATTAGGGGCTAACCGCGAACACTTTGAAACCTCGAAATAATCCCTTAACCAAGTAAATAAAATGGGAACACTAAAAGAATTGAATATTTCCCCCGTCGGTCGGGTGGAAGGCGACCTGGACGTAAAAGTGTACATGGAGGACGGCGTGGTTACCCGCGCCCACACCCAAGCGGCCATGTTCCGGGGGTTCGAGAAAATTATGGAGGGCAAGGACCCGCAGTCGGGCCTGATTGTAACGCCCCGGATTTGCGGGATTTGCGGCGGCTCGCACTTGTACTGCGCCTCGTCGGCCCTGGATACCGCCTGGAAAACCAGCCTGCCGCCCAACGCCCTGCTGCTGCGGGCCATCGGCCAAGGCACGGAAACCATCCAATCCATCCCCCGGTGGTTCTACGCCATTTTCGCCACCGACATGGCGAATAAAAAATTCGCCAACAAACCGCTTTACGCCGAAGTAGTGAAACGCTTTTCGGCTTATGTGGGCACCTCGTTCCAAACCGGGGTAACCGCCAGCGGCCGCCCGGTGGAAGTGTATGCGCTGTTTGGCGGCCAGTGGCCCCACTCTAGCTACATGGTGCCCGGCGGGGTCATGTGCGCCCCCACGCTCAAGGACATTACCCGCGCCCACGCCATCATGAACCAGTTCCGCAACGACTGGCTGGAGAAAGTGTGGCTCGGCTGCTCGATTGACCGGTACTTGCAGGTCAAGTCGTGGGACGACCTGCTGGCCTGGGTGGACGAGAACGAAAGCCAGCGCAACAGCGACCTGGGCCTGTTTGTGCGGGCCAGCCTCGAGTTTGGGATGCACAAGTTTGGCCAGGGCGTGGGCAAATTCATCGCTTACGGCACCTACTTGCACAAAGACCATTATCAAAAACCCACCATCGAGGGCCGCAACAAAGCCCTAATCAGCCGCAGTGGTTATTTCGACGGCAAGCAGTACCACGAGTTCGATCATTTGAAGATCAAAGAACACGTGTCGCACACCTGGTTCGAGACCGTGCCCGCCGCTCACCCTTGGGACCAGCCGCTGCCCACCCCCGTGCCTTCGCAAAACCTACTCAGCACCGACTTTAGCGGCAAATATTCTTGGTCTAAGGCCCCGCGCTACCTGGAAATGGCCGCCGAGGCTGGCCCGCTGGCCCGGGTAGTGATCAACGCTGATCCTAGCCACCGTTTCGGCGACCACCAAATCTACGACCCGTTGTTTGGAGATATTTTGCAAAAGCTCGGCCCCAGCGTGTTCACGCGCGCCCTGGCCCGGATGCACGAGGCCCCTCGGCTGTTCACCCTCATCAACGACTGGTTGGGTCAAATTGACCTGGACGGCGATTTTTACCACAAACCCGTGGAAATCGACGGCAAGGGCTTTGGGGCTACCGAGGCCGCCCGGGGTGCCCTGGCCCACTGGATCGAGGTGAAGGACGGGGTGATCAAAAACTACCAAGTGATGGCCCCCACCACCTGGAACGTAGGCCCCAACGACGACGAGGGCAAGTCAGGCCCGATCGAGGCGGCCCTGGAAGGTACCGAGATCGAAGACCCGCACGACCCCGTGGAGGTGGGCATGGTAGCCCGCTCGTTCGACTCGTGCCTGGTGTGTACTGTGCACGCCCACGACCAAAAGAGCGGCAAGGAACTGAGCCGGTTTAAGCTCTGATGATGAAATCGGAATCCCGTTTTACGGATGATCGTTAACAAAAACGATCAAAAAAACGGATTTGCCAGCAGTTAGTTTGAGTTTTACCCATATAAGTTCACCCTTGCTGGCTCGGTTTCGGGCCGGCAAGGTTTTTTCACCGCTTATGCCCGCTGTAAAAACCGCCATCCTTGGCTTTGGCAACCCCGTCCGCAGCGATGATGCCGTAGGCCCCTACGTGATCGAGCAGTTGCAGAAACGGCTCGCTGACCAGCCCGACGTGTCGCTGTTCGACATGGGGACCTCGGCTTTTGAGGTGCTGTTTAAGTTGCAGGGCCACCCGCGCATTTGGTTAGTGGATGCCGTGCTTAATACCGGAGAACCCGTGGGCACGCTTTACAAAGTGCCTGCTGACGAACTAGCCCGCGCCCCCCAAGATGACCCGCTGGTGTTCTTGCACAGTTTAAAGTGGGATCAGGCACTTTCTTACGCCAAAAAAATCTTGCGCGACGAGTACCCCACCGACATCGAGGTGTACCTGATCGCGATTGACAACACCCGGCTGGCAATGGGCCTTAGCCCCGAGGCCCGCCAGGCCGCCGACCGCGTGGTGGACTTGCTCACCGAGGCCCTGGCCCAGCCCGCCGTTACCCCCATTGAGCCATCTATTGCCCCATGAGCCTGCTGCAACTGAAAGACAGCCACTTGCATTTTAAAGCCCCGCTCGTTGCCCAGGCTTTCGCCGACGATGAGCAGGTCAACCTCGTTTTTTACCCTGACCGCCGGGTGCTGCTGGTAGCGGGTAAATCCAAGTTGTTTTTTGAGAAGTTACATAAAACTCACTGGCGGATGTTAAAAGCCCGCAATTTGGTAGGCGACAAATCGGTCGATGTCCGCGAAATTTTGATCGATGAAGACCTGGACGACACCGACCGCCCGCTCGATTACGAAGTAAAAACCACGGGGATTATCAATATTAAATTTTAAAACCGGGCGATTTTCCCAAAATCAAAGTGAGATTATGAATTTTGTAAAGTATTGATAATCAAATAGAAAAAGCCGTTTAGTCATTAGATCTCTTGCAGATTAGATTTTTAGCCGGGTGAAAGCCCGGAGTTTTCGCTCGAAATCCGCCCTTTTTTGGCCCCACCCTATCCCTCCCCGTCGGGGAGGGGACGCAATTTCGGTCCCAGAAAGGGTAATTTGAAAGGACTTTAGTCTAGTACGCAAGAGGTCTATTTATTCATGCAATCATTTAAAATAAACTCAATCAGTTATTTATGCTGTTGAATATCTACACCTTGGCCCCCCTGGCCTCCCAAGTGGCCCAGATTATCGGTCAAGAGCCACGGTTGGGCGAACTGGTGGGCATCCGGCTCATGCCTGAATACTATCCCGTGCCCGACTCCCACAGCCTCATTGTGGACGAGGAGGGCATTATCGTACCCCTGGATTGGTACAACGAAACGCCGCCTTTCCAGTTTGCGCAGCCCTTGGCGTTTACGGGCCCCCATTTACTGGGCCTTGTGTACGCGCGCCTGAGCAACTACCAACGGGCTTACGAATTGCTGGCCCGCCTGCCCCTGCTGGTCGAGGTGGATTTATTGAACCGCTTGCAGCATGGGGCCACGTTGCCTTTGGGCGAGTTTACCGCCCCGGAAGAGGGGCCGTTTGCCCGCTACCGGGCTGCCCACAACCAGGCCGTGCTGATGCACTACGGCCAACTCCCGGCCGATTTGGAGGAAGTGAAACGCCAATACCACACCGCCGGTGGCCTGGCCCCCAACGACGAGCTGCGGGCTTACACCGCGCGGCACTACGCCGCCCTCCTGGCCGACCACGGCCAATGGGCCGAGGCGGAGCAATTGTTGCCCCTGGCCATTAGCTACGCCCTGTCCGACGAAGGGAAAATCGCCCTCAAAGACCTGCTGTACCACGTGTGGCTGGCCCAACTGACCGTGCCCTACCATCCCGGCCGCTTGGAACAGTTGAAAACCACACTGTGGGAAGTGTTCCAATTTTATGAACAAAATGGCAAACGGCCGCAACTGGCCCTGGCCCTCACCGATGCCGCCCACGTGGCCAACCTGAGCAACAGCTTTGCCGAGGCCCTGGGCTACATTAACCGGGCCATCCAAATTTTTGCCGAAGAAGAACTGCCCGAACTGCTCGCCAATGCCCAACTGCGCAAGGGTACTTTGCTCTACACTTGGGCCCAGGGCGGCCAGCCTCAGTTTTACCGGCCCGCGATGGAGGCTTATCAAGAAGCCCTCAAGCAGTTTACCAAAGAAACCCAGCCGGATATTTTTGCCGATATTCACCACAACCTGGGCGTGATCTATTCCGAAATCCCTGACGAAGCGAAGAAGAAGAGCATCTGGGCCTCGGTGTCCACCACTTCGTTCCGCGAGGCGTTGCTGTACTACAACAAGGAGCAGTTTCCTTACGAGTACGCCATGATCTGCAACAACTACGGCAACGCCCTCACCAAGTACCCGGCGGCGGTTAAAACCGACAACTACGCCCGGGCCTTGGAACAGTACGACGAAGCCTTGAGCGTCCGCTCGGCGGCGGCCCACCCTTACGAGCGGGCCCTCACCCTGCTCAATTACCTGGAAGCCGCCTGGTTTGCGGGCCATAACACCGACCAACTGGATCCCGCCCGTTACGCCACCATGCTGGCCTATGCCCAGGAAATCCCCCGGCTGGTGGACGATGCCTCGCTGCGGGCCGAGGCCGCACGCCACTTGGAAAAACTGGAACTGGCCCGCCAGGCCCTCGCCCTCACCTAGAACTGCCATGCACGAAGCCTCCCTGGTGCGCAGCATTTTCCGGTCGTTGGAAGACAACTTCCCGCCCGAGCGCCTGGCCGTCCTCGAGCGCGTGTACCTGCGCGTGGGTCTGCTGGCCAATGTGGAACCGGTGCTGATGCAAAACGCCTTTGCCGCCGTGCAGGCCACCGAGGCCCGCTACGAAACCGTGGAACTGGTGATCGAGGTGTTGCCCATCAAAGTATTTTGCCCCACCTGCCAAATCGAGAGCCTAGTGGAAAATTACCGCTTTGTGTGTGCCTGTGGCCGCCCGAGTAGCCAAGTAGTGCAAGGTACCGAGTTGCTCATCCATCAAGTGGAGTTTCGGGAGTAGGGAGCTGGCCCGGCGGCTAACCAACCGGCGGCAAAGCCTCTTTATAAACCTCAAAACTAGCAAGCCGTTCGGCAAACCAGGTTGAAGGTGATGGAGGATAAAGTGTTGGTTACAATCGTTTTGCCCCACTCGTTTTGGGTCGCCTCACCCATTCATCCCCAAAAAATTGGTTAGATTACCGAAGACGTAACCTTTTTGTAACCAAGGGTTTACCCGCTTAATTTTTACCGAGGGGCCAGAATTAGGAGTGGGCGGTGTAATTTCGGGGCACCATTGCCAAACCAGGGCTTCATGCACGAAACCCCGCTCACCGAGGATTTTCTGGGCCGTTTCAAGGCCGCCATCGACCTCCAGGATGAAAAATACATCCACAGCGTGGTCGACGACCTGTTCGTGCAAGACATTTCGGCCATTTTGGACGAACTGGACATTCCCCAGGCTAAGTATGTAGCCCAACTGCTGGACAGTAAAGTAACGGCCGACATCGTGAGCAACCTGGACCCGGACGTGCGCAAGCCGTTTTTGGCCGCTTTTGCCCCGCCCGAGATCGCCAGCTTTGTCGACTACATGGACTCCGACGACGCGGCCGATTTGCTCAACGAACTGCCTGTGCGCGCCCGCGAAGAAGTGTTTGCCCAGTTGGATGCCGAGCAGGCCCAGTACGTAAAACCCCTGCTCCACTACGAGCCGGGTAGTGCGGGCGGCCTCATGGCCACTGAATTGGTAAAGGCCAACCTCAACTGGACCGTGCGCCAATGCATCGACGAAATCCGCCACCAGGCCGAAAACGTGGACAAAATCTACTCGGTGTACGTGGTGGACGATAAAAACGTGCTCCAGGGCCGCATTTCGCTTAAAAAAATCATCATCGCCCGCGACGAGCAATTGGTGGCCGACCTATTTGTGGAAGATATTGTGGCCGTGGAGACCTACCGGGATGGGGACGAAGTGGCCGCCATCATGCAGAAATACGACTTGGAGGCCATCCCGGTGGTCAATGTGAAAGGAGAGTTGCAGGGCCGCATCACCATCGACGACATGGTGGACTTGATCAAAGAACAGGCCGAGAAAGACCTGCAAGCCCTGGCCGGGATCAGCGAAACCGTGGGCGAAGATGATAGTGTGTGGCGGCTCTCCCGCGCGCGCCTGCCCTGGCTGCTCATTGGCATGTTGGGCGGTATTTTGGGGGCGCGGTTCATCGGCCTGTTCGAGGGTGATTTGCTGCAAGTTCCGGCCATGGCGTTTTTCATCCCCCTTATTACGGCCACGGGCGGTAACGTGGGCATCCAATCGTCCACCATCATTGTCCAAAGCCTGGCCGAAAAAGATGCCTTTGCCAGCAGTGCCTGGCAGCGGTTGTTCAGGGTGCTGCTGGTGGCCATCCTCAACGGATTGGTGATATCGTTAGTGGTGTTTGGGTTTAACATGCTGCTTTTCAACAACCTCACGCTCTCGGTGGTGGTGTCCATCGCCCTGTTTAGCGTGGTGCTGATTGCCTCGGTGATGGGCACGGTTACGCCGCTGGCCCTCAACCGGCTCGGCATTAACCCGGCCCTGGCTTCGGGGCCTTTCATCACCACCGCCAACGACCTCATGGGCCTGCTCGTGTATTTTCTGGTGGCCCGGCTGGTGTTCTACTGGTTCCCGGCGTAGGTTCGCAAATTGCAGCCGCGTAATGGCGCGTAATGGGTTAGCCGCTAATTAGATAGAGTGGGATGCTATTTACTCCGGCCCTCGATTTCGGCCACGAGTTCATCGTACCAGGCTTGGCCGTAGCGGCGCACGAGTGGGGCCTTTAAAAAGCGGTAGAGCGGCACGCCCAGGGCTTTGCCGTGGTGGCAGGCCGGTTTGCAGATGCTCCACTGGTGGTAATTGAGGGCTTCCACGGCCCCGTTGTCGTAACTGGTAACCCTAATGGGATACAAATGGCAAGAAATCGGCTTGCGGAAATCGGTTTTGCCGGCCAAGTACGCCTGCTCGATGCCACATTTGAGGATCCCCCGCTCGTCGCGGATGGCGTAGGCACAGGCCCCGCCGCGCTTCCAACGGGGCCCCTAAATCACCTTCCACACAACAAGCCCCTTTGCACTTTTCCAAGTCGCAAACGAAGAAATTTTCGGCAATGTCGTCGCTAATGACCGTGTGTTGCACTAGAATCATACGGGCTGTCAGGAAGGTGGGGTTAAAGTCTTGTCAATACTAAAATGACTAAATGCTTGCAGGATTAAATGAGTGGTTTCCTTGGTTATCAATTACTTACAGCCCTAGCACCGCGCAATTTTCATGCGATTTCGGCCTAAAATGCGTAGAAGCAAATGCCAGTAGGGTCGTCGCTTGCTTGCAATAATTAGCTGAAAAAGAAATAACGATTAGGCAATCGTTATTCTTCGCCAAAATATTCCACGAAATTTTTAGGAGTTTCCACCAGTAGCAAACTGTGGAGCTTGGCCCGCCCGGAGGCGGCCTCGATTTTAGGGGCCAAAATTTTCCAGAATTCCATGACCAGGATTTCACAACTGGCCATTTTACCCTCGAGGAAATCCACGTCCAAATTGAGGTTACGGTGATCCACCTTGTCAATGACGTTGCGCTTGATGATATCGCCCAGCGTTTTGAGGTCGATCACAAAGCCGGTATCCGGGTCGGGCTTGCCCTTCACGGTAACGGTTAGCTCAAAATTGTGCCCGTGCCAGTTGGCATTGGCGCAGGGTCCGAATACTGCTTCGTTCTGCTCCTGACTCCAGCGGGGGTTATATAATTTGTGAGCGGCGTTGAAATGTTCTTTTCGGCAAACGTAAACCATAGCTTAGCACACTTAAGAAAAAAGCGGGCAAAGTTAGTCATTTTTGACGGTGGCTGCACCGGGGTGTCATGCGCCGGACTGCCCGAAGCCGGGGCCGGGATATCACGGAAGGTTTGTCGGTCAGTTTGTACCACGTTTAAGGCGGTAATTGTTAAGTCAGAGGATAGCAGTGCAGTAGGGGCGGTGGCAAGGCCCACCGCCATTACCGGGCGGGGCTTGGTCAGGTCGTTATTCTACCCAATGCAACTTGAGCATGTTAGTGCGCCGATGTTCGCTCATGGGCGTAGTGGCCGTACTAATGAACAGGTCGCCTGGTTGGAGAAGCCCCTGGTCCACCAAAATTTTTTCGGTAGCGGCTAGGGTTTCGCGGGTACTGATAAACTTGTCGTAATAGAGGCACTTGACCCCCCACAGCAAGTTGAGGGTGGTAAGTAAATGCTTATTTTCCGTAAAAACAAATATTGGCGATTTTGGGCGGCGGCTCGATATCTGAAAAGCACTGTAACCCGACTTGGTGAGGCACAAAATGGCCTTGGCCCCGGTCATCTCGGCTAGGCGGCAAGCCGAGTGGCTGATCATGTTGGCACTGTAAATATCCTTGTTTTCCTCTTTTTCCACAAAGTGGTATTTGTTGTAGATGGCCTGGTGGTGCTCCGCCGCCGCCAAGATACGGTTCATCGCCTTCACGGTTTCGGTGGGGTAGCGGCCGCTGGCCGTTTCGGCACTGAGCATCACGGCATCGGCCCCGTCCATCACGGCGTTGGCCACATCGTTGGCCTCGGCCCGGGTGGGGCGGGGGTTGGTGATCATGCTCTCCATCATCTGGGTGGCCACAATCACGGGTTTGGCGGCTAAAATACACTTTTGGATGATGTTTTTCTGGGCCAGGGGCACGTCTTCCATCGGCACTTCCACGCCCAGGTCGCCGCGGGCCACCATCACCCCGTCGGTGGCCTCGATAATCTCATCGATGTGTTGGAGCGCATTGGGGGTTTCTATTTTGGCCACAATACGGCTCACGTTGCCGTGTTTTTTAATGATTTTTCGGAGATCAAGCAGGTCGTGGGCGTTGCGCACAAACGAGAGGGCCACCCAGTCCACTTGGTTTTGGAGGCCAAACAGCAAGTCTTCATGGTCTTTGGCCGTGAGCGAGGGTTCCGAAACCGCCGTGTTGGGCAGGTTAATGCCTTTTTTCGATTTCACTAAACCGCCGTACACCACCACGCAGCGCACCTCGGTGGTAGTAACCGATACTACTTTGAGCTCAATGTTCCCGTCGTCGATCAAAATCGGCTCGCCGGGGCGCACGTCCTTGGCCAGGTCGTAGGTGGAGGTAAACTTGGCCCGGGTGGCTATTTCCTTGTCGTTGGTGATGATGACTTCCTCGCCGGGGTTGATTTGGATGCCGTTGTTCTCCACCTCGCGCAGGCGGATTTTGGGGCCTTGGAGGTCTTGTAAAATGGCAACACTGGTGCCCAGGGTTTCGTTGAGTTCCCTAATGTGCTGGATTACTTTGAAGTGGTCCTCGTGCGAGCCGTGGGAAAAATTAAGGCGGAAAACATCCACGCCGGCATGGATGAGTTCCATTAGTTTTTCGCGGGTGTTGGAGGCTGGGCCTACGGTGGCCACAATTTTGGTACGGTTATTCAAGCTCATAAGTAGAGTGGCTTTGCTTAATTTGCGCCGCTTTTGAACAGCGGGGTGCGCTAAAAATGAGTGGTTAGGCGCTAACCGGGTGCGAATATTGGCCTTTTTTGCTGGAAGCCCAAATTAATAAGCCGTTAAGCGGCCCGCCAGGCGGGCGGGCCCACCGGCCTAAAGTTGTTGAGGGGGCGGCCAGTGGCCGTTGCCGGTTTTTATTTATGAGCTTACTTTCAAAAATCGAACAGTTGCGCGCCACTGGGCGCAAAGGGTTGGCCATTTTGGTGGACCCCGACAAAACTAGCCCCACCGGCTGTACCCAACTGTTGGCGGCCTGCGCGGGCCACCAACCGGACTGCTTTATGGTGGGCGGGAGCCTCATTACCAGCCCCCATTTGGAAGCCGTGGTGGCTTTTTTCAAACAAGAAACCGAGGTGCCGGTGCTGCTGTTCCCCGGCCATTATTCGCACGTGTGCCCCCAGGCCGATGCGCTGATGTTCCTGTCCTTGATTTCGGGGCGCAACCCGGAGTACCTCATCGGCCAGCACGTGGTGGCCGCCCCGCACTTGCGCCGCAGCGGGTTGGAAATCATTGCCACGGGCTATTTGCTGGTACACGGCGGCAACCTCACCACCGTGGCCTACATGAGCAACACCACCCCCTTGCCGCCCGATAAGCCCGACCTCACCGCCGCCACCGCCCTGGCCGGGGAAATGCTGGGGCTGAAAATGCTCTATTTAGATGCGGGCAGCGGGGCCCAATGGTCCGTGCCTCCCGCCTTGGTGGAGGCCGCGCGCTCGGTTACCCAGGTACCCCTCATCGTGGGCGGGGGCATCCGCGAGGTGGCCACGCTGCGCCAACTCTACGCCGCCGGGGCCGACCTAGCCGTGATTGGTACGGCTAGCGAGCAGCAGCCCGGTTTGTTGCCGCAGTTGCTGGCCGCCCGGTATGCAGGCTAGGGGGCCGGGTGCTTGCCCTTGGGCGGCAAACTTTCTGCCCGCCGGGTTAGTTTACCTTTGCGAGCCAAACCTGCTAAAACCACCCTTGGCCATGACCACGAATACTTGGGCCAAGCCCTCCGACAATACTGGCGTATGGATCGCCCTGGTGATTGTAACCTTGTGGGCGGCCACCCTAGTGGTGGGCCTGCTGGTAGTGCCGCTCGACTTCGCCTCACCGTTTACATACTTGCTGGTGCTGTTGCAAACCCACTTGTACACGGGCGTGTTCATTACCGCCCACGATGCCATGCACGGGCTGGTATCGCCCAACCGCCGCCTCAACGCCTGGATCGGGCGGATTTGCTGCGGGTTGTTTGCCTATAATTTTTATGGCAACCTCAACCGCAAGCACCACCTTCACCACCGGTTTGTGGCCACCGATCAAGACCCTGACTACCATGCGAGCGGGCATTTCTGGCGGTGGTACCTCAGTTTTGCGTTACAATACGTAAACATTTGGCAGATTTTGCTGATGGCCCTCACCTACAACGTGCTCAAAATTTGGATCGACTACCAAAAACTGATCGTATTCTGGATGCTGCCCTCGGTCGTTTCCACCTTCCAACTTTTCTACTTTGGCACTTACTTGCCGCACCGGGGCGAGCACGCGCCGGATAATGCCCACAAATCGCGCAGCCAGGCCCAAAACCACTGGTGGGCCTTTTTAACCTGTTACTTTTTCGGCTACCACTACGAGCACCACCACTCCCCAGGCACGCCTTGGTGGCGATTGTACCTAGAAAAAGAAAAAAGCGCGGCTTAGCGGCTGGGCAGTTACCAAGTTCGCACCTATATTTAAGCCCGGCCGGGAACCATACCTCTTTATGTCATTGTCAATAGAGGATTACCTTGTTTTGTGAGTGCTGGCGATTGGTCTTTTCTTCTCCCTAAAAGTCGATGATGTTTACACCAAAGTCAGGTAGAAATTGTGGGTTCTTTGTCGTTTAAATGATTGATAACCTATAGAACAAGCATTTAAGTGTTCAATCATTTGGTCGTTTTAGTATTAACTATCCGCTGCGCGTATGAAACAAATCCTCGTGCTGGGCGCCGGGCGCTCGTCATACACCTTGATCCAGTACCTATTGTTCCACGCTGCGCAGGAGAAGTGGCACCTTGTAGTAGCCGATACGGATTTAAAGGCCGCCCAGGGCAAAATTTTGGGCCTTGACGGCCAGCCCCACCCCTTAGCGGGAGCCGCTCTGTTTAATGGAGAAGACCTGGAGGCCTGCGATAGCCTGGTGATGACGGCCGATTTAGTAGTGTCGCTATTGCCCGCCCACCTGCACCTTAACGTGGCCAAGGCCTGCCTCAAATTTGCCCGGCCGCTGGTAACGGCCTCGTACGCCGCGCCCGAAATGCGGCAGCTTGATGCCCAAGCCAAGCAACGTGGCGTGCTGTTGCTCAACGAGTGCGGGCTGGACCCCGGCATCGACCACGCCAGTGCCATGCAAACCATCCACCAACTCAAGGCCGAGGGGGCAAAACTGCTGGCCTTTCGCTCCTACACGGGCGGGCTGCTGGCCCCGGAAAGCGATAACAACCCCTGGCATTACAAATTTACCTGGAACCCCCGTAACGTGGTGGGGGCGGGCCGGGGCATGGCCAAGTATATTGTCAATGGCCAGTACAAGTACGTGCCTTACCACCGTCTTTTTTCTCATTTGGAGACCATCAAGGTGGAGGGCTACGGCGAGTTTGAAGGCTATCCCAACCGCGACTCGCTCCAGTACCGCGACCAGTACGGCCTAGACCAAATCCCCACCATGATCCGCGGCACGCTGCGCCGCCCCGGATTTTGCCAGGCTTGGAACGCCTTTGTGCAACTGGGCATGACCGACGATAGCTTTGTGATCGAGAACTCCGCTAATTTGACCCATCGGGAGTTCACCAACAGCTTTTTGCAATATAGCCGGGTGTTTTTGGTAGAAGAAAAACTGGCCCAGATCATGAACGTGAAGCCCGACTCCGAGCTGATTGGCCGGTTGCGATGGCTGGGCCTGTTCGACCATAGCAAAATCGGGCTGCACCGGGCCACCCCCGCCGATGTTCTGCTCAAAATCCTCCAAGAAAAGTGGGCCTTGGCCCCCGACGATCGCGACCTGATTGTGATGCAGCACCAATTTGAGTACACTAACTCGCATGGGCGGCAATTGCTCACCTCGTCGTTAGTGGTGCAGGGCGATAACCCGCAAAATACCGCCATGGCCAAAACCGTGGGCCTGCCTTTGGGCATCGCGGCCCGGCTCATCCTCAACGGCAAACTGGCCTTGGCGGGGGTGCAAATCCCCACCCTGGCCGAAATTTATACCCCCTTGCTCAACGAACTCACCGAGTGGGGCGTCCGGTTCACGGAAACCGTTACGTCATTAGAAGAGTAGGTTGATGTATTATTTTGTCAAAAAAGACATTTTTTTGAACGTGTCTCCCGGCGTTACCAATGGAGACACGTTGTTTTGTGCCCCCCAAACGCTACCTTTGTCATGATTACTTTAACTGCGTTCATTTAGTTTGTTGAAAAACAATGCTTTGCGCTTTTAGTGGACGCGCTTGCTACCCTGGTAAGTGGATACTCCTACTGGTTAGCAAATTTTCGTTTTACCAAAAAATCCATGTATGGATTTAGCCTATTTAAATAAAATTTTTGGCCGACATTTTTCCGCCATTGCGGTGTTCGTCGGCTCGGTGGCGATCTTGTTATACTTTAAACAACCTACGCACCTGCTTCGTTTGGGCGTATTAGTAGGCTTAGGCCAAACCTTGGCCGTAGTGGGCTTGCGCCACTTTGCCCTGCGTCACGGCGAAACGTTGAGCGGCTGGCGGCAATTATTGCATGTGTTTTTTGCCCCTCGGCCCCATTTGAGCATCGGGGGGCTGGTCATTGGCGTGGCCAGTTACACCTTGCTACTGGTTCAATACTTGCAAGGGCCGGTGCTCCCTTTGTTCCAACAAGCCATCACGCTTTCGGCCGGTTTCCTGTCGGCATCTTCATTGATAAGCCTCCTGGCGGGCTGGTTGTTAGAGGGCCTTTACGAGCCTTCGGTCAACTACCGGCTGGAGGACGAATACGTCGAGATATTCTTGGCCGCGATGGTGGCCAGTGCTTTTTTGGGCATTACTTACGCCAATTTACCCGTGTTCCAGGCCCAGGCATGGTCTTACAGTCTGGTATTGCTGCCCTTTTTGTTGGGCCTTGCCAGTTTACTCATCAATTTCGGCATGGCGTTTATCTTGGAACACCCTCGGGTCAAACAATTGGCCAACCCGCATTTGGTCAGTTTTGCGGCCATGATGCTGCTGCTAGTGGCCATGCGGTTGTTGTTAGATTCTTTGCTGCCTGCCGAGTGGGTAAAGCATGGGCACACCTATCAAGCCTTCCATTTGCGTTATATATTATTGAGTGCCGTTTTTGGCGGGTTCCTGGCCGGGCGTTTGGCCAGTTTGTACCAGTACTTTGCCAAAAACTTTGTGGACTTTTTGTTGGAAACCCGGCTACCCCTGTACGTGAGCGTGCCCGTGCGTTTGGGCATCAATTTAGGATTGGCCTACCTGCCCATGCTCATTGCCGGGCTGGCCATCACCTTTGGCTACCTCTACGGCGACTTGTACGGGGCGTTCCTGGCCCTCCTGGGGCTGGTATCAAACGCAGGGGCCACCCGGCTGGTGGTGGCCAACTGGCTTTTGCCCGGCCAATGGCTAGACCTTAGCCAAGGCGCACGCCGTAAACTGAACCTGCTCATGCCCTCCTTGGCAGAACTTTGGGCCCGATGGCGCGCCCCGCGCCCGGTCAACCGCCAGGCTCAACCAGTGGCGCACTGAGCCTGCCTAGCTTTTTTGTGGCTAACCGGCCTTGTCAACCACTTTTGGATCGGTTTTTTCACTGTCGGCAAGTCCTTTTTCGCTCCTTAGCCGAAAAAAACCGTGCAAAGTTTTGAGGATACCCGAAAGCCTTATAATTTTGCAGACCATTTTCAAAAGTGGGTAATTTTAGTCCTTTTTCATCGCTGGGGAGATACCAAAGTGGCCAACTGGGGCAGACTGTAAATCTGCTGTCTTATGACTTCGAAGGTTCGAATCCTTCTCTCCCCACACCGGATTTTGACTACAATTAATTCATTGAATTTCAATAAGTTAATTAGTCATTTATACTGCGGGAGTAGCTCAGTTGGTAGAGCGGCAGCCTTCCAAGCTGCAGGTCGCGGGTTCGAGCCTCGTCTCCCGCTCGCTTGTGTAAAGCAACCAATAAGCAATTTAGTAAGCCGTTGTAGCTCAGGGGTAGAGCACTTCATTGGTAATGAAGAGGTCGGGAGTTCAATTCTCCTCAACGGCTCATGAAATTTGCTAACTTTGCAAATTAGTTAAATATTTATTCTAAACAACGATTAATTTAAGTTTCAGCAATGGCAAAAGAAACGTTTGACCGTTCCAAGCCCCACGTAAACGTTGGTACTATTGGCCACGTTGACCACGGCAAAACCACCTTGACCGCCGCCATCACTAAGGTGTTGGCCGAAAAAGGGTTGGCCGAGAAACGCGATTTCTCCTCGATCGACAACGCACCCGAAGAGCGCGAGCGTGGTATCACCATCAACACTGCCCACGTAGAATACCAAACTCAAAAGCGTCACTATGCGCACGTTGACTGTCCCGGCCACGCTGACTATGTAAAGAACATGGTTACTGGTGCCGCTCAGATGGACGGTGCCATCATCGTGGTAGCTGCTACCGACGGCCCCATGCCCCAAACCCGCGAACACATCCTGCTGGCCCGCCAAGTAGGCGTACCCGCCCTGGTGGTGTTCATGAACAAAGTGGATATGGTGGACGACCCCGAATTGCTCGACTTGGTTGAAATGGAGGTTCGCGAATTGTTGAGCTTCTACAACTTCCCTGGCGACGATATTCCCGTAATTCGTGGTTCGGCCCTAGGTGGCCTCAACGGCGAAGACAAGTGGGTAAAAACCATCGAGGAATTGATGGATGCCGTTGACTCTTACATTCCCCTGCCCGAGCGGATGATCGATAAGCCGTTCCTGATGCCGGTAGAAGACGTGTTCTCTATTACTGGCCGTGGTACGGTAGCTACTGGCCGTATCGAGCGTGGGGTGGTAAACGTCGGCGACAGCGTTGACATCATTGGCATGGGTGCTGCTGGCCTCAAGTCGACTGTAACCGGGGTAGAAATGTTCCGCAAGCTATTGGATCGTGGCGAGGCTGGCGACAACGTGGGCTTGTTGCTCCGTGGTGTTGATAAAGATGCCATCCGCCGTGGTATGATCATCTGCAAGCCCGGTTCGGTAACCCCGCACACCGAGTTTAAAGCTGAGATTTACGTGTTGTCAAAAGAAGAAGGTGGCCGTCACACGCCGTTCTTCAAAGGCTACAACCCTCAGTTCTACTTCCGTACCACTGACGTAACAGGTACCATTACCCTGCCTGACGGCGTGGAAATGGTAATGCCTGGCGATAACATCACTATCACCGTGGTGCTGCAAAAAGAAATCGCGATGGAAAAAGGCTTGAAATTCGCTATCCGCGAAGGTGGCCGCACCGTAGGTGCTGGTCTGGTAGCCGAAATCCTCAAATAAGTTTGATACAATATGTAGCAAAAACCCGGCGAAAGCCGGGTTTTTTGTTTTTTTGGCCAACCATGAGCTATTTTTGGACAAAAGGCGATGATAATGAAAGCAAGGTTTGCGCTCCTGTTGATTGGCTGGCTGGCCGCAACGGGTACGATTGCCCAGCCCGCTAACTGGCGGCATTTGAGTACGGAAGGTGGGCAGTTGCCCATCCCCTGGACAAGCACCCAGCAAACGGCCTCCCAAATCGCCGACCTCAACCGCGACGGCCTGCCCGACATTATTTTGGCTTGCCGCCAAGTAGCCCCAGCGGTGGTGGCCTATGTGCGCAAAGGTGCCAGTTGGGAGCGGCACGTGATCGAGGCCGAATTCCTGACCGTAGAAGCGGGCGGGGCCACGGCCGATATTGACCAAGATGGCGACCTGGACATCGTTTTCGGGGGCGACTGGCAGAGCAATGCCGTTTGGTGGTGGGAAAACCCACATCCTAACCAAGACCCTAATACGCCCTGGAAACGGTTTCTGATCAAAAATGAGGGGGCTAACCAGCACCACGACCAAGTTTTTGGCGAGTTTAAGGACAAGGGCAAACTGCAGTTAGCCTTTTGGAACCAAGGTGCCAAAACCCTTTACCTGGCCGAAGTTCCCCAAAACCCGAAGGCAGGCCCTTGGGCGTACCGGGCGTTGCTTACCGGAGAGTCGGGCGGACAAATGGCTTACCCGGAGGGCACCGCCAAAGCCGATATTGATGGGGATGGGCGCGAAGACCTGCTGGCGGGCAACCTGTGGTTCAAATACAACCCAACCACCGATACGTTTACCCCCATCCGGTTTGGGGCGGAAGGGGGCCGCCTGGGCGTGGCCAAGTTCAAGCCCGGCCGCTACCCGCAGATTGTGGTGGCCCCCGGCGATGGCAAGGGCCAACTCATGCTGTACACCTGCCACGGCCAGCCCGATCGCCCCGCCGATTGGCAAGGGCAGGACATTGGCCAGCGCGAGATGAGGCATAGCCATACCTTGGAAATCGCGGATTTGAACGGCGATGGCCACTTGGATATTTTTTGTGCCGAAATGGCCAAATGGTCAGAGAAGCAGACCGAGCCAGATAACCCGGCGGCCGAAGCCCTTATTTTTTACGGAGATGGGCAAGGTGGTTTCCGTAAAACCGTGTTCCTGACCGGGTTTGGCTTCCACGAGGGCCGGGTGGCCGACTTGGACGGCGATGGCGATCAGGACATTGTGAGCAAGCCCTACAACTGGAAAGCCCCCCGGCTGGACATCTGGTTGCAAGAGAAGAAGTAAGGCAAGTAATCTAATGTTGTTAGCTGATAATCAATGGTTTGAGAGTAGTAATCCTGCCCGCAAATCGGCTTACAGCAAAATCAAAGGGAGATTTTGCGTCGGTAATCCTTGAAATGATTGGCAATCAACTAGCACAATAGTTTGAGGAGCCAAGCATTGCAGTTTTGGCATTAAATAGGCTGCCACTTGAGCCGCAGGCTGTTGAGCACCACCGATACCGAGCTAAGGGCCATTGCCCCTCCGGCTAGCATGGGGTTGAGCAAAAAGCCGTTAAACGGGTAAAGGATGCCCGCCGCTACCGGAATACCGATGAGGTTGTACACAAAGGCCCAGAACAGGTTCTGGCGCACGGTAGCCACAGTGCGGCGCGATAGGCGTAAGGCCCTGGCAATGAGGCGCAAGTCAGGGTGAATGAGGGTGATTTTAGCAACGTCGACGGCCAGGTCGGAGCCTTGGGCCAGGGCGATGCTGAGGTCGGCCCGGGCGAGGGCCTCGCTGTCGTTGATGCCATCGCCCACTACGGCCACGGTGTGCCCTTGAGCTTGCCGTTGCCGCACCCACTCGCCTTTTTGGGTGGGCAGCAGTTCCGCTTGCACGTGTTGGATGCCCAATTGGGCAGCGACGGCCTGGGCCACGGCGGGCCGGTCGCCGGTGAGGAGGTGGACCGCCAGGCCCATTGCTTGCAACTCGCGCACGGCCTCGGCGGCGTGGGGCCGCAGGGGGTCGGCCAGGGCTAGGAGGGCCAGCGGCCCGGCCTGGTTGCCAAACCAGATGACGGTATGGGCCAGGTTTTCCCACTCGGCCAGTTGGGCGGCCGCCTGGGGGGATAAAGCGGTGGGTGGCCCCAGGTCTGGTTTGCCCACCCAGTAGGCATCGTTTTGGTAACCCCCTTTGGCCCCTTGCCCGGCCAGGTTCTCGAATTGGGCGAGGGGCACGGGCTGAACCCCTTGTTGGGCCAGCCAAGCGGTTACGGCGGTGCCTAACGGGTGGGTGGTGCGGGCCTCGAGTGCATGGAGCACGGCCCAGCCGGTAGCTTCCCGCGCAGGCGGCCCCAACCAAACGTGGCCCACTACCTGGGGTTGCCCCAAAGTCAGCGTGCCGGTTTTATCCAGCACGAGGGTGTCCACTTGGCGGCCCCGCTCCAGGCTCTCCGCATCTTTGACGAGCAGCCCGGCCTCTGCCGCGCGACCAATGCCCACCATGAGCGCGGTGGGCGTGGCCAACCCCAGGGCGCAGGGGCAGGCAATGACCAGTACAGTAATAGCCGCTAACGCGGCGTGGGCCAGGGCCTGCTGGCCGCCCCAAACCAGCCAAACCACGGCCGTGAGTAGGGCCAACCCAAGTACCGTAGGCACAAACCGGGCCGCTACTTGGTCCACCAGCCGCTGCACCGGGGCTTTGCTGCCCTGGGCTTCGCGCACCCGCCTAATAATCTGGGCCAGTAGGGTTTGCCCGCCCAACTGCTCGGCAACCAGGCTGAAGCTACCTTGTTGGTTGAGCGTGCCGGCAAACACGCGGTCGCCGGGGGCTTTGGCCACGGGCAGCGGCTCGCCGGTGAGCAGGGCCTCCGCCACGGTCGAGTGCCCCTCGGTTACCCGCCCGTCCACGGGCACTTGCTCGCCCGCGCGCACGAGCACGGTTTCGCCTGGGCGGAGCTGGGCCAGCGGGATTTCCACCGCTTGGCCTTGCCGCCACACCCGCACGGTTTTTACTTGCAGGCCCAGCAGTTTTTTCAAGGCCGAAGTAGTGCCGGCTTTGGCCCGGGCCTCGAGCCACTTGCCCAGTAGCACAAAACTGACGATGACCGCCGCCGCCTCGTAATAAGGGTGGGCATGCAGGCCCCGCTGGTGCCAAAACTCCGGGTAAATAGTATTAAATAGGCTGAAAATGAGGGCAATACCCGTGCTCAAAGCTACCAGGGTATCCATATTGGCCCGGCCGTGGCGGGCTTGTTTAACCGCATTGACGAAAAACGGCCCGCCAAAACCGAGCACTACGGGCAAGGTGCAGGCCAGCATTACCCAGTTGGCCCCGGGTAGGTCCATGAAAAACATGCCCAGGACAAACACGGGCAAGGTGAGCAACCCGGCCCCTAGTACCCGCCTGCGAAGGTGGCGCAAGGCGGTGGCCTGGGCTTGGGCTTGCTGCTCGAGGGCTGCTTCTTCAGCCTCCGCGATCACCAGGTCGTAGCCGATGGCCCGGAGGCTGCGTTGCAGGTCGGTTGGGGCCACCTGGGTTTCGTCGTAGCAGACCGTAACCGTTTGGGCCGCGTAGTTGACGGCCGCTTCGGCCACGCCCGGTTGGGCTTGGAGGGTGCTCTCCACGCTGGCCGCACAGGCGGCGCACATCATCTCCAATACGGGCAGGGTTTGGGTGGTCACGGCTTAGTTCCAAGCCGTTACAAAATTTTAGGTTTGTTGTATAAGATAATTAGGTAAACTGCGTTTTATGATAGTATTCAAGAAATCGTTTTATTGAAGACAAGTGAGAACAAATTTAGGAGTGTCCTGTTTTATGGCCGGAAACATGGAATTTGAATTTTATAACTATCGCTTAGTGGTAGTTGTTATTTTTTTCATAGAGTTGATTATCTTGACCAACTATCTTTTTCTTTCATTAAATTAAAATTGTGCAAATGAAAAAGTTAACGTTTTCTCTACTTCTCTCTCTCTCTCTCTAACTTAGCACTAGCGGGTGCTTGGGCTAGCGACAATCACCCATGTAATTGGTTTAGCTACCGTTATAGGGTGAGTGTGAGTATCGATCAACTCACCTGTGAAGGCGGCTTTAACGTTTACAGAAATATTTATTCATCCTCCGATAGGGCTTGCTCCTTTCCCGTGAGTGTCGGTGGCCAATTTGAGTACCAGGTCATCTATCTTGGCTGTACCCCGATACCTTATTTTGGACAAAAGGCTTATGTATATGCTTATTGCGGGTCAGATACGTGTTACCAAAATTCTTACACTATTGGTACGTCCATGACTGCTGGCTCCCCATTGGCTACGAGTGTTTTCCGTGCAAACTCGACCATGCGGTTGCCTGTATTGGGTAAAATGGGTGATGTTAGCCGTAGCGGTTGCCGAATGTCGCAAGGAGAGTCGATTAAAAGGGGGCAGTCCATTATTTTAAGAAACTTAAGGACAACCCTTAGTCACGGCAAGGGTTTTGGTACGGAAGCCCTGTCGCAAGTGGTTGTGTGGTATGCGGAAAGTAAGGAAGACACACTGATTACCGAGAAAAAAATACTTTGGGAAGGTAAAATAGGGCTGACCAATGGCGCACTTAAAACCTATGGCGGTTTTGATATGAGCTATGCCAAAACCCGAAGCATCAATGCCGATTCGGTGGTGATGGAGTATAATGTTCCCGAATACGTGGTGAACTTACCGGCCCACATTGATATGGATAGGGTAGTGGTAACTTACCATTCTGATGCTCGAGGCGGCTTGGATGCGAAGGCTCAACAGGCCGAGGTAGCGGAGTATGCCCTGTATCCGAACCCGGTGGATGGTCAAATCAAGATCAACTTTAAAACTGCTTTAGAAGCTGTTTGAGTTATTTTCTATGGCTGTAAGCACCATCTTTTGGCTGCAACTTCACCACCATTCTTGACCATAAATCTATTATGGCATGTACTTCTTAGCCGAAGACATGGAAGGCGCGATTTATTACGGGCCTAACCATGACCAACAAAAGACATTCAAGCTAGAAAAAGGAAAAAAGGAATACCAAGTCGACGCAAACGACATCCCTAGCGGGGTTTTGATCATTGAGTTGCGTAATAAGTATGCGGTTTTTGAGCGTAAGAAACTCATCAAAATGAATTAACTCGAAACCCTGTCCAACTTTAGTAAATCAAAAGTTGGGCAGGGTCATCTTTTACCAGTAACTCACCAACACTTATGCGCAATTTAATTTGGTTGTTAGGGTTGATTTGCCAGACAGGTTTGGCCCAAACGTGGCACTTACAGTTAGCTTGGCAGCGCACCCATACCAACTTGGTGCGGAGTGACCTACCCAGTCAGTTGAATGCCGCTGGTACCACGGGCCGACATGGAGGAATGGTAGGACTTGAGCGCGACTTAGGCAAACGTTGGTGGGTAGGTGGCTATTTTTCAATGGGGGAGATGAACTACCAAGTGCAAGGTTCCCTCTCCAATGAATTTGAACTGTCGGGCACCTACCTGCCCCAATACTTTGGCCGGGCACTAGAGGCCCGGGTAGGCTTTATGCCTTGGCAAAGCTCGATTGGCCGGTTGCGCCTTTTGTTGAATACTGGATTATCGGTTCATTGGGTGCGCCAAAATGGCCAAACTTATTCCACGTTTACTTTCGGGAACAGCGATTTTGAGTGGAGCCAAGTTGGCTTTACTCTCATGCGGAATTTGGATTTACACGAAGGGCAATTTACCTCACTTAACGTTGGGGCCGAACTTCGGTGGAATCTCTCCAGGCGCATGGGCGTGCGCCTAGGAGGTCAATATGGCTATGCCTTGTCCGCCATGCCCACCGCGTATTATGCGGTGGATGTTCGATACAAACGGAAAAGCTCGGATCAAGTAAGTTTCAATCAAGTCCGTTACCAGATGGCCCCCCGACTAAACCGGTTGGTGGTAGAGATGGGCTGTTTTTACTCTTTCGGGAAGATCAAAAGCCATGAGTCTGAACCGAGATGAGAGATTTACTTATCGTAAAGTAAAATCAACCCTCCCCTTACTTTTTATGGAAGAGAGTTGCTTTGCGAAATTATCGGGACGGGAAACCCTAGTGCGACAATAAAACCGACTGAAATTCAGGCTCCTCTGCTTCCATGAGGCCCTGGGCGTTGAGGT
>JALONO010000316.1 GCA_025454895.1 Bernardetiaceae bacterium
TATGCTGAACTGACCAAATTGTCAATAAAAGTGCATGAGTACCTGAAGGCAGACCTTCCAACCGGGCCGATTGCTATACAAATCTGATTTACCTAGGCTAAGGTTTTGACGTTCAATTAAATTACCCGCACTCATCCCGCTTCTTCCATTTTTCCTCCCCACTTTTTTATGGCCTACAACCTCCAACTTGCCGACCGCATCCGGGAATTTCTGGTCGACCGGCCCAACTTGGTCATTGAAGAAAAAGAAATGTTCCGGGGGCTGACCTTCATGATCAACGGCAAAATGTGCGTTTCCGTGAGCGGCGACAACCTGATGTGCCGCTTTGACCCCGCCCTTCAAGAGGAACTCGCCAACCGTAAAGGCTACCAGCCCATGCGCATGAAAAACCGCGAATACCGGGGCTACTGCTACGTGAGCGCGGAGGGCTACACCGCCCAAGGCGACTTCGCTTTCTGGGTCAACCTCTGCCTCGACTTTAACGGCCAGGCCAAAGCCGCCAAGAAGAAGAAAAAGTAAAAACCCGTTGGCAGAAAGTAGGGCAAAAACGGCGTTTGGTTGAACAACGGCGGCCGTTGGTTGAAAAACCACAACCAAAGATGGCCGTTGGCGTTGTTTTGCCCAGTAGCCAGCCCAACCATTGGGCAATGGCGAGCACCTAAAACCTACCCTATCATGAAAAAGAGTAACCGCCAACCCGTTGGCCCCAAAGCTGCCCTTGCCCCGGCCGGGGCGAAGTTCGTTCTTGCCATCTTTTGGTTGCTGGGCAGCCTGATTGCCTGGCCTGTCTTTGCCCAACTGCCGCCCGTGAACCCATACCTGGTCAATTCGCCGTTTCCGGCCGTACACGGGGGCAGTTTCCGCCAGGGCAATTCCAGCTTGCCGGGCTTGCAGCCTGGTGACAAGGTCAAGATCGATTTTGCCGAGACCCCGTTCGACCGGGTGTCGCCCTGGCTGCTCTATTCCGAAGCCTACCCCAATGGCACGCACACCATTTGGGGATCCACCAGCACCCACCTGTTCAAGGCCGTTTCCACCCCCAGCGAGTTCAAGGTAGTGAGCAGCTACCAGATCGATAAAAACCCGATGATCAATGACTTGAGCTGGTCGATGCTGCTCATGGACAACCACCGGATTTTAACTTATGACGACAACATCCTCTACTTATTCGGCGAAGAAAACAATAGCGATCCGCATTCTAAAACCGTGTTGTTGAAGAAGATCGAGATGCCAAAACAGATCGAGACCGTTTCTAAACTTTGCCGATTGTATGACGGCAAAATCGCGTTTGCTTCCTCCAATGGTATCCTGGGGATTTTGGACGACCAAACTTTTGCGCTTTTGGCCACGTACCAAATCCCCTTGGAAAGGCGGGAAATTGCTTTTCACAATGATTATGCGGTAGATGACAAGGGTATTTTGTTCATCACCACCTCTAAGAAAATGCTGGCGGTGCAGTGGAACGGCCAAACCATAGCGCCCAAGTGGAGCCTTGCCATGGACTTTGGCGGCAACCGCTTCCAGGGCGTGGGCACCACCCCTACCTTGCTCGGGCATGGCACCGACGATAAACTGGTGTGCGTGGTCGACAGCCAAACCCCGGCCCGGATGCTCACCTTTTGGCGCGACGAAATCCCCGCCGATTGGCCGGGGCTGCCCAACCAGAACCGCCGGATTGCCGCCATCACCGAACTGCCCAACAGTAAGCCGCCCAAGATGATGTTCGCGGCTGTGGAAAACTCGCCCACCGCCTACGGCTACAGCATTGCGGGCGCGCAGTACAACGGCTTGTTGGGCCAGCCCTGCGATAACCTGAAAGGCATCTACAAAATGACCTGGCACCCCCAAACCAATGAGATGAAAATGGATTGGGTCAGGAACGACCTCAATATGAACAACGTACTGGTCTATTCTATCGCCTCGGATTTTCTGTACGGCTCGGGCCGGGAGAGCGATTGCAACTACTACTACTACACCCTGGATTGGAAAACCGGCAAAACCATCCGCAGAGACCTGATGGGCAACGACGTAAAATTCGACGACCCAGGCAACGCCAACATCATAGAATATGTCTAGCCTTTATTTCGGGCAAAAAAGTAGCTATTTTGCGCTAGTTTTGTAGGTTATTTTTGGTCAACTTGATGGGCTGACCTTTTCTATTTCATCGTCAATCAAAAACAATTTTACTTGTATCATGAACAAACTTAAAAAAGTACTTAAATGGAGCGTAATACTAGGGCTTACCTACTTTATTTTCACTACTTTGTACTTTGGCTATTCGGATATCGACAGCGAGAAAGGTATCTACAAATTTCATTGGTCGGGGCTGAGGGGTATATGGGGCAGCGGGCCGTTTGGGTTCAGGGTCAACGAGATCGTTGAGACCCAATTAGATGGACTGGACGGCCCTTATATTTTCGGGAATACCAATTATTATGTTGATAAAGCTAGCCAATTTCAACGTCAAGAAATTGGAAGCAACCGGGAGGTAATTGTGGAAACCACTTGTGCCCAATTGCCCCAGTTTACAGTCCGGTTAAAAGATAGCATTCCGCTCGAGAAGGATGTCTATGAGCCGCCTAGCCAACTGATCGCCATCTCGGACATCGAGGGGAATTTTACTGGCCTGTATGGTTTTTTACTTGCCAACCGGGTAATTGACCCCACAGGCAACTGGATTTTTGGCGACGGCCACTTGGTTTTGAACGGGGATTTTGTTGACCGGGGCACGCAAGTAACCCAAGTGCTATGGTTAATTTATCACCTTGAAAATCAGGCGATCACCCAAGGGGGCAAGGTGCATTACCTGCTGGGCAATCACGAAATGATGAACCTATACGGCGACGTTTCCTACGCCGATTTCAAGTACATCGAGGTAGCCAAACGCATTAGTGAGCAAACGGATTGGGACAAAGCGTTGCGCCATCTTTATTCGGATAAATCGGAGTTGGGCAAATGGTTGCGTAGCAAAAATATTATTGAGAAAATCGGCCCTACCCTTTTTGTCCACGCGGGGCTAAACACCCTGCACCTCAACGGCAAATACCAAATTAGCGAAATGAACGCTATCTCGCGGCGTTATAACGGCATAGTACCAACTGCTGACAATTTAAAGGCAGAACGAGACCGCCCCATAGTTAGCTCGATCAATAGCCCTTATTGGGACCGGCGACTCAACTTTGACTTCAAGTACAAAGCCATGTTTATGCTCAATGGCATTGACGCTCAAGCCACTACCCAAACTGAATTGGATAGTATCCTGGATTTTTATCAAGCCAAACAGATGGTGATCGGCCACTGTGTGGTGGACGATATTGAAACCGGCTACGCCAACAAAGTAATTAAAATAGATGTAAAACACGGCCAAACATGGCAATCGGGCAATACCCGGGGGTTGTTCATGGAAAACGGGCTTTGTTACAATGTAGATGATGCGGGCCACCGCACAAAACTTTACTAAACCCATCCGTACTTGACAGAAACTGGCCCGGCCGTTTAGCCCAAGCCTCCAACAATTAGTTCATCTACCACCCCGGCGCAAATTGGCCGTTTTAGCCCAACTTTGCGCATGACCATCAACTCCCGCCTTGTGGCTTTTTTGCTGGCCAGCACCGTTTGCTTGGTTACGGTAGCCTTTTTGTCCGTATTGGACACCGCCGAGCCAAAGGAACTAGTCCTGGTGGGCTGTTTGTCGTTCGCGTCGGTGTTTTTGCTTAGTTACGTGGCGTTCGAGTTCCTCATTTTCCGGGAAATCAAGAACCTGACCGAGGCCATCGATAAAATCAACCGCAAAGGGTTCAAAGGGCAGGTGAGCGAGCGCCTGGCCAGCAGCCCTTCCACCAATCCGCTGCGGTTGGTACGTAACGAGATCGAGGCCTACGCCGGGCGCAAGCAGAAAGAAATTGATGAACTCAAGAAATTGGAGATATTCCGCCGGGAGTTCATCGCCGATGTATCGCACGAACTGAAAACACCACTGTTTGCCGCCCAGGGTTTCGTGCTCACCCTGCTCGACGGTGCCGTGGACGACGAGGCTGTCCGCTACAAATTCTTGAAAAAAGCCGCCAAAAGCCTGGATGGACTGAGCATGCTCATCCAAGATTTGCTCACCCTTGGCCAAATCGAGTCGGGCGATATCACCATGCACTTCGAGGACCTGGACCTGACCGCCCTCGCCCGCGACATATTTGACCAGTTGGAAGCCAAGGCCAAAAAACGAGGCTCCGAAATGGTGCTGCTGGCCCCGCCCGGCCAGCCGCTGTGGGTCCACGCCGACTACACGCGCCTGGGCCAGGTGCTCACCAACCTGCTGGGCAACGCCATCAAGTACGGCAAAGAAGAGGGCCGCGTAACCCTGGAACTACTGCCCCAGCCCGGGCGAGTAACCGTGCGGGTGAGCGACGACGGGCCGGGCATCGCCAAAGAACACCTCAAACGTATTTTTGAGCGGTTTTACCGGGTCGAGAAAAGCCGTTCGCGGCAGCAGGGCGGCTCCGGGCTGGGGCTGGCCATCGTCAAGCACATTTTGGAAAAGCACCAGGCCCCCATTAGCGTCAGCAGCGAGTTGGGCCAAGGCACCACCTTCACCTTTGACCTCCCTTTGGTGGACGGCCACTAGCCGCTCCTTACCTCGCGCCCTCCGCCCCCCTAAGCCAGCCACTGCCCAGCTGTGCACCCCCGGTAATCCCCAAAACCACCTTTGCGTCTCTGCGTCTTTGCGAGAAATATCTTTGAACGGATCACCGCGGCCCAAAATTGAATTTGCAAGCGGTCTAATCAACAAACAAATCCACAAACTCGAACTTCTGGCCGTCAAACAACCCTAAATCACTGAGTTTGAGGGCCGGGATAACGAGCAGGGCCATAAAGCTGAGCGTCATGTAAGGCGAGCGCAACGAACTGCCCAAGGCTTTGGCCTGGCGGTCAATGGCAGAGTAGGCCTGGGCCACCTGGTAGCCGTCTTGCGCGGCCATGAGGCCCGCCACGGGCAGCGGCAGCACTTGGCTCCCGGCCGGCCCGCACACCGAAACCCCGCCCTGGGCCGCCATCACCAAGTGAATAGCCT
The DNA here is from genome assembly GCA_025454895.1 of Bernardetiaceae bacterium. Taxonomy (GTDB): domain Bacteria; phylum Bacteroidota; class Bacteroidia; order Cytophagales; family Thermoflexibacteraceae; genus JALONO01. Next base: position 5,066 of record JALONO010000316.1, read on the forward strand.
GGCATAGGGCTTCGTCGGTGGCCCCCACCGCAATCACGTTGTGCGAGTCGTGGGCCACCGACGAGGCAATGGCCCCGGCCCGCAGCCCAAAGTTGCGGATGAACGCTACGGCGGGCGGGCGATCGGCGTAGCGGTTCACCACCACAATTTTGAGCAGGTCCCGCGCCACGTCGGCCACGGCCAGGCCCTGCTCGATCCGGGCGGGCAGAATTAACTCGCGGGTGAGCAGCTCGCCGTCCAGCGCCTCGATCGCCCGCAGGCGCAGCGCGGTGGCCCGCACTTGCAGGTCAGCAGGGATGAGGGTACGGGCCGCAAATTGGTTAACCGGTGCCACGGGCACGCTGGGCAGCCGGGTTTGCCCACGTTCGGCCACCAGTTGACCGTCGATGTAGGTTTGCAGCACGTTGAAGGCCCGCAGGTTGTCAACCACGATAAAATCGGCGGGGTCGCCCACCCGCAGTTGGCCCACGGGCAGGCCGTAGTGTTGCACCGGGTTCACGCAAGCCATTTGCAGCACCTTGAACACATCGTACCCCAGGGCCACCGCCCGGGCTACCAGTTGGTTCAGGTGGCCTTCCACCAGGTCGTCGGGGTGTTTGTCGTCGCTACCGAACATCATTTGCGGCCAATATTGGGGCAGCAGGCCAATAAGGGCGGCAAAGTTTTTGGCCGCGCTGCCCTCGCGCACAATGATTTTCATGCCAAGCTCCAACTTTTCCTCGGCCTCGGCTTGGGTGGTACATTCATGGTCGGTGCTGATGCCCGCCGCAATGTACTGGCGGGCCTGCTCGCCGCGCAGGCCGGGGGCGTGGCCATCCACCGGGCGGCTTAGCTGCCGGGCCACGGCGATTTTTTCATAAACTTC
>JALONO010000076.1 GCA_025454895.1 Bernardetiaceae bacterium
GCCAGGGCCGTCGGGTCGGTGGGGCTGGGCAGGTTGCCCGCCGCTTTGTAAGTGTGGTAAAACCCGCGCAGGGCGGCCTGGATGCCCGTTACGTCGGCGTGGGCCAGGGCGGCCCCGGCCCCGGTTTGCCGCAAAATGTAGTCCACGTCGCTGCCGGGGGGGCCTAGGCACAGCACCGGGCGGCGGCTGGCCAAGTTCTCGAACAACTTGCCGGGGATCCGGCCCTGGGCGTTGTCGGCCTGGTTGAGCAGCAGCAGCAGGGCCTGGCTATTGAACTGGAGTTGGAGGGCCTCGGCCCGGGGTACGGCCGGGCGCACCTCCACCAGGCTGGCCAGGCCGTGGCGGGCAATTTGGGCTTGCACCGCTGGGGCCACCTGCCCCACCAGTTGCAGCTTAAACACCTGGGCAAACCCCGGCTCGGTTTGGGCCAGTTGGGCCAGGGCCTGCCACAGGCCGGTGGGGTTGCGGTCTTCGCCCACCAGGCCCGCGTGGGTCAGGGTCAGTTTCCAGTCGGGGGCAAAGTGTAGCCCGGCAAAGTCGGCCTCGTCGTAGCCCCAGGGCACCACGTGGACGTTGCGCGCGCCCAGCCGCTCGATGTCGCGCTTCCAGGTGGGGCTTACAATGGTGAGGGCATCGGCGGTGGCCAGGGCCTGTTGCTCCAGGCGGCGGTGTTTGGCATCGGCCCAGGGCAGCAGGTGCAGCCGCTGGTAGTAGTCCACCTGGGTCCAGGGGTCCTGGAAATCGGCCAGCCAGGGCAGGCCCGTCTGTTGTTTCACCCGGCACGCGATCAGGGTGTTGCTATGCGGCGGCCCGTCGGAAAAAATGGCATCCACGGGGTTGTTTTTGAGCCAGTGAAGCAAAAACTTGACCGAGGGTTTTACCCAAAACGCCCGCGCATCGGGGATAAAAAAATTGCTGCGGATAAATACGGCCAGCCGGTGTTGCCAACTGCCCGCGTCGGTGGCGGCCACCAGGTCGTTGTTCACGTTGGCATCTGCCGGTTTGCCGCTGAACTTTTTGTACCAGGCATACGGCTCAAAAATGGGCTGTTTGAGCACCGTAAGGCCGGGCGGGATGTCTTTGAAATTGCTCTCATCGTGGCCGGGGTAGTGGGCGTTTTTGGCGGTGAACACCACCGGCTCCCAGCCAAACTGGCGCAAGTACTTGGCAATTTTGAGGCAGCGCAGCACCCCAATGCCCCCGCTCGGCGGCCAATAGTAGCTGATAATGAGTACTTTACGGCGCGGCTTGTCCATGACGTAGCAATTTACGTCAAACGAGCTTTTTACCTTTGAAAACCTGCTCCTGGGCCATCTTCGTTACCGGGGCGGCGGTTGGAGGTAAACCAAAAGCCACCCAAAACCTTTTCCAGTGCGAGCAACTTGCCCGCTTTGCGCTAACATTGCCCCCGATTGGGCCTACCATTGGCCCGTTTAACCTTTTTTGCCGCATGACCGCTCCTTTTGCCGCCCTGTTTGACATGGACGGGGTAATTGTGGACAGCAACCCGTACCACAAATTGGCCCTTATCCGTTTTTGCGAACAGCACGGCTACCACCTCACCGACGACGAACTGCGCACCAAAATCTATGGCCGCACCAACAAGGAGTGGATCACCAACCTGTTCAACGGCCAGGTAACGCCCGCCCAGTTGCGGCAGTACGCCGACGAGAAAGAGGCCCTTTACCGCGAACTGTACGACCACGAGGTGCGGCCCGTGCCCGGCCTGCCCGCGTTTTTGGAGGACCTGGCCCAGCGGGGCATCCCGTGCGCCATTGCCACCTCGGCCCCCCGGGCCAACGTGGATTTTACCCTGGCCAAAACCGGGCTGGCCCGCTACTTTCCCGTTATTTTGGACGAGAGCTTTGTCGACCACGGCAAGCCTAACCCGGAAATTTACCTCAAAACCGCTGCGGCCGTTGGCTATGCCCCGGCCCGCTGCCTGGTGCTGGAAGACTCGATCGCGGGCGTGCAGGCGGGTCACGCGGCCGGGGCCAAGGTGCTGGCCATCGGGACCACCCATTCCGCCGCCGAACTGCCCCTGGCCAACCTGTACGCGGTTGATTTCAGGGGCCTCACCGTTGAGCAAATCCTGGCGGGGGCGTTTGCTAGCTAATTTTTAAATAACTGAATGATTGCCCGGTCTAATGATTATTTTTCTTGGTTATCAATTTTTTATGGCATTACTTAAAAACGACATTGGTATATAATATAATAAGATTGGTCTCTTTCAAGGCCCTGAAACCCTGCGGGCGGGCGATCGCCCTTGCGAGCGGTTGAGAACGGACGTGTATCGGCCACCAGGGCGGGCCTGATGCCCGCCCCTACATTTTCTGGCTTGGCCAAAAAATTCCATCGCCTAAATTTGCCTTAAAAACCACCCTTTGGCTACCGTTTCCTCGCCCGCAAAACGCAAAAGTGCCCTCCGCGAGTGGGCCAACGCCCTCATCTACACCTTTTTAATTGCCACGCTGGCCCATTGGCTGCTGGTGGAAGCATTTTGGGTGCCCAGTTCGTCGATGGAAGGGGCCTTGCTGCCCGGCGACTATGTGCTGGTGAGTAAGCTGGCCTACGGGCCGCAAACCCCGCACACGCCCCTGCAAGTGCCCCTGGTGGGGAGCACGCTACCGGGTACGCGGTGGCGGTCGTACTGGGCGGGTTGGCAGTGGCCCGCGCACCGCTTGCCCGGCCTCGGCTCGGTGCAGCGCGGCGACGTGGCGGTGTTTTACTACCCGGCCGACGAGGCCGCCCCCGTGGACATGCGCCCGCCTTACCTCAAGCGGTGCGCGGGCCTGCCCGGCGACACGCTGGAAATCGTGAACCAGCGGGTGTTTGTAAACGGCCGAGTGTGGGCAGGGCCAGCCACCGTGCAACATTCCTACGCGCTCAAGGTGCGTCCCGGCGCGGCCCTTAACCTGGCCACGCACCATATTGGCGGGTATATGGAACTGCCCGGCACGGGCTATGTGGTACACTGCTCGGCGGCAGCGGCCCAGCAACTGGCCCAGGACCCGGCCGTGGCCCAACTGGCCGCCAACGAGTACGCCCCCGGCATGGACAGCGAAAAGTACTTCCCCTTTTCGCGCTATCATGCCTGGAACTTAGACAATTACGGCCCGCTGTGGGTGCCCCAAAAAGGGGCTACCCTGCCGCTTAACCCGCAAACCCTGGCCATTTACCAAACCACCATCGAGCAGCACGAAAAACCGGCAGGCTGGGAGGTGAAAACCCCGCCCGACGGCTCATCGCCGGTGGCCTACCTCAACGGCCAGCCGGTGGCCCAGTACACCTTCCGGCAAGACTATTATTTTATGCTCGGCGACAACCGCCACAACTCGCTCGACTCGCGCACCTGGGGCTTTGTGCCCGCCGACCACCTGGTGGGCAAAGCCTGGCTCACCTGGTTCTCGCTCGCGCCCGAGGGCGAGGGGTTTTGGGGCCGTATCCGCTGGGAGCGGATGTTCAAAGGGGATTATTGATAGCTTCTCCGCGGGTTATCCCAGCGTAAAAAGAGGTTGCGCATTCCTGATCGGATAAACGATTGATCACCAGGAAGAACAATCATTTAGTCCTGCTATCTTATAAAATTATACCAAAATTAAATCCAGGTTGCGTATTTCCTGTCTTTTAAATGATTGATAATCAGGGAGAATTATCATTTAATCATGCAATCATTGAGGCATTTTAGTATTACACCAACGCCGCTTGCCCCACCTTTTGGGCAATAATGGCGGCCAATTGGGGCAGCGAGTCGAACAACTCTCGGTAGCTGTGGATCACGAAGTATTTCTCCTGAAACTTCTCCTTGATGTAGGGCGTGTCCACTATCTCGGCCACGTTGAACGGTACCCGCTGCGGCTGCGGCCCCAGGCAGTACACCGACTCGCCGCCCGACGACAAAATGCCCGCCCCGTAGATGCGCAGGCCCTCCGGTTCTTGGATAAGGCCAAACTCCACCGTGTACCAGTACAGCCGGGCAATGAGCTCGATGGCCAATTCGTGGTCGATAAATTGGAGGGCCACTTTGCTCAGCCCGGCCAAAAAGCCGCAAAAATCGTGGTTGGTCAGCAACGGCACGTGCCCAAATACGTCGTGGAACATATCAGGCTCCTCCAGGTAGTCCAACTGTTCCAACTTGCGGAACCAGGTGCTGGCCGGGAACCCCCGGCTCTCGAGCATCTCGAAAAACTCCTTATTGGGGATCAAGCCCTTCACCACTTCCACCCGCCAACCCGTAATTTGCCCCAAGGCGGCGTTCATTTCCCCAAAATGCGGGATGCGGTCCCGCCGAAAGCCGATTTTCTCGATGCCCTCTAGGTAAGCGGGCGAGGCTAAACCGGGCAACTGTTTCATTTGGCGGTCAAACAATAGTTGCCATACTAACAAATCTTGCTCGGTGTACTTTTCATATTCCTGGTGCATAACCCTGAAGTGTTGTTTAACCAAAAGTAAAGGTGAAGCGGATCGCTCATGGGCAGGGGAGGAATTCCGGCCGCGTATCGGTTATTTGATACGCAGAAAACCCAATCACGGTTTAGTAAGTGGGTACAAAATTAAGTCCATTTTCCCAATCGGGCGGTCTTATTGCCCCCAACTTAAAACTCATCTAATTGGGCAAGTTGGGGCAAATTTGGCGCGGGCTTTTTTGCAGCAGCGGCCGTGGGCATTGCCCGGCTTAACCTATCTTTGTTGCCTATCGATTTACATATGAACTTAAAGTTACGTAATCCGCTCGTTTTCTTCGACTTAGAAACTACTGGGATCAACATCGCCACCGACCGTATCGTGGAAATTTGCCTATTAAAGGTGTTCCCGTCGGGCGAGCGCACCGTGCATACCGAGCGCCTGAACCCCCAGGTGCCCATCCCCACCGAAGCGAGTTTGATCCACGGCATTTATGACGACGATGTAAAGGATAAGCCCACTTTCAAGCAGGTGGCCCGCAACCTGGCCGCCATGCTGGAGGGGGCCGACCTGGCCGGTTTTAACGTCCTCAAGTTCGATTTGCCGCTGTTGGTGGAAGAATTTCTGCGCGCGGGCATCAACTTCGATCCTTCCAGCCGCAAAGTGGTGGATGTGCAGCGCATTTACCACCTCATGGAACCCCGCAACCTCTCCGCCGCCTACAAGTTTTATTGTGACCGAAAGCTGGAAAACGCCCACAGTGCCGAGGCCGATACCTTGGCTACCTATGAGATACTGGACGCGCAGGTGAAATTCTACGAAGGGGTAGCGGTGGAGGATAAAAACGGGAACGCCACTGTCCCCATCCAAAACGACGTGCAATCGCTCCACGACCTCACGGCCTCCAACTTGGTCGATTTTGCGGGCCGGATTGCCCTAGATAGCAAGGGCGTGCCCATTTTCAACTTCGGCAAGCATAAAAACGTGCCCGTGGCCGAGGTACTGCGTCGCGAACCACAATACTACGACTGGATGATGCAGGGCGATTTTCCGCTCAACACCAAGCAAAAGCTCACCGAGATCAAACTCGGTTTATCCAGCCTGGCCAAAAACCGGAGTTAATACTAAAATGACTTAATGATTGCCTGATTAAATGATTGTTCCGCTTGTTTATCAATCATTTACAACATCGGGAATACACAATTTTTATTTGATTTTGGTATTACGTAGCAGTTCTGGCCAGCAGAGTGGCCACACTACACCTAAAACAAAATCCTGGCTTTCAGTTAGTTGAAGGGCAGGATTTTGTTTTTGGAGAAAAACTTGGCGGGGTCAGTTTCTCAAAATTGACCCCGCCAAGTTTCTGCTACTCTTTGATAAATTTTTGGGTGCGTACCCGGTCGCCATCTTTTACGGAGATGAGGTATAGGCCACGCGGCAGTTGATTGATCGGTAAAATTTGGTAGAAATTGGGCTGGCCCGCCTCGGCTTGGTACTGTTGGTACACTTTGCCATACTGGTCGGCCAGGATGATGGTCAGTTGATGGCCGGGGGTGGTGGTCAGTTGCAGCCCCACGTGGCTCTGGGCCGGGTTAGGGAACAGGGCCAACTGATCGCGGGTGGCGGGGTCGGCCAGGCCAGGGTCGTTGGGCACCAGGCGCAGTACCAAACGGTTTTCGTGGCGGCCAGTCTGGGTTTGGAAGGTGTAGGCTCCCTCGCGCAGGTTATGGACCGTGCCCGTGGTTTTATCTTCTACATAAATGCCCGTGCCGTTGGCAAAATAAGCGGCCGTGTCGATGTGCAGGCGGTAAGCCCCGGCCGCATTGGCGTTCAAGGCCAGCGGAATAGTGGTGGTTTGCGATAACAGTTGGGCAGGCAACCCGTTGATGGCCACGTTTTTGCCAGGGGCCAGGGTGTAAAGCCCCGGCACGGGCGAGGAGTTGAAAAACGCTTTCTCGCCGTCTAGCCGGGGGTCAAATTGCTCGGTCGCCTCGGGGTGGAAGTACACAATGGCTTGGTCGGCTTGGCCGCCGGGGGCGGTTACTTCCAGCCGCACATAGCCTTTCACGATGGGGCTGGCACTTTCGGTGCCTTCTTCTCGGAAGAAACGCGGCTTGGCGTAATCAATGGGCCGCATGGCATTGGTAAAGTTAAATAGGCCGTTGGCGCGGGCGCGCACCATAAAGCCCTGCATGGTTTGCATGCGGTCGGTGGCCCCGTTGAGGCCGGGCAGGTTGCCGCCCAGGCCCGTGCCCGCTACGTAGGTGGCCCAGGTGCCCAAAAAGCGCGAGGTGGCGGTACGTAGCCATATCGTGTTGTCCACCAGGCCGCTGTTGGCCGCGATCAATTGTTCGTAGTTCAGGTGCGAGGGGTAGGGGTTGCCCAGCAGGTTCCAGCCGGAAGCCGAGCTGTTGCCCCGGGTAACGTTGATGCTGTAATTGCCGTTGGTGAGCACGCCCCGGAACCGGAACGTGCGCCCGGCTTCCAGGTTTACGCAATAGCCCCGGCCCAGTTGGGTAATTTCGTTGGGGGCCACGCAGCGCCAACCGGCCTGGGGCGCGGCCCCGCCCTCAAACTGGGTGTTCTCGCCTTCTTCGTATTTGAAAAAAGTGGGGAAGTTGCTCACCCGGTAAGTCAGGTTAAACCAGTAATAAGGATCGCCGGGGTTGTCGAGCACGATGCCGCGCGGGTTCATGGCCCCGTTGTTGGCAAATTGATTGATGTTGACCCCTTGGCTCAAGTTGCCCGGTTCGCTTACTGGCGGCGAGACGTAGTTATAGCCCAGCCCGTTTTGTTGGGCCAAGCGGCTGGCTTGGTAAGCGTCCACGTAACGGTCAATGGTTACCAGGCGGTCGCCCGTGATCTCGGTTTGGTTAGGCCCAACCGTGCGGTTGACCACAATGGCGGTGTAGTTTACGTTGGAGAGCAAATGCAGGTTGTTGAGCGTGCTAAAATCGCCTTGCTCAAGGTCCAACACCCGTTTTATAAAAATGGTGCCCCTTGATCGGGCTAAGAGGCCTGCCCCTACTGTTACGGCCTGGTTTTGCGCACCCGTGGTAGCGTAATAATCACCAGTGCCGCCGTCGGTGCCGGGCGTAAGCACGATCAGCCGGTTAAAGGTGAACGCACCGTTAAACGCCAATTCGCCCGAGAACCAGCGCACGGGCAGACCGCCACTTGTTTGGTCGCGGATCACGTACTGAAAACCGTTGTTGGGGCCGGGCACCCGGCAATCGTTTTCAAAAATGACGGTGCCCCCAAAATTCAGCCCATCCGCTTCGCCCCCTGGGTCAAAGTCGTTGGCCCCGCCGGGAAACTTTTGGAAACGGCGGCGGATGGTAAGCGTGCTCTGGTCTTCCTGGCGGATGGTGCCGCGCTCAAAGTACAAATTATGGGCGAAAGCAGCTTGCCCGTTCGGGATGGTAACCGTGCCCGCCGTGTTCACGATCACGTTGTGCTGGCCGTTAGGCACTTGGTTGGTCTGGGTGGGCAGCAAGGAGAACGGCGACCAGTTGTTGGCATCCGTCCAAGAGCCGCTGTTAATCAGTTCTTGCACTACTTCCACCGCCCCAATATCCACTACGCAGGTGCGCAGGCGCTCGTAAAAGTCGAGGTTTACCTCGTCGGTGTTGTTAATGGTCTCGTACTGGTCAGTCTGGTAGATGTTCCGCCCGGCATCGGCCACGGGGCTGGCCGGTACGGGGATAATGTCGCGGCGTAACTGCGGGTCAACCCCGTACAAAGCGTTGGCATCGATCACCGCGTTGCTGGCCACGGTGGCGTAGGTTTCGGCCGCGATCCGGTTGGCGGCTTCTTGGAACAAACAGTAGCCAAACCAGGCCCGGGTATCTGGGCCATTGAGCCGGAAACTGTTAGGGACGCTGCCGCTGCCTTCGCGGTTAAAGGCAAAAAGGGTGTTGGCCAAGCGCAACTCGCTTGGGGTAATATCGCCTTGCACATACAGCCCGCCGCCTTGCTCGGTGGCCGAATTTTGCACCAGGGTAAGGTGGCGGAACCGGACCAAGTCAACGCCAGGGGAGGCGATTACGGCGATCCCGCCGCCGCGACGGGCCGAATTGCCGGGGCGGGGACTACCGGTGGGGCTTTCGTTGTTGTTCGAGAAAACGCAGTTGGTGGCCACAATCCGGGCGGCATTGATACACCAGCCGCCGCCCAGGCCTTCGTTCAGGCTGGTGCCTGTGGCCTGGCAGTCCACGTAGCGGTGCAGGCTTACGTTAAAGTTGGCATCGCCCGCCAGTTGGTTCAAGTACAACCCGCCGCCGCTGAGGGCCTCGCAGGTTTCGTAATAACCCGCGTCGTCGCTACGCTGGTTAGCGTCAATAGCCAAGTACAACCCCCCGCCGTTGCGGGCGGCCCGGTTGCGAATCACCAAGTAGGCCGTGCTAAAGTCGTAATAGGCCCCGGCGGCCAGGTAATAACCCCCGCCATCTTGGCTTGCCCGGTTGTTAAGAAACAAGGGGGATGACTCGCCCAGTTGGAACGAAATATGGGCGGCTTCGCTATAAATGCCGCCGCCAAAATTGTTGGCCCGGTTATCTTCGATGGCCACGTTGATAAAGCGCAACCGGCTGTCGCGGGCGAATACGCCGCCGCCGTTCGCGTCAGGGCCGGTAGCGGTGGCCCGACCGTCTTGAATGACGAAACCGTCTAGTAAGGCGGCCGTAGTGGAGGCTTGGCCCACCTGGCCATTGTCCACATTATCGGCCCACACCACGTGGTAGCAAAAATCGCCGCTGCTTAGGGCCCCACTTAGTACGGTGGCCCCGGTGTAAGTGGCGGGGGTTGCCGCCACGTTGTAGCCAAACTCCGGGCGGAACGAGGGGAGGGGCGCGCGGTCGGCGGCAATAGCGGGCTGGGTTTCGGTGCCGGCAAAGCCGCCGTAGAGCAACACGCCGCTTTTAAGGGTGAAACTGGCACTGGACGGGTCGCCAGCATTGCGGCGGCTACTCACCGAGGGAGTGTAGGTGCCCTGGCGCACAAACACCGAGTCGCCCGCCCCGGCGGTGTCAACGGCTTCTTGGATGGTGCGCATGGCGGTGGCCCAGTCCGTAGCCGCGCCCGAGGCCGCCACCGTGCCGTCCACGTAATAAGCCCGCTGGGCCTGAGCCTGCGGGCCAAAACCCGTCAACCCGACCAGGGCCGCGAACACAAATGGGAGGAAGTAGGGGTAATAACGCTGACTCATAAAGTTTTGTCGAGAAAATATGGGCTAGTTTATCTGAGGAACCAATCTACAAAAATTAGGTCAAGTTACCCCATAAAACGTAACTAACTGGGGCATTTATTGTTAAGCCTCGTGGGCAACCGGCCGTGGGCAGGTAAGGTCAGCCTTGGCCTTCTTCGTTTTCGAGGAGCACTTTCCACGCTAAGTCCAGTTGCTGGGCCTCCAGGAGCTTGGCTGCTAGTTCGTGCCCGGTCAAATGGGATAGTTGGGCGGGAACTTGCAGGTGTAATAAATCGGCCAGATTAGGTAGTTTTTCCACGTTGGCCAATTTACCCAAGTGGTTGCCTGTGAGCACATTGCTAAGCCGGATGTTAGCAGGTAGTTGATCCACGCCAATGCCCAGGCGGGCCAGGGGCTTGGCCACCTCGAACAGGGCCGGGCCTTGGGCGCGGCAATACCAGTCGCTGCCCAGGCGGGCCACCAGGTCGGCGCGGTGCGGGTCAATGCGCCCGTCGGGGCCAAACAAATGCGCTTGAAAATGGGCCAACAGCACTTGGCAAACCACCAGATTGCCAGCCCCGCCTTCATCGCCCAGGGGGATAATGCGGGTTACTTTGCACTCCAAGGCGGCCGGGGCCTCGGCCACGCGGGGCGGGGCCACCAAGTTGGAAGCCACCGGGGTAAGCCCGGCCTTTACAAACTCGTTCACGCCTTTGGCATATTCGGTGCTGGCCAGCGAGGTCTGCTCCACCAGCGCATAATCGACCAGGTTGACCACCACCTCGGGCACTTCGTACACGTTTTCCAGGGTATGCTTGTTGGTGTTGTCGCGTACGCGGCGCGAGGGCGAAAAAACCACCACGGGCGGGTTGGCGCTAAACAGGTTGAAAAAGCTGAACGGGCTAAGGTTTACCCGCCCGGTTTGGTCCTGGCTACTCACAAAAGCGATGGGCCGGGGGGCCACCACGCTTTGCAGCAGGGTCATAAACTGGGGCACGGGCAGGTCGGCCGGGGCAACGGTTTTCATCGGGCTAGTTGAGGTAATTTAAGCTGGTAAAGTTACCATCCATTCTTGAAAATCTTTAAAAATAGGGGCATTGGGGCGAGCCATCGCCTACTTTTCCCGGGCGGGGTAGTTGCCCTGTTTCATCAGTTCGCCCATTTGGGCCAGCAGGGTCAGCTTGCCGCCGTAGGCTTCTTGCAAATGCTCCGGCACAAACACCTGGTGGGTAGGCCCACTGGCCACCAGCCGCTGGTTGAGTAGCAGCAGCCAGTCGAAATACCGGCTGGCCGACTGGAGGTCGTGGTGGACCATCACCACCGTTTTGCCTTGTTGTTTTAGTTCGCGCACTAGGTCCACAATGGCCGCCTCGGTGGTGGCATCCACCCCGGCAAACGGCTCGTCCATGAGGTAGAGGTCGGCTTTTTGGGCCAGGGCGCGGGCCAGGAACACCCGCTGCTGCTGCCCGCCCGACAGTTGGGCGATTTGCCGATGGGCCAGGTTTTCCAGCCCCACTTTGCGGATGCAGTCGTGGGCGATGTCGCGGTCGCTTTGGCGGGGGCGGCTAAACAGGCCCAGTTTGCCGTAGCGGCCCATCAGCACCACGTCCAGCACCGAAGCGGGGAAGTCCCAGTCCACCGACTCGCGCTGGGGCACGTAGCTTACCCGGGCGCGCACCTGGGCCAGCGGCTGGCCAAACAGGTGGATGTACCCGCTGCTGAGCGGCAACAAGCCCATCATGCTTTTGAGCAAGGTAGATTTGCCCGCCCCGTTTGGCCCCATAATGCCCACCAACGCCCCTTGGGGCAGGGTGAGGTCCACGCCCCACAAAATGGGTCGGTTTTGGTAGCTCACGGTTAGGTCGTGGACTTCCACCGCCGGCTGCTCCACCCTGATGTTCATGGCGCGAATTTAGGCCGCAACGGCCGAATGTGGACGAACCTAGGGGTTTTCCTGGATCACGATCTTGGAGGCCAAGTAACGAGTGAGCGGGAAGGCGATCACCGAAAAGAAAATAATAATGGCCCCGGCATAAAAAAACTTGTTCATGGCCTCCGACTGGCCAAACACCACCAGGGCCGACAGAATGCCGTACACGGGCGACAGGTTGCCCACCAACGTAACGGTAAATGGCGATACTTTTTTCATCAGCCTGATCACCATTGAATACAGAAAAATGGAGAAAACAAAAGCCAAAAGGGCCACCAGGGCCAGGTCGGTCGAGGTAGGGGGCACCAGCGTTTGTTCCCAACCAAACCCGCTGGCAAAAAGCGGGATTACCGCCGCCGAGCCTAAAAACGCGCCCAGCATTTGGTAAAAGGTAACCGTGTAGTGATGGTGGTGGCGGGCCAACCGACCGTTTACAATGGTAACCAAGGCCCCAAAAACAGCGGCAGCAATGGCCACGAACAGGCCCATTTGGTACTCAAAATCAGAACTGAAAATGATGTAACAGCCAAAAACGGCGCACAGGCCGGTCAGAAATTGGTAGAAATTGAGGCCGCCTTTGCCAAACAAGGGGGTAAAAAAAGTAACCCAGAGCGAACTGGTAGCAATGCCCACCAAACAAACCGAAGCATTGGCAATTTTAGTAGCCACTACCAGCAACACCCAATAAATGGCCGTGAGCACCCCCGAAGCAAAAAGCCCCAGTAATGTGCGGGAGTCGACCCGGAAATCGATGCGCCGGATTTTCAACAGAACCAAAACGGCCACGCTCGCGATCGCTGTGCGGAACAACACGATTTCAATGGCCGGTATCCCAATCAATTTGACGATAATTGGGATAAAGCTGTTGAGTAAAATGATAAAGTGCAGTTGTAAATATTCGTTAATTTTAGGCATTCAGTCCAAATCCGTTATCTATTCACCGACAAAACACGGGCACTGCAAAGGTATGCACATCCCTTGGTAATCTACAAACGATATTGTAGAAAAGCAATAAAAGTGCCCCAAATGGTTTATTGAGGCAAATTTTTATAGGATTTTTAGAAGAATTAATTAGCTCGCTAAACAGTGCGGGGAATTTGGAGGCCGTCGAGCAAGTCAATGTAAAAACGAAGGCCGGCCGTGATTTCGTCTAGGTAAATAAATTCGTTGGCAGTATGCGAACGAGCCGAGTCGCCCGGGCCGATTTTGATGGAAGTGAACGGCATCAGGGCCTGGTCGGAGGTGGTGGGCGAGGCGTAGCAAGTGCGGCCCAAGGCTTGCCCGCGTTTCACGATGGGGTGGGAGAGGGGGATGCTGGAGGCGTTTAACCGAAACGAACGCTCCTTGATCTCGCAGCTTACATGCTGGCGGATGATGTCCAGCACCTCGGCGTTGCGGTACACGTCGGTGGTGCGGATGTCGACCGTGAAGGTGCAGGTGTCGGGTACCACGTTGTGTTGGCTGCCCGCGTTGATCACGGTTACGGTCATCTTCACCGGCCCCAGCATTTCCGAGATTTTCTCGAACTGGTAGTGGCGGAACCACTCCATGTCGGCCAGGGCTTTGTAAATAGCGTTTTCCCCTTCGTTGCGGGCGGCGTGCCCGGCCCGGCCTCGGGCGGTGCAATCGAGCACCATCAGGCCCTTTTCGGCTACGGCCAGTTGGGTTTGGGTAGGCTCGCCCACAATGGCCAAGTCGAGGTGGCCCAGTTGGGGCAAAATCAGTTCCACGCCGCCCTTGCCGCTAATTTCTTCCTCGGCGGTGGCGGCCAGCACCAGGTTAAAGGTTTGGCCGGGCCAGTTTTGGGCAAAAAGCGTGTGGTAGTGCACAAAAGTACCGATCAGGCCCACCAGGCAGCCCCCGGCGTCGTTGCTGCCCAGGCCGTAGAGGCGGCCGTCTTCCACCTCCGGGCTAAACGGGTCGCGGGTGTAGCCCGCGTTGGGCCGCACGGTGTCGTGGTGCGAGTTGAGCAAAATGGTGGGCAAATGCGGCTGCCAGTTAGGCGAAAAAGCCCATACGTTGTGGCCTTGGCGATGGGTAACGATGCCTTTTTGTTGGAGGTAATCGTTGATCAACTCGGCGGTTGGCCCTTCTTCCCGGCTAAACGAAGGGGTGCGGATGAGGCTTTTGAGTAGCTCGCTAGCTTCGGCGGTTAGTTGCGCCAGGGGGGGAGTTTGTAGGTCAGTGGCCACCATAAAAGTGGTTTTTTTTGCAAGTTACGCCATTGCGGCCACTTGCGGCGGCGTACCTGGGTTGCTTTTATGCCTCCTGGTTGGTTAAATTGACGAGTTGAATAAGCTAATCACTTTCTCTTTAAAATACAATACATTGATTATCAATTGCTTGTTAATTAAAAATTAAAGCTGGACTTTAATCTGTCCCTAGGTAGTCGTTCTTTTCTATTGATCTCCCTAAAAAGATTTGGCATGAAAGTATTTTTCGCTGGTTTTTGCCTGTGGCTGGTTAGTTTGCCGGGCCTGAGCCTGGCCCAAGGCCACATTGCCGACGCCCCCGCCCGCGCCGAGGGGCTGCAGTCGCCCACCGGGCGGCTCATTATCCGGGGCGTGGTGCTCATCAACGGGGCCGGTTCGCCGCCCACCGGCCCGGTCGATATTGTGGTGGTCAAGAACCGCATTGCCCAGGTGAAGACGGTGGGCTACCCTGGCGTGCCCATTGACCCCGCAGGCCGCCCCAAGGCCAACCCAGGCGACCTGGAACTGGACTGCGCGGGCATGTACCTGATGCCCGGCCTGATCGACATGCACGGCCACATTGGCGGGGTAGCCCAGGGCACGCCCGCCGAGTACGTGTTCAAGCTATGGATGGCCCACGGCATCACCACCATCCGCGACCCGTCTTGCGGCAACGGCCTGGACTGGGTGCTGGCCCACAAAGCCAAAAGCAACAAAAGCGAGATCGTGGCCCCGCGCATCGAGGCCTATGGTGTTTGGCCAGGGCGAGCCGGAGGGCATCACCTCGCCCGAGCAGGCGCGCACCTGGGTGCGGGGCATCCACCAGCGCGGGGCCGACGGCATCAAGTTCTTTGGGGCTAGGCCCGACATCATGGCCGCCGCCCTGGACGAGGCCAAAAAGCTGGGCCTGCGCTCGGCCTGCCACCACGCCCAAACCGACGTGGCCTGGCTCAATGTGCTGCAAACGGCCAAAATGGGCCTCACCAGCATGGAGCACTGGTACGGCCTGCCCGAAGCCCTGTTCGAGGACCGCACCATCCAAAACTACCCCGCC
>JALONO010000077.1 GCA_025454895.1 Bernardetiaceae bacterium
AACCTACTTTAACCAACCACCCGCCATGAAAGCGTCCTCCGCCAGCCCCATTACCCAGCACGTGGCCCGCTGCCTGCGCCAGGCCCGGCTCGACAAACAATTTTGCCAGGCTTACCTGGCCGCCCAAGCTGGCCTGTGCCAGTCGGGCTACAGCAACCTGGAAAACGGCAAGCGCGACATTACCCTGACCCAACTGGAAAAGCTGGCCCGGGCCCTGGGCAAAACCGCTGCGGATTTTCTGCCCTCCTCCGGCTAGCCATATTATACGGGCTTTCCTGCCTTTGCCTCCCAGGCCGAGGTTTGGCAAACCCGGCCCCTCGGAAGTGAAAAATCGGTTTACTTTTGCCGGGTCATGTCGATCACCCATAACGAAGTAAAGCGGATCGGGGCCTGCCTCGACAGCCTGCGCCAGGTCAGCGACGACCTCATCGTTGTCGACTCGGGCAGCACCGATGCCACCGAGGCCATTTGCTTGGCCAAAGGGGCCAGGTTTTTCCGCCGGGCGTGGGACGGCTACTCGCCCCAAAAAAACTTCGGCAATGCCCAGGCCCGCCACCCCTGGGTAATCTCGCTCGATGCCGACGAGGAACTTTCCCCGGAACTGATTGCCAGCATCCAGCGGCAATTCGCCGCCGGGGTGGCCGACTACGATGCGTTTAGCCTGCCGTTTATCACCAATTTTTGCGGCCAATGGATCCGCCACGGCGGCTGGAACCCGGAGCAGCACGTGCGGCTGTTCGACCAGCGGCGCATCCAATGGAACCTCGATGCCGTACATGAGGGCCTCACCCTACGGCCCGAGCACCGGATTGGGCGGCTAACCGGCCACGTGCGCCACTACACGGTAGACACCCTGGCCCAGTTTTACGCCAAAACCGAGCGGTACAGCCAACTTTTTGCCCAGCGCAACCACCAGGCGGGCAAGCGGGCGGGCTGGGTGAAAACCTACCTCAGCCCGGCGTTCCGGTTACTGGCCGAGTTCGTGTTCAAACGCGGTTTCTTGGACGGCCGGGCCGGGTGGATCATCGCCCGCGAGAACGCGCGCTACACGTACCTGAAATATAAAAAATTGACCCAGTTGAACCGGGCAGGGTAGGGCACCGGCGGGCGTAATCGCGGGCGGGTAACGGGAAAGCGGGGCCTAAATTAAATTCCGGGCCTTCAGTTCCAGGTATTTGTTGATGGTGTTTACCGTCAGGTTTTCGGGCGCGGTGAGGATGGTGTGGATACCGTGGCGGTTTAATTCCTTCACAATCAGTTGTTTCTCGTACATAAATTTCTCCGCCACGGTTTTTTGGTAGATTTCCTCGGTGGTTTTCGGGGCTTGGTTGAGCAGGCCGTGCAGCTCAGTGTTTTTGAAGCAAACCACTACCAGTAAGTGCTGCTTGGCAATCGAGCGCATAAAATACAACTGCCGCTCCATGGACGAGAGCGTCTCGAAATTGGTGTACAGCAAAATGAGGCTGCGCTGGTTTAGCCGCGAGCGGATGTGGGTGGCCAACGCCTCAAAGTCAGGCTCTTTAAACCCGGTTTTTTGGTTGTAGAGCGTTTCCATGATCTTCATCATTTGGCCGCCCCGGTTGCTGGCCCCCAGGGTGGTGGCCACCCGCCGCCCAAAGGTGATAAGGCCCGCCTTGTCCGATTTTTTGATGGCAATGTTGGAGATCACCAGCGCGGCGTTGATGGCGTAGTCGAGCAACGTCATGCCGTTAAAGGGCATTTTCATCATCCGCCCCTTGTCGATCACGCTGTACACCTGCTGCGAGCGTTCGTCGCGGAACTGGTTCACCATCAGGTTATTGCGCCGGGCGGTGGCCTTCCAGTTCACCGACCGGTAGTCGTCGCCCTGCACGTAGTTGCGGATCTGGTCAAACTCCATGTTCTGCCCAATCTTGCGGATTTTCTTGATGCCCAACTCGGTGAGCCGATTAGAAATGGCGTATAGTTCGTACTTGCGCATTTGGATGTACGAGGGGTACACGGGCACGGTAAAATCTTGGGCGAATTTGTACCGCCGGGCCACAAACCCGATGCTGGTGCTGGCGTACACATTCAATGCCCCAAACGAGTACTCGCCCCGGCGCACGGGCCGCACGGTGTAAGTGAGGGCCTGGGCCTGGCCGGGCGTTAAATGGGCGGCCAACTTGAAATTCCGCTCTTGAAACTGCTCGGGCAGCTCGTCCCAGATGGTGAGATGGGTGGTAAAATTGTACTGGTTTTGCAATTGCAGGGTAATGCGGTTATGGTCGCCGTTGGATAGCTTGTCGGCCATAAGGCGGCTGCCCAGCAGCCCTTGGCGCACCCGGTACAGCATCAGGATGTCCACCAGGAGCAGGCCCACGGCCCCAAAAAAGACGAATTTGCCCACCACCAGCATAAACGGCCAACCAAACCCGAGTAAAAAAACCACCACGCACCCGGTAACTACCCAAAACAGGCGTTGGTTAAGGTACAAACTGCGGAGAAACGATCGCATAGGCCACGGCTTAGGCCGTGAAATTAGGGAGAAACCGCCGCAACCCCATCCCCAAAGTATTTTTGGCCGTTGAGCGGTTACTTGCCAGGGGAAAAAGTTACGACGGATGCCACCCCTTCGCCCGGGCCGGGGGCCAGTTTCCATTGAACATTTTTTGGAAAAATCGGGTTATCAAAACTGGAGCCTTTCCACTCCGATTTTATTTTATCATGATCGCCATTATTGCCGGCACCAACCGGCCCGACGCAGTTTCGCTGCAAATAGCCCAATTGTATCACCAACTATTGGCCGAGCGCGGGGCAACGAGCCAAATTTTGGACTTGAACCAATTGCCGCCCGACTTTGCTTTTTCCGCCCTTTACGCCAACGCGGGCAAAAACCCGGAGGTGAATAAATTGAACCAATTGATGACCGAGGCCGAGAAATACGTCTTCGTCATCCCGGAGTACAATGGCTCGTTCCCCGGCGTGCTCAAAACCTTTATCGACGGCCTGCCTTACCCCAACCCCATGCGCCAGAAAGTGGCCGCCCTGGTGGGCCTCGGCTCGGGGGTGCAGGGCGGGGTGCTGGCCCTCAGCCACTTCAACGACATTTTGAGCTACCTCAACGTGGAAACGCTGGCCCTGCGGGTGAAGCTGGCCAACATCAACAAAAACCTGGCGGACGGCCAAATCCACAACCACCTGTATAACGAGCTGCTGAACACCCAAGCCGACCGGCTGGTGGCCTACGCGCCCGCGCTGGTGCAGGTGTGAAAATCATACTGAAATGACTAAATGATTGCATGATTGTTGCATTTGATTATCAATCATTTACAAGATTGTAAATACACAATCTCGATTTGATTTTGGCGTTAATCGTACTTAATTGGTATTCGAGAAAAAAGCCAGGGGCGTCGTCTGCTCCTGGCTTTTTCGTTTTTGCTTCCTGCCAGTAATCCTCGTAATAGACTTCTTGCAGATTAGGTTTTTGGTTGGGTAAAAGCCCGGAATTTTCGTTCGGAATCCGCTTTTTTGGCCCCACCCTGGCCAACCGCACTTACTCGCTCAAAAACTCCCGTTTTTGCCGTCCGACGGGCAGGGGTGATCCGTTCAAAATATTTCTCGCAAAGCCGCATGCAAATGGCCTATTTCGAGCCGCCAAAAATAGAAGGGATCACCCCTGCCCGTCGGGGAGGGGACGCAATTTCGGGCCCAGAAAGGGTAATTTGAAAGGATTACAATCTAATACGCAAGAGGTCTAATGAACCGGAACCCTCACAACGGTGCATCCGATCTCAAAAACAAAAAATCGGTCAAAAATGAAGAATCATGCAATCATGCAATCATGCAATCATGCAATCATGCAATCATGCAATCATGCAATCATGCAATCATGCAATCTGCTTACTCTACTATCACCTTGCGCACCCAGGTCTGGTCGCGTTCGGTGAGGCGCAGCAGGTACACGCCGGGGGGCAAAGGTCCCGTTTCAAAGGTCAACTCCAGGCCGGGGCCGGTTTTTTGGGCGGTCTGGCGGCTGATCTCCCGACCTTGGGCATCGTAGAGTGCGGCTTGCACCGGGCCTAGCTGGGGGCTGCCCAGTTCCACCCACAGCCGGTCGGCGGCGGGGTTGGGCCGCAGGTACAGGCCGGGCCGGGGCGCGGGGCTGGCTTGCTCGGTGGCGGTAAGGATGATCAAGTCCGACACCAGGTCGCAACTGCCCACCCGCACGCGCACCGCGTAGTTGCCCGCCTCAAAAGCGTTGAACGATTGGCCGGTGGCTCCCGGAATGGGTTGCCCGTTTTGCAGCCACTGGTTGCCATTGGTCGCGCTCGAGGTAAACACCTGGCCCTGTACGGTTACGGTGGGCCGCAGTTCGGTTACGGTGGTGATGTTTACCGGCGCGGAGATGGTGCTGCAACCGCTGCTGTTGGTAACCACTACTCGGTAAGCCCCGCCTTCGATAATGCCATAACTGGCGTTGACGGCCCCGTTCACGTTGGCCCCATTGCGCTGCCATTGGATCAAATTGCCCGGTTCGGTAGTGGCCGTGAGGGTGAGGATGGTGCCGGGGCAAATTTGCGTGCCCCCCGTGGAGGTGGCAATGGTAGCCGTCGGCGGGAGTATTTCGGTGGCCCTCACCTCGGTGCGGGGGCCGGGGCAGCCCGCTGCCCGGATCGTCATATCGTAAAAATAATAATAAAAGTTAGCGAAAGTGGTGCCCGCCGTGGCAGCCGCACCGTTGCCCACCAGGCTCACCAGGCCGGGAATGGCGATGGGGTAGGGGTTTTGGGCGGCCGTTAGTTCGTTGTTGCGGAAAATGGTGGCCCCGTTGCGGTAGCTAATGGCCAGTTCAAACTCGCCCGCCCGGGGGAACAGGATATTGAGGTTGTACACCGCCCCGGTGTCAAGCGGATCGTTGGTTTGCACGCCGGGGCCGGGCGTGGTGCGGGTGGCCTGCACGTCGATGGTGGTTTCCGATACGTCCAGCCCGGTGCGGCGGTCGCGGAGGGTGAAGGTGATCTGCCCCGGATTGCCGATGTAAAGCCTAGCCCGCTCCAACACAAACGGCGCGTTTACCGAAAACCACACCCCCGGCCCAAACTGGTTGTAGCCGCCGTTGGGGAAGGCGTTTTTGGTGGCAGGCCCAAAGCCCTGTCGTTGAAATTCTTCCAAGGCAGCGTAGTAAGCCAAGCCGGCGGGGCGGTTGGTGGTGCTCACGCGCTCGCCCGCGCCCAGGAAGTTGCCGCCCTGGGGCGCATCGTACCAGAACAGGGTGCCGGGGTTGCCCGCGCCCGCGAGGATCACGTTGCCCGTAGGCCCGCAAGCCGTGGCGGACAAGTTGGCGGCCGCCGGGGTAACCGCGCTCACCTGGCGGGTGCTCACGTTCAGGTCGTTGCTGGTTTCGCGGTCGTTCTCGGCCCGCACAGTGGTGCGGAAGGTGTAGGTTTGCCCGGCCTGGGCGTTAAACTGCCCTCCTAGCCGCAGTTGGCCGCTCTGGAACGGGGCGAGGGTGCCGGTAAATCGGCCCGTTAGGGTGGCCAGGGTAGCCCCGGCGGCATTGGTTACCACCGTGGTTACGTCCACATTGGTGGCGTTGCCCGTGCCCAGGTTGCGGAAATTCACCGTTACCCCGCTAAATCGGGCATTGGCACAAAAAGTTTCGTTAGGCGTTGCCAGGCCGGTGGCGGCCACGTCGGTTACGGGGCGCACCACTACCAGGCGGTAGTCGCGGGTTTCGCCTTTGGGGTAAGTGCCGCAAGGGGTTATGCTAGTGGGCGCATTGGTTTCTACCAGCACCAGGCGCAGGCGGGTAATGCGGCCCACGGGCAAGCCCGAAGGGATGGTGATGGGCGCGGTGAAGGTGCCAGTGGCCGCCACCACCCCCGAGGTGGCAATGGTTTCGCCGGGGTCGGTAAAGTCGCCGTCGGCGTTCCAATCGGCAAAGGCCCGGACGGCCTTGCCGAAGTTACCGCCGCAGGTGCCTAGCCCCACGACCAGGTCCAAGGTTTGCCCGCTGGCCACGTTGGCGCTCAGGTTGGTAAAGTCGCTGTAAGTAGTGCAGGCAGGCTCGGGCGTGTGGTCTAACTGGCCAAACTGTACGCGCTCGATGCGGCTATCGTTGTTGCTGGCGGGGGCCGAGGCGCAATATTCGCGCCCGCCTACGCCGCTCACTAGCAGCGAGAACGCCTGCCCGGTGGCATTGCCGGCCAGCGTACCCTTGTGGCTTACCCGGATGGTATAGCGGCGGCCGGGGATGGTGTTCTCCACCAATATTTTTTCCACATTGTCACGGATGTTGTCGCCCCGGGTGGCGGGGGCGGCCGGTTCCTCGGGATTGAGGGTCCAAGGTAGGGAGGTTTCGTTGCCGGCCACCACGCGCAAGTCCAGGTCATTTACCAGGCGCGGGTCGCGGTTGTTGATGTTAGCGCGGCTCACGGCCAGCACCGTACCGGCTGGGTCGGTCCAGCACAGGGTGGCGGTGAGCGGGCCATTGCCCGAGGCTACCACGTCCACCGTAAAAGTGGTGCTGGGGGCCAGCACGGCCTCGCGCAATAGGTGCGTGCCCTCGCGGTTGTCGATCACGCGGGCGGCTTGCGGGATGTTCAGCAAGCCCCAGCCGTATTGGTAATCGGGGCCGGGGCTAGGTCCCGCTTCGTTGGCGGTGTGGATGGCCAGCCCTCGCACCGTCGAAGAAAGCATCAGGTTGCCGCCGTTACGGTTGCTATAATATTCTTGCAACAAAAACAGCGAACCGCTGGCGTTGGGCGCGGCCATGGAAGTGCCGCTCAAAAAACCGTAGCTGGCCCGCCCGCTCGACAGCGACGAGTACAAGCTCACCCCGTTGGCGGCAATGTCGGGTTTAATCCGCCCATCGTCGGTGGGGCCCCAACTGCTGAAGGTGGAAAACTGCACGTCCGACACTTGGTTGTAGCCTTCGGCGATGGGGTTCACCGCCGCTACCACCAACACGTTTTTGGCGTTAGCCTCGCCCGTTAAAATATTATATCCGTCGTTAGACGAAATGCTGTCGGGCCGGGCGTTGACGGCTTGGAAGGTGAAAGTGTTGTTCACCGCGTTGAAGGTGCGCTGCATATACGGCTGCCCCACGGCAGGTCCGTTTTGATTGCGGAAGTTACCGCCCGATTTGACAATGAGGTAGTTAGGGGCGAGGTAGGAGATGTTGTCCCACTCGCGGGCATCGGTGTCGTAAAACCCGAACCGCCAGTCTTCCCGGCCGCTGTAACGGGTGTCGCCGTACCATTCCCAGCGGGGATCTTGCGGGGTACCGGCCCGCTCACTGTTGAACCGCCAGCCGGCAATAATGCCGTAGGAGTGGTTGGAGATGATCACCCCGTTGGCCCCGGTGGCGGCGGCGGCCATCTCGGCATTGTCGTTGGCCGAAGTCCAGGCCCGCAAATTGGCGGCGTTGGCCATGCCCCGGGCCTGGGGTACCACCCCCGTGGCGATCATGGTGCCGCTCACGTGGCTGGCGTGGTCGCTATCGGCGGTGGCGGAACCAGTGCCGCTGGGATCCTGGATGGTGAGCCGCCCGGCGTATTCTTGATGCTCCACTAGGGGGCGGCCCACTTCCCAAATGCCCAGCCGGTCGCGCACGCCGGGGCTGCCCCCGGTCAGGTCTAGGCCCAGGCCGCCGCCTTGCCACAGTTGGTTGGTGCCCACGGTGGCGGCGGCCCGGGTGTTGTTGTCGGTAACCACATACTTGAGATCCCCGTTATCTGCCAGGCCGTCGAGCATCAACAGTTCGCCCTCGGCGGTTTTTTTGAACAGGGGCATCCCCGTTTGCTGGGCTACTTGCACCGCCCGCTGGTAGTTTTGGGCGTGGCGCAACCGGGCTTCGCGGGCCAGCCGCTCCAGGGCCGGGCCGTCGGTTCTGGGGGTTTGGGCCAAGGCCGGGCCTACTAAAATCAGTGTTAGACCAATGAGAAAAAAACGTTTCATGAAAAAGGAAAATGGAGGGAAGAAAAAGATTAACTGGCGGATTTGATCATTTCCGTTGGGTGGCCGAGGGGGTTGCGCAACTCTCGGCCCTTTGCCGCAGGCTGAGGATTGCCGCCACCAAGCGATACAATAAGGAGCGTAAAATGGCAGCCAAAAAAGTGCAGGCTGCCAAAAGTACATACAACCAACCAGGTGGGCAACTTATTCGGAGTTCCCAAGGTGGGCTGTTATCGGCCTGGTCAACTAAATTGCCCTCGGACTTAACCGCCAATTTAGATGACTCACCCGCCACTGATTGCCAACCAACTGCGCCAAGTAGTGGGCCTGGCCTGGTCCCTTTTGCAACAACTGGACGAAGCCGCCGCCCGCGTCAAGCCCGCACCCGACAAGTGGTCGCCCAAGGAAATCCTGGGCCATTTGATTGACTCGGCGAGCAACAACCACCACAAGTTTGTGCGCACCCTGGCCCAGCCCCACCATGACTTTGTGGGTTACGCCCAAGATTTTTGGGTGGCCGCCCAGCACTATCAGCAAGCAGCCTGGCCTAGCCTGCTCACGCTCTGGCAGGCGTACAACCTGCATCTGGCCTGGGTGATAGAACACGCAGCCCCGGCTCGGTTGGCCCACACAATCAGCATTGCCGGGGCCGGGCCTTTTCGCCTCGATTTCATAATGGCGGACTATGTGGAGCACCTCAAGCACCATTTGCGGCAAATTTTGCCCGAAGCGCCCTTTCGGAGCGAGTTCGCGAACGTTTACAGGGCCTGATATCTGGGCTTGCCCGTACCCAAACCCAGCTAACCTAGCAGCGGCCAGGACAAGGCAACTGGTTTGCCTGGATGGGGGAAAAAACGGGTACCCAGGCCACCTCCAAGGTTAGGCCCAAGGATGGGCTGCACCTGCATATGCTTGCGAAAATCGTAGCCTCAAGGAGACGCATGGGGGCTGTTCAAACCTGTTTCGCATTTGATCCAAATCCCGTTTGGGCCGCTTCCGCTTATTTAAATTGCGACAGCAGTTCGTCTTCCTCATCGGGTTTGCCATAAGCGTTCGCCTCGGTCAAATGCCCGTCTTGGGCACTTAGCCTGGTTAGTTGCTTACCTTGCCTAAACACAAGCTGCAACCCGTGTTCCTCTTCCCACTCACATTCGCAGGCGATTACCAAGTAAATATCCTGGTCTCGGTTGGGGCGCCTTTTCAAGAAAATTTCCGTTGGATACACAAAATCCCAAATCTCGTTCGGGTTGGTTATTCGCACCAGTTCCTCCTCGCCAATTTCTTTTAAAAAGTCCTGGCAATGCTGTTCGACAAGCCCCGAAATGGCCTGTCTATCTTTGCTGGTTAGCTTAAAGAAATTCGTCAAGGCCCGGTCGGCTTCCTCGATAAATGTTGGGTCGCGTTCGGGGTCGCACCCGGCAAAGGCAATCGTCAGTTTTTTATTGTCAAAAAACGGGATTTCCACCTGATCGCTCTTCCACCAATCATACAAACCCGCTTCTGGTTTAAGCTGCCCGATTATTTTGGAAGTGATTTCTTTATTCATGATCCTTGGTGATTGGTCAATTTGGTTGGCCGCCTCAATTTGCCAAATTGGGCCTGGCAGCTGGTACCAAATTAGAGTAAAAAAGTCAGTTGGCAATCCCAAATGCCGTTGGGCGTTGCCCGCAAACGACTAACGTGTACTTCTTCAAACTGCTTTGGGTCGGCAAACTAGCCCGGCCCAACTAGGCGGCCTGGCGGGCTGACCTCGATAAAACCCCGGCCCGGCCAAACAATTTACCCGGCAAATGGCTTTTTATACCGACTTTGGTGCCCGCTGAGTCGACTTTTTATATTTATCGGTTTCGGTCTAATTTAGCCGCGCCAAAGGAGCTATTTCCTTAACCAAATCGAGTCTTCATCCCAAAATCTGTTACCTACATGTCGAAACACGCCGAATTGCACTACGAGGGGAAGGTTTACAAACTGCCAGTTATTGAAGGTACCGAGCATGAAACCGCACTGGATATCAGCAAATTGCGCGATGAAACCGGGTTGATCACGCTAGATATCGGTTATAAAAACACCGGGGCCACCCAAAGTGCCATCACCTTTCTGGACGGCGAGGAGGGGATTTTGCGTTACCGGGGCTACGGGATCGAGGATTTGGCCGAACATGCCGACTTTTTGGAAGTGGCCCACCTGCTTATTTATGGCGAACTGCCCAACAAGGCAACGTTAGATAAGTTTGAGCGCGATATTAGCCGCCGCACCCTGGTACACGAAGACATCCGCAAAATTTTCGACGGCTTCCCCGCCAACGCCCACCCCATGGGCGTGCTGTCGTCTTTGGTGTGTTCGCTCACGGCGTTTTACCCCGGCCACCGCACCGTGGAGGAGATGGACCTTACCATTGTGCGCCTGCTGGCCAAGTTGCCGACTTTGGCGGCTTGGAGCTACCGCAACGGCATGGGCCACCCGCTCAATTACCCCAACAACAACTTGAACTACTGTGCCAACTTTTTGCACATGATGTTCGCCTACCCCACTGAAGACTACGAAGTGAACCCCGTGGTGGTGGACGCGCTGGACAAGCTGCTCATCCTCCACGCCGATCACGAGCAAAACTGCTCCACTTCCACAGTCAGGATTGTTGGCTCCTCGCAAGTGGGGCTATTTTCGGCGGTGGCGGCGGGCATCAACGCCCTGTGGGGGCCGCTGCACGGCGGAGCCAACCAAGAAGTGATCGAGATGCTGGAGCGCATCAAAGCTGACGGCGGCAACGTGAAAAAGTATGTGGACATGGCCAAGGATAAAAACAGCGGCTTCCGCCTCATGGGTTTTGGCCACCGGGTGTACAAAAACTTTGACCCTCGGGCCAAAATCATCAAAAAAGCCTGCGACAACGTGCTGGCCGCCCTCAAAATTGACGACCCGGCCCTCAACATTGCCCGCCAACTGGAAGAGTACGCCCTCAAAGACGAGTACTTTATCAGCCGTAAGCTGTACCCGAACGTTGATTTCTACTCGGGCATCATCTACCGCGCGCTGGGCATCCCCACTAACATGTTCACCGTTATGTTTGCCCTGGGCCGCCTGCCGGGCTGGATTGCCCAGTGGCGCGAAATGGTGCTGGCCAAAGAGCCCATCGGCCGCCCGCGCCAGGTGTTTGTGGGCAAGCCCCACCGGCCGTTTGTGCCCCTGGCTAGCCGGGCTTAATCGTTCAAAATCAATTCATTGTGAATAGCAAAGCCCCTCAACCTCGTAGCGATTGGGGGGCTTTTTCTACTCTCTGCCAACAGCTAAAAGCCTGGCAACCTGATAAAGTACGGCCAAAGTATTGAACCGGATTATCGGCTAAACTGCCTGGCGATGGTTGATTTTCTCCTTATGGTCTGACTCATACCAAAATTGATGATGCCTAGCAAACCTACTGTAGTTGCACCCGGGGGTCGATCCAGGCATAAAGCACGTCCACGACTAGGTTGATGGCCACGAAAAACACCGCCACGGTAATGGTGGCCCCCATCACGAACGGGAAATCCTGGGCGCGCACGGCCACGATGGTGTCGTAGCCCAGGCCGTGGTAACTAAACACATATTCCACAAAAAAAGCCCCGGCCATGAGCGAGGCCAGCCAGCCGGTGATGGTGGTGAGCACCGGGTTAATGGCGTTTTTGAGGGCATGGCGCAAAATAATGCTCCGGCGGGGGCTGCCTTTGGCCCGGGCCGTGCGGATAAAATCCTGGGCCAACACATCAATCATCGAGTTGCGGGTAATTTGGGTAACAATCGCTAGCGGCCGGATGGCCAGGGTGAGGGCGGGCAACACCAACCTTTCCGGGTGAACCTGCAACACCCCGGAAATGTCCCGCTCGAACAACGAGCCTTGCAGCGGCAGGCGCGTCCACTCGCCCAGGTAGTAGCCCAGTAACACCTGGATAAAAATAGCCGTGATGAACGCCGGGGCCGAAATACCCACCACGGACAAGGTCAGCGCGGTGTGATCCCAAAACCGGCCTTGGTTAAGGGCGGCCAGCAAGCCCCAGCTTACCCCCAGCAGCGTGGCCAGGATCATGGCCGACACCGCCAAACAAAACGTGCCTAGCAGGTCGTTGGCAATGGTTTGGCGCACGTCCACGTTGGTGCGGAACGACCGGCCCAAGTAGGGGGCCTTGAACACCAATACTTTGCTACCCCAGCCAAAAACTGGCTGGTAGGCGTATTTCTGGGCGTTGGCGGGCGTGTTGTCATGCACCGAGAGGAGCGACAGGTCGTTTAGGTAAAGGGCCAGCTGAACCGGCAATGGTTGATCCAGGTGGTAAGCTACGCGCAGGCGCTCGCGTTCCTCTTCCCGGTTAGGGCGATCGCCGAGGGAGTCTTCCGGGTTGCCCGGCAGCACGTGGAAGATGAAAAACACTGCCACGGTTACCCCAAAAACCACGACCAGGCCGTACAGTAACCTTTTGGCAATAAAAGCAAGCATGAGCAGAATGGCGGGCACCTGGCCCAGCCGGGCAAAGTTAACCAACTCGGAGCGTACTGGGCAAATACACCCGAAACTCGCTACCGGTGCCGTACCGGCTCTCCACTTCGATGCGCCCGTTGAGGGCTTCCACCTGGGTTTTGACCAAGAAGAGGCCCAGCCCTTTACCTTCAAACTGGGTGTTCATACGGCGGTAAAGGCCAAATATCCGCTGTGGGTCGTCGTCAGGGGAATTGATCCCTAAGCCATTGTCTTTCACTGCGATGTGCATGGTTTGGTCGGGGCCGAGCTGTGCACTCAAGTGCAATTGCAGGGGCCGGTTGGGGGACCTAAATTTCACCGCATTGTCGACCAATTGGCTAAAAATGCTCTGCAAATAGGGCCGCACCGACCTAATACGGTATTCTTCCTTGATATCGATGAGCACTTGGGCCTGGGCCTGGACAATTTGCGGCTCAAATCGGCTTACCGCCTGCTTTGCGGTTTCGTACAACGACACCAACTCGAGTGGCAAGTCCTTGCGTTTGCGGATTTCCAAGATGTAGTTCAGGTCGTGCAGCACTTCGTCCAAGTCCCGCGAAGACTGCTGCAAAAGGAGCTGTACCTCGTCCCTGTCCACCTCGGCCCCCGAGATATCGAGCAAATTAAGTAAGCCTTGGAACCGGGCCACCGGGGCACGTAAGTTATGCGAGATAATGTCCGAAAATTCCTCCATCTCCCGGTTGCGGCGGGCCAGGTTTTGCAGGGCGAGTTCCAACTCGAAGGTGCGTTCACGCACTAGGTCTTCCAGGTTTTCGGCCAGGGTGCTAATTTCTTCCTTCTGTTGGTTAAGCGATTGGTAGGCTTCTTCTAGTTCCAGGGTGCGCTCGCGCACTAATTGCTCAAGGGCCTGGGTGTGCTCTTCTTGCAAGCGCAGCATGTCGGCCTGGGCCTCACGGCTTTTGCGCTCGGCTAGGCGAGCCTTGGCCCCCAAAGCTAGCGAGAAGCACACGGCTTCGGCAATCCCGCCTAATTGGATGGTGTAGAAGCTATTGGCCAGGGTTTGATTGGCCCAGCCCAGCACCACCGGCAGGTTAAAACCTAGGGCGGCCACAATGGCCAGGGCCATTAGTCCCGTACCCACAATTACCCAGAAACCCGGCCCCGCTATTTCGCGGCGGAATTGGTACAACGCCCAAATGATGAATCCCACTTGCACCAAGGTAGTGGCCATGAGGGTTAGGTCGGCCCATTGGTAGTTTTGGGTGGCAAACAACAGGGCCTGGGTCAACCCGGCCTTGGCTAGCGAAATGCCCACGAACCAGCGGTTGGCCTTGGCCACCTTAGGGTAACGGACGGGGGCATCGAACAGGCGGTTGCTAAACAGCACATAGCAAACCAAAGCGAGGTCGACCACTAAAAAATAAACGTGCGACGAGACTTCGGGCCGTTGGGGCAGGCAATAGCCAAACAAATAATAGGTTTGGAACAAAAACAGCACGGCCAGGCTGAGCATGTAGCCCACGTAATAGAGGTAAGCCCGGTCGCGGTTGGTAAAAAACAGCAGCAGGTTGTAAATGGCCATTATCACAAACACGTTGATAATGAGCAGGTCGGTGAGGGCGGTTTGTAAACGGCTCTCGGTTACCTGCTCGGCCTTTTGCAAGGTGAACCCTGGGGCCACCGGGTAGCCGTGGAAGTTCTGGAGCCGCACGTACACCTCGGTGAGGCCGCCGTTCTGGGCAACAAAAGTGGGACCAAACCGCCAGTCGGTGAGTTGCGACCGGGGGCGGTATGTGCCCGCTTTGACCTGCCGCACCAATTGGCCTTGGCTTACCACAAAAACATCGATTTCATTTACATGGAACTTGTTGGCAAACACCAAAGCATGGGTTTGGTCGAGCCCGGTTTGGTTTACTACCACCAACTTAAACCAATAGGCCCCAGCTTTCGAGAGGGGAACTCCCGGTCCCCAAACTACCTGGGGCGGCTGTTCGGCCATCAGTTGTTGGGCTTGGGCCCAAGTGAACTGGGCGGTTGGGTCGGCCAGCAGGGGGAGTTGACGGGTAAAATCGCGGGGCTTGGCTTGGGTTTCCAGCACTACTTGTGGCCAACTGGGTTGGGCCAAGGTAGGTAAGGCCAAAACCAAGAGACCCAAACCCAGGCCGACCTTTAAAGCCGCCCAATACGTCCCCCCAAAAAAATGTATGCCCTTCACTTCTTTAGTAACCTCAAATTTTAGGCTATTTCCACGAATTTAATTAATAGAAGTAAAACTCCATGTAAGATTAATCGCTATCAAGCATTATTTCTTTGGCAGTTAGCGCACCGAACTCCATTTTGAGGCCCTCAAAGTGTTGGTTCAAATCCTGTAGCCTGGCATCCATAATTTGGGCTTGTTGCCTAAGGTCGCCCTGGGCTAATCCGCCTGGTTGCTCCAACATCTGCTTAAAATCAGCAAAGGGAGGGGCTAACTGGCTGGCCAGCGCATCGCTAAAATAGGCCAGTTGTTCGTTGTAGTGGCTCAACTGTCGCATGGCCAGGGCTAGGTCGGCCGTGCGTTGGCGCACCAAGGTTTCCAAGTTCTCGGCCAAGGCGGTCAGCTCTTCTTTCTGTTGCAGCAACTCCTGGTTGGCGGTGGCCAGTTCCTCGCTGCGCTGGCCTACTAAATGGGTGAGCCGTTCGGCCAGGGTGCTTTGCATGACCGACATGGCATTTCTGGCTTCTCGTTCCCGCTGCTGGGTCTGCCGCGCCTTGGCCCCCAGGGCTAGCGAAAAACAGATGGCGTCGGCCAGGCCGCCAAACTGCAAAAGGTAGATGTTGTTCTCAAATTCGCCTTGGGTCCAGCCCAGGATCACGGCCAGGTTGAGCGTTACGGTCAAAACCACCATCATCAGGATGCAGGAAGTGCCCAAGATCACCCACCACACCGGGCCTCGGGGCTGCTGGCGCAAATGATAAAGCACCCGCAACGCAAAGCCCAACTGCACTGCAAACCCTAGGATGTTAGTCAGATCAACCCAATAATGGTTTTGATTAACCCAAAAAAGCAACTGGATCACCCCGGCTTTGCCCAGCGTAAACCTGACGAGCCTTCGGTTGGTCCGGGCCGCCCGCAGTTTGGCAGCGGGCAACTCGTTCATCTGGTTAATGAACATGGTGTAACAGACGAGGGTGCTATCAATTACTAAGTAATAGAATGATACCATAAGCCCAGGGTGTTCTAATTGCAAAAGGTCGAACAATTGTAGGCTCTCTAACTGAAAAATGTAAACCAGCCCCACCAAATAGCCCATATAATAGAGGTAAGCCAGGCTCCGATGAATGAAATACAGGAAAAAATTGTAACCAAACAAGATGACAAACCCACTGGCAATGAGTAAGTCGACGATTAACTGATGCCAATACTTCCGAGCAACCATCTCGGCGGGCTGTAGTTCGAAAAAAGGATTGATGGGATAGCCGTAGAAGTTTTGGAGCCGCAGGTACAACTCGGTGGTTTGGCCCGCCCGGGCGGTAAATGTGGGGCTAAATCGCAGGCCGGTAACCTGGCTGGTGGGCCGGTAAGTTCCGCCCGCGCTGTGCCGCACAAGTTGTCCCCTTTGTACTACGTACAAGTCGATATAGTTAACGTAAAACTTGCTTTTGAAAGCGAGACCATAAGCTTGATCGGTCGCTGACGGGTTTTTGATCAACAGTTTGACCCAATAAGCACCTTGGGGCGGTAACCGAGTGTCGGATTGCCAGCTAATGAGATTGGCGGGTGGGCCGGGCAGTTGCCTCACTGCCTGCCAGGTGAGCCGCCCGTCGGGGTCGGGCAGGAGGGGCAGGCTTGGCCCCAGGGTGGGCGGCCCGGCTCCGGTGAGCACCATGGTTACCGCCGGGGGCCCGGGCTGGGCTAAAGCGAACATAACGAAGCCCAGCCAAACTAAAACCAATAAGAAAAGCTGACGGAATAGAACGGGCACGACGTGGGCAGATAATGGGTAACCGTTACAAAATTGCGCAATCCAACCCATTTTTCATGCCATTTAGTGGGGTTGCCTACTATAAATAGGAGTTAAGCCCCAGCGGGCAAGGTGTAGCCGCTTGTCATTGCCAACCGGACGCTAATTTTGGCCATATGAAAATCGGATTGGTGCTTTCCGGCGGGGGGGCGCGCGGGCTTTCGCACCTGGGCGTGCTCCAGGCTTTCGACGAACTGGGCATCCGCCCGGCGGCCATTTCGGGCACGAGTGCGGGGGCCATTGTGGGCGCCCTTTACGCGGCCGGCCACCGCCCTCCCGAAATTTTGCAGTTTTTCACCCAAACCAAATTACTCAAAGTTTTGGGGCTTTCCAGCAAATTTACCGGGCTGCTGCGCATGGAAAGTACCGAAAAGGCCTACATGCAATTTCTGGTCGACGATCGGTTCGAGGCCCTGTCGGTGCCGCTGTACGTGTGCGCTACCGACCTGGACCGCGGCGAGACGGTGTATTTTTCGCAGGGGCCGCTCATTAAGCCTTTGCAAGCCTCGTCTTGCATCCCCATTTTGTTTGCCCCGGTCGAAATTGAGGGCCGCTACTTTGTGGACGGCGGCATCCTCAACAACCTGCCCGTGGAGCCGCTGCTAGATCAGTGCGATTACCTCATCGGGGTGCACGCCAACGCGGTGGGCACGCAGCGGGTGTCGTCGCTGCGCAATGCCATCGAGCGCACGTTTTTGCTGGTGGTAAACGCCAACGTGGAGAGCCGACGCCGCCAGTGCCACCTGTTTATCGAACCGCCCAAAATGGCGGGCTACAAAGTATTTGACGTGGCCAAGGCCGAGGAAATGTACCAAATCGGCTATGAGTACGCCCGCGAGGTGCTGCAGGCCAAGCTAGCCCAGGCCGATTTTTTCTAGCCCAATCACCCACTCGATTTT
Source organism: Bernardetiaceae bacterium (assembly GCA_025454895.1). Taxonomy (GTDB): domain Bacteria; phylum Bacteroidota; class Bacteroidia; order Cytophagales; family Thermoflexibacteraceae; genus JALONO01. The sequence continues at coordinate 17,271 of JALONO010000077.1, forward strand.
ATCGGTTTGTTAAATTAAGATTTACCTTTGGGTAATGTTGCTTGGTCAAGAATAGGTCTTACACTAAAATGATTTTATGATTGCATGATTAAATGAGTATTCTGCTTGATTATTAATCATTTATCATACGAGGAATACCCAATTTCCATTTGTTTCTGATATTATTTTGTTGGGTGGTTAAGGGGAAAATCTTTCCCTACCGTCTTTGCTGTTAAGTCAACTTGCGTATTGCGCGGATAGCCAGGGTTTCTTTTTGATTATCAATATTTTATCTTGAGTAAAGTACGCAATCCAGATTAGGTTTCGGCCTTAAACCCAACCCCTGCGCCATTCAACCCTGTTCATTATTCGAGACTTCCCAAATCAATTCAATTCAATATCCATCTCCTCTCACAAAATGGAAACACGTCGCGATTTCATCAAAAAATCGGCCCTGGGCGCCGCCGGGCTGGCCGTGGGCTTCAGTGCCAAAAGCTACGGGCGCATCATCGGCGCCAACGACCGCGTGCGCGTGGGCCTGGTGGGCTTTGCCGACCGCACCCGCCAGTCGCTGCTGCCCGCCTTTTGGGACCACTCCCAAGCCCTCAACTACGAAGTGGTGGCCCTGTCCGACATCTGGAACCGCCGCCGCGACGAGGGCCTGGCCTTTGTGAAGCAAAAAACCGGGCAGACCATTAAGCTGGCCCGCAACAACGACGAGCTGTACGACATGAAGGAAGTGGACGCGGTCATCAT
>JALONO010000317.1 GCA_025454895.1 Bernardetiaceae bacterium
ATCGAGCGGGCGCAGGCCGGTGAGTTCCAGCATCCAGCGGCTCTCGGTCGAGTTAAAATGCAGGATTTCCTTGCCCACCGTACCCACTACTTGCAGGTAGGTGGCCGCGCCACTGCGGCCGTTGGCGATTTGGCCAAACGCCAGGGCATCAAGTTGGGCCTTGCTGGCATTGGTGGACACCGAGCCTAGGCTGGCCGCATTGGGGTCAATGATCTCGTCGGTGTGGGTCAGCCCGCAGCCGCCCAGGTGCAACATGCCCCAAGCAACCAGGCCGGTATAAAGATATTTTTTCATGTTTTCTGTGGTTTGGGAGTTGGGTCTGGGTTAAAAATCGACGCTCAGGTGGAACATCATGCGGCGCACGGCGGGAATGGAGCCGATGTCGACCCCGCTGCCCAGGGCCGAAGAGCCCGAGTTGGAGTTTTCGGGGTCGTAGCCAGCGGTGTAGTCGGTCCAGCGCAGGATGTTGTTGCCCGACACGCCCACGCGCACCCCCTCCACCACGTTGCCAAACACGCGCTTGAGGGCAGGCGAGGGCACGCGGTAGTACAGGGCCACTTCGCGCAGCTTCAGGAAGCTAGCGATGCTGGGGTTGTAGCCGGGCCGGGGCTCGCCGTTTTCGTCCACTCCGTTCACTTTTTGGCGGTAGATGCCGTTGGGCTCGCTGCCGTCGTTGCCGGGGTCGTCGGTCTCGTTCCAGTCGTAGGTGTTGCCGCCCTCGTCCCACAGCACGCGCTGGAGCGACACTACGGTGAACCGGTGGCGGTAGTTGAGCAGGGCCGAGAACTCGAAATGCTTGAGGAAGGTGATCCGGTTGTTGACCGAGAACTCGTAGCGGGGCTGCTGGTCGCCATACTCGGTCCAGGAGGTAGCGTCCTGCGCATTGGTCAGCGGCCGGCCCACGATCTGGGTGGGCGAGAGGCCGTTTTTGATGCGCCACTGGCCAAACGTGGCCCCAAAGCCCCCGGCCAACCGCTCGGGGATGTCGAGGCGGGTAATCTTGGAGCGGTTGTACCAGAAAATGGGCTGGATGAACCAGGAAACCTTGTCGCTCTTGAAAATATCGGCCCCCAGGGTGATCTCCATGCCCCGGTTGGTCATGTCGGCCGCGTTGATGGTGGTCGAGGTAACCCCGGTGGTGGGCGCGGTCGTAAACGGCTGGATCAGGTCAAACACCTTTTTGTTGTAGATCGTCACCTCGCCCGTGATCCGGTTGCCAAACAGGCCAAAGTCCACCCCGTATTCCAGTTCGGTGGCGCGCTCGGGCTTAATGTTGTTGTTGCCCAGCACGGTGGACGGGGTGAGGCCGCCCTGGCCACCCACCACCAGCAGTTGGGAGAAGGGCACGCCCCAGTTGGGCACGCCCGCCGTTTGGCCATAGGCCACCCGGGGCTTCAGTTGGCTCACCACTGTGCCGCCCCAGTCGCCAAACTTGGCCACGTTCAGGGCCAGCGAGGCGCGCACCCCCACGCTAGCAATGATCTTGTCCTCGAAGTTGGCCTCCTGCTGGGCAAAAATCCCGACGTCGGTGTTGAACTGGTAGGTAGTGCCGGGGGTGAGCACGCGCCCCTGGCCGGGGGCGGTTACGCCCGCCGGCAAGCCCTGGCCCCGCACAAAGTTGAGGTTCACCCGGTTATTGAGCCGCACAAAACCGGCCGAAGTAGTCAGGCTGAGACGGTCTTGCATGGCCGCCTTGGTGAAGATAAGCGACGCCTGCCAGTTGGTGTTCAGCACCTCGCCCCGGGTGTCCTGGGCAAAGCCAGGGTTGGGCTCGCTGCGCTGCGACTGCAGGTCAGACGGCAGGAAGACATACGAGAACTGGCTCTGGTAGTCCAGGCCAGCCGACAACCGGGCCGTGAGCGACATGGACGCCTTGTTGATGATATTGGCATCCAACGTAAAGCCTTGGATAAACCGGTTCACCTTGTTGTTGTTGATCGCCCGGTCGCGCACCGCGAAGATGTTTTCGCCCACGGTGGGGTCATCGGGGTAGTTGCCCAGCTCATCGGGCCGCAGGTTGATGTACGGCTTGGTGTAGGGCAGGGCGTAGCCGTAGTTGATGTTCGAGTTGTCGTTGCCCGACCAGCCCCGGTCGTTGTTGGTCTGGACATAGTTGGAGCTTACCCCCATCTTGAAGACCTTGCTAATGGTATGGTCCACGTTGGCCCGGACCGAGTAGCGCTGGAAGCCGGTGTTCTTCACGATCCCGGTCTCGTCGGCCAAGCTACCGTTGATGTAGAACTTGGTCCTTTCGTTGCCGCCCGTAATGCCCAGCCGCGAGTTGCGGATCTGGCCCGTGCCGCCAAACAGCTCGCGCTCCCAGTCGGTGTAGGTGCCATTGGCCCGCGAGGCCCGCAACAGGGCCACATCGCTCGGGGTAAAGAAGTCGGTGATCTTCTGCTCAGTCCAGTCGGCCCCGCCGTAGTAGGCCAGGGCCGTGCTGAAGCCCAGGTCTTGGCCAAAGTTGATCTTGGTTTTGCCGCCCTTGCCGCGCTTGGTGGTGATGATCACCACGCCCGCGTTGGCCCGGGTGCCGTAAATGGCCGCCGCCGAAGCCCCCTTGAGCACCTCCATCGTGGCAATGTCGTCGGGGTTGAGGTCGGCCAGGCGGTTGGGGTTGTTGTCCTGGGCCCCGCCGCCGGCTTTGTTGGCCGTGGAGCGGCCGTTGCCATATTGCCCATTGTCGATATAAACCCCGTCCACAATAAACAGCGGTTGCGAAGCCGATGAGCCCAGGGTGGACACGCCCCGGAACTGCATGTTGAACCCACCGCCGGGCATCGAGGTGTTGGCCACGATATTGGTGCCCGCAATCTTGCCTTGCAGGCCCCCATCGGTGGTTACGGGCGTGGTGGTGCCCATGAGCTCGCGCGCGTCAATGGTGGTTACGGCGTTGGCCAGGTTGCTGCGCTTCACGCTGGTGGCCAAGCCAGCGACTACCACCTCTTCCAGTTGGCGGGCGTCTTCCGCCAGCGATATGTCCAGGGTGTTGCTGGCCCCTAGGTCCACTTCTTTGGTGGTAAAGCCCACGTAGGAGAAAACCAGCTTGCCCGTGCCCGGCAAACTGAGTTTGTAGATCCCGTCGGCATCGGTAACGGTGCCACGGGTGGTGCCTTTAAGTAATACCGAAACACCGGGGAGCGGGCTGCCCGCCACATCGGTTACCTTGCCCGATACTGGTCGGTCTTGCGCCAGGGCCAGCCGGGTTGTGAGCAGCACGGCCACCCACAGTACCAGCGTACTGAGTTTTTTCATAAAAAGTTTGATTGTTAGGTGAGTAAAAAAATGGACTCAAAAAATGGACTTGGTTAAAAAGTTAAAAAATAACATGACTTCGATCGGCGAATTAACATAAGCGGAACATACTAACCAAAAAACCAGGCAAAAAATTGTTGGTATAACAAACAAATGGACGTGAAAAATGGAAATGGGCCTTCATTTTTGGCCCCAGGACAATTTTTTAGGACCGCTTCTCACACTTGGCGCCTGCCCTTGGTCGTTAATTTTCCAAGCACCCCCAGGCTGTCATTTTTGCCTAAGCTCACCCCTTTTTCCTTCAAGCAAACCACCGTTTCTCTTATGCGCCCTGTTTTCCTTTTCCTCATTTTGGGCAGCCTCTGTGCCTTTGGCAAACGCTCGCCCTCTACCGGCCAGCCCCCCGTCAGCTCGTTAACGGGGTGCCAAGTAGCCGCCACCGACACCTTGAAATGGGATACCGAGCTTTGCACCCACATTGGCACGTTTGACCCTAAGCGGTACACTAAGGAACAACTGATCAACACCTTCCACCTCTGGTTCGGGGCCTCCGGGGTGCAATTAAGTGCCCGGGTGGTCGCTTTCGAGTATGAAGACATCAGTGCCCTCGAGTTGCCCAAACTAGACCGGGAGTACCAGGCCAAAAAGCAGCGGTTGGCCACCATGCCCTTGGTAAACGACCCCTATTGGCAGCAACTCCGCCAGCAACGGCTGCTCGAACTGGAGAACGAATATGAGCTATCGCGTGCGGCCGGGCGGGCGTACACCGACCCTACCGCCCTGCGCCAGGGCAAGTTTGCCCGCACCTGCCCCGAGTTTGCCGATATCCTCACCACGACCGATACGGCGGCCCAAATGCGGTTTTGGGAGAAATTCGAGGTAGCCCAAAGCAAACTCAACGGCGACCCCAACTGGGTAATCAGAAAATTCAAAGAGAACAGCCGCTCGCCGCAATGGCGGCAACACTTTCGGGTAAGGCTCGTTACCTTTGGCTGGTCCAACTGTGTGAACGCCACCCTGCCCCACACCAGCTACACCGAAGAAATGCGGACCAAGTACAATGCCCTGTTCAGCAAAATCGAGGAAGAGTGTGATGAGCCTTAACAGCCAAGCCTTGGCGCAGATCCGTTTCTGGCAAGCAAAAAATCTTGCTTCTGCTTATTAATAGCATATAACTAGCTGAAAATCAATACTTTGAACGATCAAGTAGGTCAACTCAAGACCATTGAACCGCTGGGCATTTTACTGGTTTAAAGGCCCGGTAGGCGAATACTCCCAATTGACCCGGCCCGTTTTCAGGTCAAGCTCGCAGGCGTAATGATGATGCTTGCCATCATTGTAAACGTTGGGTACATTGATGGCCAGTTTGTCGGCGTGATAATACACCTCGGCGTTGCTGGCCAGGCTAACCGCACCTTCCGTATTGGTAAAAAAGCGGACGGGCGGGGCCTCGTTGTACCAGCGCAGGTTGCCCGCGCTGTCCAGGCAGGTGAGCAGGGGCTTGGCGTTGGCCCCCACTTCGGAGGCGTGCAAGATCACCGCCAGGGCCGAACTGGCGTACACCATCCGAGGGGCGATGAACGTCCGGTTGGGGATTTGGCGCACGCCCATGTAAGAGGTATGGCCCGCGCGGTACCTGAGCATGAGCATGTCCTCGCTTTCTTCGTAGGTGGTGGGGCGGCTGCTGTACATCATCTGGTAGGGCGAAACCTGGTCGTCTATCAAGTATAACTTTTTAATATCGCCCTGGGTAAACACCCAATTTTTGACCTTTGCCCAACCTTTTTTACCTTTGTAATCCCGGTTGGTTTCCAGCTTTTCCGTGTCGGAGCCAAATTTATTGACCTTGGGCGAATACCAGTATTTCTCCCCTTTGGTGGTTACGATCTCGAACCAGCCGTTGAAAAAGTCTAACTTGCCAATGCCCGCGCCCAGGGCCGGGTAACGTTGGGCCAATTGGGTTTCATCATCCACTATGTCGCCGCTGTACAGGTCCCGAGCCACGAACTTGGCTTCCTTCTCCCGTATTTCGTACACCTTGCCGCCCAAATA
>JALONO010000078.1 GCA_025454895.1 Bernardetiaceae bacterium
TTTGTGATCGAGCTGCTGTCCGAGTCGGACACGCTGCGGGGGCTGCAGGCCAAGCTGGTGGACGACTGGCTGGGCAACGGCTGCCGCCTGGCCTGGCTGGTGGATGCCGACGCCCAAACGGTGTACATTTACCGCCTCGGGGCCGAGGTGGAGGTGGTGCAAGGCTTCGCCGGCCCGCTTAGCGGCGGCGAAGTGCTGCCCGGTTTTTCGTTGGACTTGACCCAATTGATCTGAACAAAATGAAACATATTTTATTCTTAATCAGCCTATTCTGCTTCGTTGGCTTGCGCCCCGCCCACGCGCAAGAGGCCCAAGAAGGAACCCTGACCGGCAAACTGGTGCGCAAACCCTGGACCAAAACCACCCAGAGCTACTGTGCCCAGGGCAGCGACTATTATGTGCTGCAACTGGCCAGCGGGGAAGAACTGGTGCTGGAAGGCGGCCGCCCCAAACGGTTGCGCACCCTCACCGACCGACAGGTAACCGTGGTAGGCCGCCAAACTTCCAAAGTGGTAAAACCCAAAGAAGAAAACCCGATGGAGCAGCGGCCCGTGGGCTTGCCCGGCCAACCCAACGAGTTCACTTGCACCGTATTTGTTGTGCGCCAATTGCGGCCAGCTCGTAATTAATTTATTTTAAACCAGTAGGTTATGGCTAAAATGACCACTAATACCCGGCCCGCGAAACCGCAAAAATTAAGCCCAGAGAAGTTTTTCACAACCGGGCAGGCTCGGGCCTTGCCCTTTCTGGAAGCCTGGCTCAACCCCAACTGGCAGCGCATTGGGTTTGCCTGCGTAATGGTGGCCCGCAAACACCCCAACGGCAAAGTTTCCTATGCGGGCTTTTTGATCGATGTGTTCTGCCTAGGCATTAAAGACACCCTGTTTGAGGCCGAACGCTCCCCAGCCCAGTTTCGGCAGTGGATGGATATGTTTTACTTTTCGGTGGGTGGCCAGCGCGTGCCCATCGACTATCCGATGGCCCACCAATTGGTGTGGGGTGCCTGGGCTTACGCCGACAAGCTGGGATTTTCGCCCCACGAAGAATTTGCTTACAGCCAGTTCATTATGGAAGAGCAAACGGCGGCGGTTGCCCTGGTAGCCGTTGAGTTTGGCAAAGACGGGATCCCGGTGTACTTCCCCGGCCCCCATGACGATTACGCCGAGGTGCTGGCCAAGTTGCGCGCTAATGCGGGCGAGGGCAACTTTGACGTCGTCTTAGCCGACGGGGACACTTACCTCAACCTCCGGGCCCAGGGAATCGAGTTCAGCCACGAAACAATCACAGCCGCCTTCGATGCCGACTACGATGATGATTACGAGGAGGATGATTACGGGGAGGAGGAAGACGAGGAGGAGGAGGACAAGGCGTAATCACCGAACCTTGTCCCTCACTACTGACCCACTTTTTACTTTACTCGAGTTCCGGCCCGGCCGAGGTTATCGTAAGAGCAAAAACCGTAAATACAATTACAACAATATCTATTAGGATAGCCAATTTTTTGTTCTGTAAATAATTGACAATCAAATGGAACCATCGTTTAGCCCTGCAACCATTTAGGCATTTTAATATTCACAAATTACTCATTATAACACCAATCAATGGCCAAGAAAAAAACCAAAAAAAGCGCGCCGCTTTCCTTTGATTTGAACCATAAAACCTATTTCACCAGTGGGCGGGTGCGCAAATTGCCCTTCCTGGAAGCCTGGCTCAACCCCAACTGGCGCCGCATCGGCTTCGCCTGTGTATTGGTGGTCCGCCAACACGTGAACGGCAACTTCAGCTACGGCGGTTTTTTGATCGATGTGTTCTGCCTCGGCATTAAAGACGCGCTGTTCTTCGCCAACCAAACCAAGGCCGAATACGACGAATTGTTGGAACGGTATTTCTCCAATTTGGGCGGTAACCCCGAGCGCATCGGGTACAACGAAGCCCACAACCTGGTGTTCGGGGCGTTGGCCTACGCCGAAGACCTGGGGTTTGCCCCCCACCCCGATTTTGACCTCGCCAAATGGATTTTGGAGGATGACACGGATGACATTCCCCTAATCGAGTACGAGTTTGGCCGGGATGGGATGCCCGTGTATTTCCCCGGCCCGCGCGACAACTACGGCCAAGTGCTGGTCAAGCTCCGCCAGCACGCGGGCGAGGGCAACTTCGATGTGGTACTGCCCGACGGCGATACTTATCTTAACCTCAAAAAAGCAGGCATCGAAGTAACGCACCAAACCATAGTGGAGGCCCTTCGCATTGATACCAATATTAGAAACGGCAACTATGGCGACGACGAGGAGGATGAGGACTATTACGACGAGGACGAAGAAGACAACGGATGGATAAACCCCGAAGAAGTAAAAGACCCCAATCCCCACGAATCAAAGAACCAAAGCTAAACCTTGGCCGAAAGGCATTTTTTATCCATCATTATGCAGAAATTTAGCCTTTTAACTTCCCGGGCCGTGCCCCTGCCCATCGAGAACATCGATACCGACCAGATCATCCCCGCCCGGTTCCTCAAGGCCACCAGCCGGGAGGGCTTCGGCCAAAACTTGTTCCGCGACTGGCGCTACCAGCCCGACAACACCCCCAAGCCTGATTTTGTGCTCAACAATCCGGCCTTTGCGGGCCAAATTTTGGTGGCCGGTAAAAACTTTGGTTGTGGCAGCAGCCGCGAGCACGCCGCCTGGGCCTTGGCCGACTACGGTTTCCGGGTGGTGGTGTCCAGCTTTTTTGCTGATATTTTTAAAAACAACGCCCTCAACAACGGCCTGCTGCCCGTGGTAGTCAGCGACGGTTTTCTACAAACCATTTTGCAAACGGTGGCCCAGCAGCCCGCTGCCGAGCTAAAAGCCGACCTGGAAAACCAAACCTTGACGTTGCTTACCAATCAGCAAACCGAGCACTTCGACATTAACCCCTACAAAAAAACCTGCCTGCTCAATGGCTTCGACGACTTGGATTACCTGTTGTCGCTCCGGCCGCAGATCGAGCAGTTTGAGTTGGCCCGGCCGCAGTTTGGCTAGGCACTTTCATTGATCCTCAAAAAAAGCCTTGAGAAAAAGGGATCTCTCGGTAAAATAATAAACTTAATTAACTATTTTCGCCAAAATATGCCCAGCGCAACCTGGGCTTGAAGCAGAAAACGTGCGCATCATGGCCAAAAAAATCTTGATCATCCCCGGCGACGGCATTGGGCCGGAGGTAACCGAATGGGGCAAGCAAACCCTGGAAACCGTGGGCCAACTGTTTGGCCATCAGTTTGTTTACGACCAAGCCCTGCTGGGCCACGCCGCCATCGAGGCCACCGGCCAGCCCCTGCCGCCCGATACCCTGGCCAAGGCCCAGCAAGCCGATGCTATCCTGTTCGGGGCCATCGGCCACCCCATGTACGACAATGACCCCACCCGCAAAGTGCGGCCCGAACAAGGGCTGCTGGCCCTGCGCAAGGGCCTGGGCCTATACTGTAACCTGCGGCCCATTAAACTATTCGACGAGTTGGTGCATGCCTCCTCGCTCAAGCCGGAGGTGTTGCGCGGGGCCGACATCCTGTTTTTCCGCGAACTGACCGGCGACGTGTACTTTGGCGAGCCTCGGGGCCGCCGCGACGAGGGCGACACCGCCTTCGATACCATGATTTACAGCCGCTACGAGGTACGCCGCATTGCCGAGCGGGCGTTCCAAGCGGCCCGGCACCGCCGCCGCCGCGTCCACTCCATCGATAAAGCCAACGTGCTCGAGAGCTCCCGCCTGTGGCGCGAGACCGTGAAGCAAGTGGCCGCCCAATACCCTGACGTGGAACTGATCGATATGTTTGTCGACAACGCCGCCATGCAGCTCATCCGCGACCCCCGCCAGTTCGACGTGGTGCTCACCGGCAACCTGTTCGGCGACATCCTCACCGACGAAGCCTCGCAGATCGCGGGCAGCATGGGCATGTTGGCTTCGGCCTCCCTGGGCGATAAAACCGGGTTTTACGAACCCATCCACGGTAGCGCGCCTGACATTGCCGGGCGGGGCATCGCCAACCCGCTGGCCAGCATTTTGTCGGTAGCCCTGTTGCTAGAGCACGCCTTTGGCTTGGTGGCCGAAGCCCAGGCCGTGGTGCGGGCGGTAGAAACCACCCTGGCCCAGGGCTGGCGCACCGGCGACATTGCCGATGCCCAAACGCCCGCCGCTCAGCGGCTGAACACCGCCCAAATGGGGCAAAAAGTACTGGCTGCTTTGGCCGTGCCCGAAACAGCTTGAAAGGTTTAAAGATCAACCCTAACTTTAACTAATACGTCTTAATAAACTGATTATCAATTAAAAATAAAAATAGGCCATGAGTAACCGCGTCTATATCTTCGATACCACCTTGCGCGACGGCGAACAAGTGCCGGGCTGCCAGTTAAACACCGACGAAAAAATCATCGTGGCCAAAGAATTGGAAGCCCTCGGCGTGGACATCATCGAGGCCGGGTTCCCCATTTCCAGCCCCGAAGATTTCCGCTCCGTCCAAGAAATTTCCAAGGCCGTGAGCGAGCCGGTGATCTGCGGCCTGAGCCGGGCCGTGGAAAAAGACATCCAAACCGCCGCCGACGCGCTCGTATATGCCAAGCGCAAGCGCATCCACACGGGCCTGGGCGCCAGCGACTTTCACATCGAGCACAAGTTCCGCAGCACCCGGGCCGAGATGCTCGAGCGGGCCGAGCGGGCCGTTAAATTCGCCAAAAGCCTGGTGGAAGACGTGGAGTTTTTCGCTGAGGATGCTGGCCGGGCCGACCCGGTTTTCCTGGCCCAAATGATCGAGATCGTGATCGCCGCCGGGGCCACGGTGGTCAACATCCCCGATACCACCGGCTATTGTCTGCCCCACGAGTACGGAGCCAAAATCAAATACCTGGTCGAAAACGTAAAAAACATCCACCGGGCCACCATTTCGGTGCATTGTCATAACGACCTGGGCCTGGCCACCGCCAATTCGCTCTCCGGCCTCATCAACGGGGCCCGCCAAGTAGAATGCACCATCAACGGCATTGGCGAGCGGGCCGGCAACACCTCGCTCGAGGAAGTGGTGATGATCCTCAAAACCCACCAAAAGCTGGGACTGCACCACCAAATCAAAACCGACCACCTCACCCCGCTGAGCAACCTGGTGTCGCGCATGATGCGCATGCCCGTGCAACCCAACAAGGCCATCGTGGGCAAAAACGCCTTCGCCCACTCGTCGGGCATCCACCAGGACGGCGTGCTCAAAAACCGGGAAAACTACGAGATCATCGATCCGGGGCAAGTGGGTGCCGGGGCCAGTTCCATTGTGCTCACGGCCCGCAGCGGGCGCGCCGCCCTCAACTACCGGCTCAGCCTGCTGGGCTACCAGTTGGATAAACCCGAGCTCGACCGGGCCTATGAGCAGTTTTTGCTCCTGGCCGACCAGTATAAAAACATTGACGAAAAGCACCTGGAAACGCTCATGCGCCAAGTAGGCGTGGGCATAACTGCTTAACCCCCATTCGCTTACGGCGGCCCCGACAAACGTTAAAAACTGTTGGAATCGGGGCCTAGCCCACCCCTAATCTCCCCACTTGCCCGCCCGTTTTGTATTTTACGGGTGGGTAATCTTTATTTGTACCAAAAAACCCTGAATCGCCCTTTTACAAAACTATCAACAACACGTTTTATAGTCATGAAGAAATTAGTGCTTTCTCTCGCAGTTGCGTTTGTGGCCACCGCGTCATTTGCGCAAAAAGAAGACAAGGAAGTGGCCAAAAAAGCCAAAGAAGACTACAAGGCCGCCGAAGCCGCTTTCAAAGCCAAAGATTACAAAACCGCCATTGCCAAGGTGGACGAAAGCTTTGCATCTGAAAAATACAAGGCCGATGTAAAAGCCTGGTTGTTCCGGGCCGATGCCTTCGCCGAAATGGCCGTGGCCGACACCGCGTCCAAAGACGATAAAGTCGTGGAAGGTTACCTGGCCGAGATCAATAAGTCGTTGAACCAGGCCAACGAACTGGACAAGAAAATGGCTCCCGTAACCATTGACCCCAAGCGCCAGAACCTGTATGCCCGGTTTTTCAACTACGGCGTAAACCGCTACAATGATAACGACATCCCCATGGCGGCCCGGGGTTTCCGGCGCGCCCACTTTGCCAAGCCGACCGATAGCACCGCCCTCATCTACTCCATCTATGCCGAAAGTGCCCTGGACGATGAGAAGGACAAGACCAAGCTGGCTTACTACGCCAACGAAATGATCAAACAAAACTACAAAGTGGCCACGCCCTACCTGGTTTTATTCGAGCAGTACATGAACGAAGAAAAACTCGATAAGGCAGGCGAAGTGCTGGCCCAGGCCCGTAAAATCGCCCCGAGCGACAAAAACCTGGCCGCCCAGCAAATTAATTACTACATCAAAACCAACCGGATCGCCGATGCCATCGTGGACATGGAAAAGGCCGCCGCCAGTGCCACCGACTCCAAAGAGAAGTTCACTTACTTGCTCAACCTGGGGATTTTGCAGGAGCAGGCCAAGGACATGGACAAAGCCGAAAAAGCCTACAAAGAGGCCGTGGCCTTGGAACCTAACAATGACGATGCCGTGTACAGCCTGGGGGCTTTTTACTACAATAAAGGGGTAAGCATTAAAAAGGAAGCTGACAACATGCAGTTAGAGGAATACAAAGTGAAAGGTGAAGCCGTGCTCGCAAAAGCTAAGCCGTTCTTTGCCCAGTCGCTGCCTTTCTTCCTCAAGTCGTTGCCCAATAAGCCCACCAGCATTGAGCGGTTGAACGCCATTTTGTCGGCTTACACCGTGCTGGGCGAGCCGGAAAAGGCCGTGCCCCTGTTCATTACCGCCGTTAAAGCCGAGAGCAGCAACCCGGACCTACTACAAGGCTTGGTACAAGCCTGCGACCGCAGCGGCAAAATGGCAGAAGCTGAACCTTTTGTGCGCACTAACGTGGCCAAAAATCCTACCAACGCCGAGGCCCTAAGCCAACTGCTTTACGTGTACCAAAAAATGGACAAAGAGGCTAATGTGAGAACCAACGTGCCCAAAGCCCGCCAGTTTTTTGAGGCCGCTCGCAAAGAGGATCCTAACAACGTGGAAATCCTGGAAGGTTTGTCCACCATTTACTACACCCTCAACATGAAAAAAGAGGCCGATGAACTCGAGAAGCAAATTACCAAATTGAAGAAATAAGCTGGTTTGCCAACCGCGAGCCGCCCCCGGACTTAGCTAAGTCCGGGGGCTTTTTATTGGCCAGTTAAGGTGATCAAAGTTTTTCCCGCCTACGATCCATCACTTACCGGAAAACGCGCCAACCTACGCATTTACCAGGGGGCAAAAGCGCGTTATTCGTTGATTTTCATAAATTTACAAAAAACTTTTAGACCACCCTCATTTGATTGTAAGATGATTTTATAACAAAGCTAAGTAGCGATTGCGTATTCCTGGTGCTATTAAATAATTGATAGTCAAGTAGAACAATCATTTAATCATGCAATCATTAAATCATTTTAGCATTAGCTTTGGGCAAACCTTTTACGCATGAACCGCCGCACCTTTGCCCGCAATTTGACCCTGGGCACGGCCGCCCTGCTGGCCCCTACCCTGCCCACCACGGGCCGCCCGCACCGCCTCAAGCTCAAAAAAAGCCTCAAACTGGGCATGGTGGACGGCGATGCGCCCCTGCTGGAAAAATTCCGGCTGCTTAAATCGTTAGGGTTTGATGGGGTGGAGCTCGACAGCCCCAACCCGTTCAGCCGCGACGAGGTGCTGGCTGCCCAGGCTGCCACTGGCCTGCTTATCCCCGGTGTGGTGTGCAGCGAGCACTGGCGTTCGCCGCTGAGCAGCCCCGAGGCAGCCGTGCGCGCCCGGTGCAGCGAGGCCATTGCCACCGCCATAGCCGACTGCCAAGCCTATGGTGGCACCACCGTACTGGTAGTGCCGGCCGTGGTTAACGCCACCACTCCTTACGCCGATGCTTACGCCCGTTCCCAGGCTGAGTTGCGGCAACTATTGCCCTTGGCCCAAAAAACCGGCGTTAAACTCGCGATCGAGAACGTGTGGAACAACTTTTTGCTCAGCCCGATGGAAGCCGCCCGCTACGTGGACGAACTGGCCAGCCCCCAAGTAGGCTGGTATTTCGACGTGGGCAACGTAGTGCGCTACGGTTGGCCCGAACAGTGGATCACTACCCTAGCCCACCGGATACTCAAGGTGGACGTGAAAGAATACAGCCGCCGGCTGGCCGACCAGCAGGGGGTTTGGCGCGGTTTCGATGCGGAATTATTGGAGGGCGATTGCAACTGGCCTGCGGTGATGCGCGCCCTGGCCCAAGTGGGTTACCAAGGCTGGGCTAGCGCCGAGGTGCCCGGCGGCGGCCCTTGGCGCTTAGGCCGTATCTCGGCCTTAATGGACCAAATTAACGAACTATAAAGCAAGAAATAACCGCTTCACTTGAAGCGGGCTTACTTACTAGACAAGAAATTGCTGCAATGATTTTGGTCTTAAAAGAAAAAGAAAAACACCGTAACTAATACCGAAATGGCCGAGCCAAGGGCAATTAAAGCCCCTACCCAGCGCCACTTACCGCTGTTTTCTTCCGTACCTACTAGCACTTTAGCACTGTTAGGCGCACTTGCCACAAACGAAAGCGAAGAAGTAGCTTGCTTAGCACTACTCCGCTTAGGAGAGTTTACGTTGGAGTGAGTATTTAATGGCCTGTTCATGTTTGGCTAATGTTTTTAATGAGCAAGAAGGGTGCTCTGTAAATCCTAACACTTACTGGGTTGATAATTAGCCTTATGCGTTATTATAGTCAAGCAAATTAAAATCGCAGAATTTTAACAATGTATCACCAGGAAAAATTTAGCTTTTTTTATCAATTCAATCTTTTAGAAGTGAATACTTAAGTACAGTTGAAGGGGTGGTGGCAAACTAATCTTAGTCTCAGATTGCGTCAAGTCAATTTCGAGGATATTTTTTTATCTAAAGAGAAGATAATCAAGCATTTAAATTTTAAAACCGCGACTTATTACTAAACAGTTGCGGCATTAAATGCCACAAGTACACGATAAATGTGGTTCAATGAGCCAGTTGCAAATGTTGGTCACCCGCAAGTAACTATTAATAACTTAAATTTCAACTAGGTTGGTTGGCTATTTGTTTAATAAAAATGAACGTTCCCGTCAAAAAAGTTTGTAAATCGATTCAACAAGTAATCCAGGGGTAAAAAGATGTAGCTTTAGGGCGGCAAAAAAAGCTGGCGAAACGGAGAGGAGGAGAACAATGCCTCGCTTTTCGATAACGTAACAGTATAAGCTTTATTATTAACTGTGTAGAGATATGCCTAAAAATCGGAAAGCCCTCGTTAACATCCCGGCTGCCGCCTGGGAGCACCCCGCCGACCGGGCAGCCCTCAAAGCCGTGCGCAACGTGCCTGGCTTCGACTCAATACTCAAATATGTATTTGGCAACACTACCGAGCGGTCGCTCCGGCTTATTGCCTTGGCCTCGTCGGTGCGGGTAACGGAGCGGCAGTTCCCGCGTGTGCACGCCTTGCACCTGGAAGCTGCCCGCGTGCTTGACGTGCCCGCCCCCGAGTTGTTCGTGTCGCAAAACCCGTTCCTCAACGCCGGGGCCGTGGGCATGGATCGCCCGTTTGTTACCCTTAACTCGGCCACGATCGACCTGCTCGACGACGAAGAACTGTTGGCCGTGATCGGCCATGAACTGGGCCACATCAAAAGCGGGCACGTGCTGTACAAAACCCTGCTCTATGTGTTGCTGCAACTGTCGCAATACGCGCTCAACGTACCACTTACGGGTTTGGCCCTCATGGCCGTGATCGGCGCGCTCAAGGAGTGGGACCGCAAAAGCGAACTGAGTGCCGACCGCGCCGCCCTGCTCACCGTGCAGGACCCCGAGCTTTACATCGGTACGCTGATGAAAACCGCCGGGGGCCGCAACCTGAGCCAAATGGACTTGGGCGAGTTTATCAAGCAAGCCGAGGAATACAACAATGCCGGCTCCTTGCTAGACGGCGTGTACAAGTTTTTAAACGTACTGGGGCTATCGCACCCCTTCCCGGTTACCCGCGTGCTCGAACTGCTCAACTGGGTACGCTCCGGCCACTACGACCGCCTGCTCAGCGGCGATTACAGCCAAGCCGACCAGACCTTCTACCAAGATGTGAAAGAGGCCGCCTCGAGCTACAAAGAAGCCGCCGACAACTCGGCCACCCTCAACAACGTGAAGGAAAACGTGAAAGAAGGCGTAAAAAAGGCCAAAGACCTGCTCGATGACTTGATGAAAGGCCGCTAAGCCATGCCCGAACCTTATAAAAGTTACGCCCCCATTACCGAGTGGGCCGAAGAAGACCGCCCTCGGGAAAAACTGCTGCTCAAAGGCCGGGCCGCCCTGTCCGATGCCGAACTGATCGGCATTTTGCTCGGCTCGGGCACGGTGAGCCTCAGCGCGGTGGACCTGGCCAAGCAAATCCTGGCCTCGGTGGGTCACAACCTTAACGAACTGGCCAAACTCAGCCTCAAGGACTTAGAAAAGTTCAAGGGCATCGGCCAGGCCAAGGCGATTACCATTGCCGCCGCCCTGGAACTGGGCCGCCGCCGCAAAGAGGCCGAACTGCCCAAGCGCGAGCGCATCACCTCCTCGGCCGATGCTTACCGGATTATCCAGCCCCATTTATTGGACCTGCCCCACGAAGAGTTTTGGGTGATTTTACTCAACCGGGCCAACGAGGTGCTGCGCAAGCAGCCCATTAGTAGCGGGGGCGTATCCGGCACGGTGGCCGACCCCAAAATCGTGTTCAAACTTGCCCTCGAGCACCTGGCCAGCGGCGTGATCTTGGTACACAACCACCCGTCGGGCAACTTGCAGCCCAGCCAAGCCGACCAAGCCCTCACCCGCAAAATGAAAGAGGCCGGAGCGGTGCTCGACATCCCCGTGGTGGACCATCTCATTTTCACCGAGCGGGGGCACTACAGTTTCCGCGACGAGGGCCTCATCTTGTAAGGACTACCCGCCAGACTGTCCTAACCAAAATCTTTAGAACCGTTTCTAGCCAAGCGCAGACAGGCATTGCCTGACGCACAGGCATCCGCCCACCTCCGAGACTCCGTATCGCCAACGGGGCAATATGGGTAGCCAAGGCTTGATCCGCAACCTGTTTTGGTTGGCTGTCCAATCAGCTTTATTCCCAATTTAGGCAAAAACCAAGCTGTAAATAATTGATAACTAAGTAGATCAATCATTTGTTCATACAATTACCTAGTCATCTTCCTGTTAACTCTTGGTTAATTTCCACTCCCCTGCCTTTGGCGTTTCCGATTTAGATTTTAAATTCGCACCATTAAATGTTTTAACATTAATTGTTGTAAACACATGATCACGACCACCTGGGGTATCGACCCCGCCCATTCCGAAATCCAGTTCAAGGTAAAACACCTGATGATCACCACGGTAACCGGCTCGTTCGCTAAAATTGGCGGCTTGGCCCAAACCGACGGGGATAACTTCAACAATGCCCATATCGAGTTCACGGCCGACATCGCCTCGGTGAGCACCAACAACGAGCAGCGCGACGCGCACCTGCGTTCGGCCGATTTCTTCGATGCCGAGCAGTTCCCGCAACTGAAGTTCGTTTCCACTAACTTCCGGTCCAGCAGCCCCGACCAGTACACCCTCGAGGGTAATTTAGAGTTGCACGGGATAACCAAGCCCGTAAGCCTAGCCGTAGAGTTTACTGGTATCCAAAAAGACCCTTGGGGCAACACCAAAGCTGGTTTTGAACTACAAGGCAAGATCAACCGAAAAGACTTCGGCCTTACCTGGAACGCCCCCACCGAAGCCGGGGGCATGTTAGTAGGCGAAGAAGTGAAGCTCAGCGCGAGTATCCAACTGGCCAAACAATAGGCTATCTTAAATGGTCAAATGATTTTTTCTCTCTGATTATCAACTATTTGCGATATAAAAAATGGAAATTTTTGTTTAATCAGGCGTTTTTAGTCGGCCAATCTGTTGGTTAATTAGACCTCTTGCGAATTAGATTTTTGACTGGGCGAAAGCCCGAGTTTCCGTCCGTAATACGCCCTTTTTTGGCCCCACCCTGGCCAGTCGCACTTACTTGCTCAAAAACTCCCGTTTTTGCCGTCCGCTGGGCAGGGGCGATCCGTTCAAAATATTTCTCGCAAAGCCGCTAAGACGTAAAGCCAATTTTGAGCTTTTGAACGTGCCAAACTAGATGCAAATGGTCTATTTCGAGCCGCCAAAAATAGAAGGGATCATCCCTGCCCGCTGGGGAGGGAACGCAATCTCGACCTGACTACGGCTAATGTGCAAGAGTTCTATTGTAAACCAAAGCCCCCCGCCAGTTTGCTTGGCGGGGGGCTTTGGTTGTCGATCAATAGCTTGGTAGGCTTGCGAGCATTGGATCGGTTCGGCTAAAAAGCAGCAATAAATTGATAATCAATACATAATCATCAATCAGGAACCTTGAAACTCTGAATCGCTAGTTGGCATTCACCAGCAGGAATACGAACAAGAAGACCCAAAGCACATCCAGAAAGTGCCAATAAGTGGCGCACATCTCAATCCGCACCATGCTTTTAGCGTGCACTTGCAACTGAAACACGGCCACCAAAATAAGCACCAAGAATACCAACCCACCCATGAGGTGCAGCCCGTGCAAGCCCGACAATACATACAAAAACGACCCGGCGGGATTGGAGGTGCGCCCGGCAAAGTAGATGCCCTGGGCCACCAAATCGGCCCAGCCTTGCCACTGCATGGCCAAAAAAGCTAGGCCCAAGCCAAAAGTGGCCAACATGGCGAGCTTTACTTGCCCCAGTTCATCTTTGCGGGCACTGGCAATGGCCCAATGCATGGTGGCACTGCTGAGCAGGATCACCCCCGTGCTCCAGTAGAAGATGGTGGGCAAATCGAACTCGAGCCAGTTGCCATCGCCTTTGCGCACAATGTAGGCACTCACCAAGCCCCCAAAAGCCATGAGGATGCTCACGATGAACAGCCACATCGCGAACTTTTTGGGGTGCATGGCCAGCGTAGTGGTAGGCTGCTCTTCCACGATGGGGGCTATATTTTTTGTTTTTGCCATAAATAACAAGGGAAACAGGAGTTAAGCGGCCCCCTTGGCAAACCGACCAGGGAACGGATCGGGGCCTAGGTTACATTTTATCCAACAAATAAGCGATTTGCACAATGGGCAAATACAAAAACGAGCCGAACATTAGCCCTTTGGCGGCTTTAACGGTTTGAGCTTTGAGCAAGTAAACGCTCTGGGCCAAAAATACCAGCCCAGCCCCGGTGGCCACCAGCCCCGACACCAGCCCGGCCAGCCCAAACTGGAAGGGCAACAAGCCGATGGGCAGTAAGAACAAGGTGTAACTCATAATGGTGAACGCGCTGCTGAAGTCCCGCTCACCGTTGGAAGGGAGCAAGCGAATACCCGCGTTGCGGTAATCTTCGTCGGCCACCCAGGCAATGGCCCAAAAATGAGGAAACTGCCAAATAAACTGCACCGCAAATAGTATCCAGGCAGCCAAGCCCAACTCGCCAGTTTGGGCAGCCCAGCCGATGAGCGGTGGCATGGCCCCGGGAATGGCCCCCACGAACACCGCCACCGACGAGCGGGTTTTGAGCGGCGTGTACACAAAGGCGTAGATCAAGAGCGAAATAAGCGACAGCACGGCCGCCATAAGGTTGACCCCTAGGGCTAAAACGAGCGAACCGACCATTACCAGCGTGGCCACCACCCAAAGGGCCTCGGTTACCTGCACGCGGGCGGTGGGCAACGGGCGGGAGGCGGTACGCTTCATCAGCTTATCGGTTTCCCGCTCCAGCACTTGGTTAATGGCATTAGCCGCCCCCGTAATGAGCAAGCTGCCCAGGCACAAGAGCCAGAGTTTAACCCAGTCGATAGGGCCGGGCGAAGCCAACGCGAAGCCAATGCCGCCGGAAAAGACCACTAACGAACTCAGCCTTAGCTTTAAAAGAGCGGTGTATTGGCGCAGTTTATCGCTAGTGGAGGTAATGGCTAAAGGTTCAGCTTGCATGGAATAGGAGACAAAGGTTAGACTGGTTATCCTGCAAAACCCTTGTTTAAGGTTTGAGGTTTGCTGTGGCATCGGATTTGTGCCTCAGCAAACCAATTAGGATAACTGCGCCGCAAATTTAGGCAAAGTTTTGAGCGGGGCAATGAAGGCTGGAAACCAAACCGGCCACCCTAGGGCGGCCGGTTACTACGAGAAAACTCAATCTTTAAACTCAATACCCCGCATTTTGCACCAGGCTGGGGTTCACTTGGATCTCGCGGTTGGGCAGCGGGGCCAGGTAGCGGGCATCGCCGTACTGGAGGTTGCCCGT
>JALONO010000079.1 GCA_025454895.1 Bernardetiaceae bacterium
CAGGCCCAAGTGCTTGTTTTGGAAAAAAACTTAGCCTTGCAGGCCCAGCAGCAAGCTCACTGCACCACGCAACTGGCCGAAAAGCGGGCCACCTTGCCCGACGGCGTAACCAACGCCATGGAAACCCAAAGTCGGATTGCCAAAGGCGAGCAAATGTTAAAAAATCTCCAAGCCGGGCGTGAGCAAAAGCGACAGCAACTCGAAAAACTTGGGCGCGATTTGGCCGCCCAGCAGGCTCAGCTAATCACGCTGGAGCAGCAACAAATCGAGGTGGCCCAGCAACTAGCCACCAACCAGCAACAACTCGCCCAAGCCTTGGCCAAGGCCGGTCAACTCGCTCATTTAGAACAAATTATCCAAGCATGGCACACCCAACAGGGGCGGTTGGTCAACGACCTGGCCCGGCTACAAGCGCAAGTGGCCCAGCAAGCCCCGCCCGATTTGCCAAGTTTGGAACAGGCTTACCAAACCGCCGCCGCCGCCGTGGCCCACAATCAAACTGAGCGGGGTGCCCACCAGGAAAAGTGGACTAACTTGGAAAAAACCGCCCGAGCCTTGGCTCAAGCCCAAGAAGCCCTCGCGGAGCTAAACGCCCAGGCTCAACCTTACCAAACCTTGGCCAACTGCACCAACGGCGACAACGCCAGCAAGCTCAACCTCACCAACTTTGTGCTACGGGTCATGTTGGAAGAAGTGCTGCAAGCCACCAACCGCCGCCTAGTGGCCATGTCGGGCGGGCGTTACCAGCTACACCTGGTGGCCGAGTTGCAGGAACTGGGCGGCAAAAGCAAACGCGGCTTTAACCTAGAGGTGAGCGATACCCACACCGGCAAAACCCGGCCCGTCGTCAGCCTTTCCGGCGGGGAAACCTTTTTCACCTCGCTGGCTCTGGCCCTGGGCCTGGCCGATGTCGCTTCGGCCCAGCAGGGCGGGGTGCGGGTGGAAGCCCTGTTCATCGACGAGGGCTTCGGCACCCTGGACCCCGAGGCCCTGGACCTGGCCATCCGCACCCTCACCGACCTGGAAACCCAGCACCGGCTGGTAGGCATCATCTCGCACGTGGGCGAGCTGCGCGAGCGCATCCCCGTGCGGCTGGAAGTCCACAAATACCCCACGGGGAGTATGCTCAAAGCCGTCACGCCCGGCCTGGCCTAATGGTCTGGGTAACAAAAAAGGAGGCCGCTTTTGAGCGGTCTCCCACAAAATATTCAATTTGCTTAACTAGGGACTAACTAAGAAACCCCACTTGGGCTTTATGTCGTCTGATACCTAGCCAGCTACTACTTTAAAAGTGATTTCTTTCTTCACTTCTTTGTGCAAATCCACCAGGGCCACGTACTCGCCCACGTTTTTTACCTCGCTTTTGAACGAGATTTTCTTGCGGTCCACCTCAATGCCTTTCTCGCGCAGGGATTCGGCAATTTGTAGGGAAGTAACGGCCCCGAAAATCTTGCCGCTTTCGCCCGCTTTGGTTACGATCTCAATGTTGGCACCACCTAGCTGATCGGCCAGGGCCTGAGCCGTAGCTTTGATCTTCTCGGCTTTGTGAGCGGCCTGCTTAATGTTCTCGGCCACGATCTTCTTATTGCTGTCGGTAGCCAAAATGGCCAGCCCGCGCGGGAGCAGGTAATTACGGCCATAGCCGTTGCGCACCTTCACGATGTCGTTTTTGTAACCCAGCCCGGCAAAATCTTCTTTCAAAATAATTTCCATGACAGTATTATGATTTAAAGTAGTGAGACTACTTGTTTTAGCATGGCCAGGGGCCTATTTGAGGGCATCGGTTACGTAAGGCATCAGGGCCAAGTGGCGGGCCCGCTTAACGGCCTGGGCCACCCGGCGCTGAAACTTAAGGCTAGTGCCGGTGAGGCGACGGGGCAACAACTTGCCCTGCTCGTTTACAAACTTGAGCAAAAAGTTAGGGTCTTTGTAGTCGATGTACTTGATCCCACTTTTTTTGAAGCGACAATACTTTTTGCGGTTTTCGGCGTTGCGCACCACCGTCTCGTTGATCAAGGTCATGGCTTAGGCTTCGGTTGAGGTTTCGGTTTTCTTGTTGAAAGCCCCCCCACGGCGGCGGGCGTTGTACTCAACGGCGTTTTTGTCCAACGACACGGTGAGGTGGCGCAGCACGCGCTCGTCGCGGCGAAACTCGGTTTCCAAAGTTTTGATCACCTTCGGATCGGCCTTGAACTCGAGCAAGGCATAAAACCCGGTGGTTTTGTGGTTGATGGGGTAGGCCAGCTTTTTCAGCCCCCACTCTTCTTGGTGGTAAACGTCGCTACCTTGCGCGGTTAGCACCTCTTTGAACTTGGCGACGGTGTCCTTCATCTGGGCCTCAGACAAAACGGGAGTTAAAATGAACACCGCCTCATAATGATTTTGTTGCATAACAAACACTAATGAAACGTATAGCTTTAAAAATTGAGGGTGCAAAATTACCAAACCGCTCTTAACAAACAAGTTGCCAGTCAGTTTTTTCGGAAAATATTTGGCAGAACGCAGCGGAAGCTCTACTTTTGCGCTCCCATTTAGGGAATGTAAGCTGTTAATCATTCATAATCAATCTCCAATGTCTGGAATTATTGGTAAAAAAGTCGGTATGACTAGCTTCGTACGTGCCAATGGACAGAGTGTCGCATGCACAGTAATACAGGCTGGTCCTTGCGTGGTTACGCAAGTGAAAACCGTGGAAACAGACGGCTACGAAGCAGTGCAACTAGGTTTTGGTGAGAAAAAAGTAAAACGGACCACCAAGCCGCTGTTAGGCCATTTTAAAAAGGCCAACACCACTCCCAAGCGCAAGCTAGTGGAGTTTAAAGGGTTTGAGAAACCTTTGGCACTGGGCGACACCATTTCGGTGGCCGACCTGTTTGCCGAGGGCGACCTGGTGGACGCAGTGGGCACTTCTAAGGGCAAAGGTTTCCAAGGTGTGGTAAAGCGGCACCGCTTTAGCGGGGTGGGCGAGTCGACCCACGGCCAGCACAACCGCCAGCGCCACCCCGGTTCGGTGGGCGCGTGTTCGTTCCCCTCGCGCGTGTTCAAGGGCCTGCGCATGGCCGGCCGCATGGGCAACGCCCGGGTCAAAATCCAAAACCTGGAAGTGCTCAAAGTGATGCCCGAGGCTAACTTGTTGGTGATCACGGGTTCTATCCCTGGTGCAAAGGACTCATTTGTGCTGATCGAGAAATAACCTAAAACCGAGCGAAAACATCATGGAACTTCCCGTTATCTCCACCAAAGGCGTTGACACTGGCCGCAAGGCGGTGCTCGCCGACTCGGTTTTTGCGATTGAGCCGAGCAACCACTCCATTTACCTGGACGTAAAGCAATATTTGGCCAACCAACGCCAAGGCACCCACAAGGCGAAACAGCGTAACGAAATTGCTGGTTCTTCCAAAAAAATCAAGAAACAAAAAGGCACCGGTGGTGCGCGGGCCGGTAATATCAAGTCGCCGACCATTGTGGGCGGTGGCCGGGTGTTTGGCCCTGTACCGCGCGACTACCGCTTCAAGCTCAACAAGAAGCAGAAGCAAGTGGCCCGCCGTTCGGCCCTGACTTACAAGGCCCAAGAAGCGGCCATCAAAGTGCTGGAAAATTTTGACTTCAGTGCCCCCAAAACCAAAGATTACATGAAACTGCTGGCCGACCTGTCGCTGAGCGGTAAAAAAACCCTGTTGGTGGTGGATGAGCACAAGCCGAATGTGTACCTCTCGTCGCGGAACCTGCCCAAGACTTTTGTAGTGCGAGCCACCGACCTGAACACTTACGACGTGATGAACTGCGATTTCCTCATTTTGTGTGAGGGTGCGGTTGCCAAAATCAATGAGCAACTGAGCAAAGAAGAAAATTAATCGGACCGCCCAAACCCAAATTGAGACATGGAAATCCTGAAAAGACCGTATGTAACGGAGAAGATCCAACTTCAAAACGAGAAGGGCATTTACGCCTTTGTGGTGGACTTGAACGCCAACAAGGTACAAATTGCCGAAGCCGTAAGTAAAATGTACGGCGTCAACGTGGCCGAAGTGCGCACCATGATTTGCGCTGGAAAAACCAAGAGCCGTTCCACCAAAACCGGGGTGAGCAAAGGTCGCCGGGCCAAGTTCAAAAAAGCTATCGTGCAGTTGGCCGAAGGTGAAATGATCGACTTCTACGCCGAGCTAAACTAATTGTTGCGGCATTCCGCCGCCCTTGCTTTAACCCCAAGGATTTTTGAAATCCTTGGGGTTTTTTGTTGGGTGACGCTCACTCGTTATAGAGAATTATTGGATGGCCCCGTTACAAAACTAGCGGCAAACGCCTGTAAATCAGGGAAAAACGTCCTGAATTCCGCTTGAAATTCGGCTTCGTAGCGTTGCAGTTCCTCGGTGGCGTGCTCCATGCCCGAGGCAAAGTTAGCCCGGTGGCTCATGCCTTGCAGCACCCGGGCAATGGCGGCGGGCTGGGCATAATTGACCAAAATGTCGTACTGGCGGGCATAGCCCAAAAACCGTTGGGCCTGGGCGGGCATCATCGGCTCGTGGGCGAGGAGCAGCGCATAGGCTTGGTCAGCAAACTGGCGCAGCGGCTCGGCCGAGTACTCCAGCCAAAGGCGGGCCAGGAAATGGTCGTAAAAAATATCGACTAACACGGCGGCGTACCGGCGGTAACGGGGCTGCAACCGGGCCGCACTCTGGCGCACCAGCGGGTGCTGGTCGGTAAACGAGTCGATGGCGCGGTGCTGGCGCACGCCCAGGGCCACCGGGGCGGGGTACTGGTCTAGCTGGCGGCCCTTCACGTGGTCGCCGATAAAGTTACCGATCATCAGCCCCTCGTGGGGGGCGGCCAAAAAAAGGTGGGCCAATACGTTCATGCGGGGGCGGGTGAGACCTTTTCGAACCCATCCAAACCAAATGTACACCTAAACGCCCAACCATCCGCCCGCCCGTGCCAAATCGGCAGCCTAGGCACCCAGCAACCCTTCCCAAAAAGTTTCCGGCATGTTGGTTGAACTGGTGTGTATTGAAAGCGGGCACTAAGCGGCCCACTGCGCTATAATCAATTGATTTTCAGCAACTAGCTTTCCTTACCGCCCATTGGCCAGGTGCCGATCCTGTCGGCAATCCGGTCAAATTGGCATAACTTTGTGCATCGATCACATTTATGGCGAACCAAAACGAAAAATATTGGGGCATGAGCATTAGAAAACGCGCGGATGACGACGAGCCGGAAGAACTCATCCCCCTGCTGACGGAGGACAACGAGGAAACTGCCAACACCGACTACCCTACCGAACTACCGATTTTGCCCGTGCGCAACACGGTGTTGTTTCCGGGGGTGGTGATCCCCATCACGGTGGGCCGCCAAAAGTCGATCAAACTGGTAAAACGGGCCTACCGGGGCGACCGGATCCTCGGCGTGGTAGCCCAGCGCAACAATAGCGTGGAGGAACCCATTGCCGAAGACCTGTACCAAACCGGCACGGTGGCCCGCATTATTAAAATGTTGGTCATGCCCGACGGCAACACCACCATTATTATCCAAGGGCGGCGCAAGTTCCAGATCGAACAAATCGCCAAGATAAGCCCTTACCTTACCGCCAACGTGAGCTACCACGCCGATAGCCCGCTGGACGCGAAGAAGAAAGAGACCAAGGCCCTGGTGCAGTCGCTCAAGGAGGCGGCCAGCAAAATCATGCGGCTCAACCCGGAAATTCCCCAAGAGGCCCAAATCGCGATTGACAACATCGACAGCCCGGCGTTTTTGATCCACTTCCTGTCGGCCAATATCAACGCCGACGTGAAAGAGAAGCAGGACCTGTTGGAAATCCGTGACACGAAGGAGCGCGGTACCCGGCTGCTCGAGTACATGCTACGCGAAATTCAGTTGCTGGAGATCAAGCAGGAGATCCACACCAAGGCCCATACCGACATTGACCAGCAGCAGCGCGACTATTTTCTGCGGCAGCAAATGAAGGTGCTGCAAGACGAACTCGGCTACGACAGCTTCGAGCAAGAAGTGGAGGAACTCCGCGCACGCGGCGAGAAAAAAAACTGGCCGCCCGAAGTAGGCAAACATTTCCGCAAGGAGCTAGATAAGTTACTGAGAATCAACCCCCAAGCGGCCGAATACCCGGTGGCGATGGGCTACGTAGAGTTCTTGGTGGACCTGCCCTGGGGCGACACCACCCCCGACAGTTTCGACTTGGCCAAAGCCCAGGAAATCCTGGACAAAGACCACTTCGGCCTCGAGAAAGTGAAAGAGCGCATTATCGAGTTTTTGGCGGTGCTGAAACTTAAAAACACGCTCAAAGGGCCTATTTTGTGCCTTTACGGCCCGCCCGGCGTGGGCAAAACCTCGCTGGGCCGTTCGGTGGCCAAGGCCCTGGGGCGCAAGTACGTGCGCATGTCGCTCGGGGGCATGCGCGACGAGGCCGAGATCCGCGGCCATCGCAAAACCTACGTGGGGGCCATGCCCGGCCGCATTTTACAAAATCTGAAAAAGGTAGGCTCCACCAACCCGGTGTTCATCTTGGACGAGATCGACAAAGTGGGGGCCGACTTCCGGGGCGACCCCGCCTCGGCTTTGCTGGAAGTGCTGGACCCGGAGCAAAACGGCACCTTTGTCGACAACTACGTGGAGGTGGAATACGACCTGTCCAAGGTACTGTTCATCGCCACGGCCAACTCGCTGGACACCATCCACCCCGCCCTGCGCGACCGGATGGAGATCATCGAGATCAACGGTTACACCCAAGAAGAAAAAGTCCAGATCGCGAAAAAGCACCTGCTCCCCAAGCTCCGGCTCGATCACGGGCTAAAGGCCAAAGACTTTAGCATCGACGACAAAACTTTGTACAAAGTGGTGCAAGAATACACCCGCGAGTCGGGTGTGCGCAACCTGGAACAGAAACTGGCCGCCTTGATCCGCAATGTGGCCAAGTCGGTGGCAATGGAGGCCACCTACTCGAAAAAACTACATGAAACCGACGTGGAACGAGTGTTGGGCGCGCCCATTTTCGACAACGAAGAGTACCAAGGTAACGACGTGGCCGGGGTGGTTACGGGCCTGGCCTGGACCCAAGTGGGCGGCGAAATCCTGTTCATCGAAGCCAGCCTCAACCGGGGCAAGGGCGGCCTGCAACTGTCGGGCCAACTGGGCGAGGTGATGAAAGAGTCGGCCCTGGCTGCGCTCTCGTACATCAAGGCCCATGCCGAGGCCCTGGGCATCGACCATCGGGTGTTTAGCCAATACGACTTGCACGTGCACGTGCCCGCCGGCGCCGTGCCCAAAGACGGCCCCTCGGCCGGCATTACCATGCTCACCTCGTTGGCCTCGATTTACACCCAACGCAAGGTTAAGCCCTTGCTGGCCATGACGGGCGAGATTACCCTGCGCGGCAAGGTCATGCCCGTGGGCGGTATCAAGGAAAAAATCCTGGCCGCGCGCCGGGTGGGCATCCGCGACCTCATTTTGTCGGCGAAAAACCGCAAGGACGTGCTCGAGATCAAGGCCGACTATACCAACGGGCTTACCTTCCACTACGTCGACAACGCCGACCAGGTGCTGGCCTTGGCCCTCTTGCCCGAAAAGGTGAGCGAGCCACTGGTTTTTGCTTTCGCCGAACCTGAAAAAACCGCCTAAACCGCGTTCTTCCATCATCCCCCGCCCCTGGTTTTGCCCCAAGCAAGCCAGGGGCGGTTTTTTGGCATCGATCCTTAATGACTGCATGACTAAATAGACTTCTTGCACATTAGATTTTGACTAGACGAAAGCCCAAATTTTCGTTCAAAATCCACTCTCTTTGGCCCCACCCTAACCAGCCGCACTTACTCGCTCAAAAACTCCCGTTTTTGCCGTCCGGCGGACGACCAGGGTGGGACGCAATCTCGACCTAACTACAGCTAATATGCAAGAGGTCTAATGATTGAGTAACTAAAAAATTTCTATTTAATTATCAATTATTTACAAGATAAAAAACGAGACCTGTCTTAGATTTTGACATTCCCATGCATCTTTTTTGGAGACATATCTAGCTAAGTGTGCGCTTCCCGATTGTTGGATTCTGTAACGGCCTGTTGGCGCGGCCAGGCGATCCAGTTAGCGGTGCCAAAAGGCCCGCTGGCTGCCTGGCCATTGCACTACCATCCTGTTTCAGTCATTAAAGGATTAGTCTTAAAAAAGTTGGACAATAATTAGAACTAGCAAGATTTAATCCGGTTTCCGGGCCAGTAAAAAATATTGGCCTAAATTTAACGTTTCCTTAACAAAAAGAATTTGTGTTAACCGTTCCTTAATTTTGAGCGAACCCGGACACTCCCTAGCAGACCAGTTGCGCAACCACCCGGTTACTATGAGTCATTTTTTGGAAGAAATCAACCCTCTGATCGGTGCATTTGAGCCTATCACCTTGGCGCAAATGGATGCGGTAAAACTCATGAACCGCACCGACCGCAAGTTTGTGTTCCACCAAAACCAACTGCCTACGGTGTTGCGGGCCATGCAGGCCCATTACCGCCTACTCACGGTGGGGCACACTAACTTTTGTCGTTACCAAACCCTTTATTACGACACGCCCGACCACCAATTGTACAGTGCCCATCAAGCTGGGCACCTCAACCGCTACAAAATCCGGCACCGGAGCTACCTGGATACCGACGCGGCCTTTTTCGAGATCAAGCTCAAGAGCAACAAGGGCCGGACCATCAAAACCCGCATCCCGCAAACCGGGCAAGCCGGGCCGCTCATCCTGGGCGATAACCACCAGTTTGTGGCCAGCACCACCCCCCTCGACCCCGATGCCCTGCAAGGGGTACTTTGGGTCGATTACCAACGCCTCACCTTCGTACACCGGCACCAACCGGAACGCCTCACCATCGACCTAGACCTGCGTTTCCGGTACGGCCAGTGCCAGCACGAGTACCCTCGGTTGGTGATTGCGGAGGTGAAGCAGGAACAACGGCAGCAGCCATCGCCCTTTATCGATACCATGCGGGCCTTGCGCTTGCCCCCGGGCGGGCTGAGTAAATTTTGCCTGGGCATGATGAGTGTTTTCCCTGACCTAAAATCTAATCGCTTTAAAACCAAGCGTTTGCGTATCCATAAACTACTAGGCCAAGCATGATTTTGTTACAAGAAACCCTGGCGAACCCGCTGTGGGAAGGTTGGGCCTGGCTAGGCAAAATCGACCGGGAATTTTTTATCCGGCTGGGGGTGGACTTACTGGCCATAACCGTTTTAACCCGGGGCATCTACCACCGCCATTACCGCCGCACCGATCTGTTCCTGACCTTTTTCTCGTCCAACATCGTCATTTTTATGATGACGTTTTTGCTCAACCAGGTCGAGTTTAGCATGGGGGCCGCCTTTGGCTTGTTCGCGATCTTTTCCATGCTGCGTTACCGGGCCGAGGGCATCTCGCCCAAAGACATGGCGTACATTTTCCTGGTCATTGGCCTGGGGCTGATCTCGGCCATCACGGTGGGGCCGTGGCCCGCCCCGGTTTTGCTCTGCGGTATTGTGCTGTTGCTCACGCACTTGCTCGAGAGCGGCTGGGTGTTCCGTAAAGAAATCACGCGGGTGATCCACTACGAAAACATCCGGCTCATCACGCCCGACAAACGGCCCGAACTGCTGGACGACCTGAGGACCCGTACCGGTTTCAACGTGCATCGGGTGGAAATCAGGGAGGTGGATTTTTTAAAAGACTCGGCCCTGCTCACCATCTTCTTTTATGAAAAATAAACTGCTTTGGGGGCTGCTTTGGCTAAGCCTGGCCACCCCCGCCCAAGCCCAACAAGAAGACCGGAGCGACTGGCAGGCCTGGTACGATGCCACCCTGAAACTGGACTTGAAAAAAGGCTGGGAAATATCGGCCCAGTACCGCCTACGCATGGTGGAAAACGCGGCCCAATACCGAGGTTCGTATTTTTTTGCCCAGGTGGACAAGCGGCTAAACCAGCACATTGCCTTGCAGGGCGGCTACCGGCTGGCCCTTGTAAACGACTGGGTGGCCCACCGGGTGGCTCTGGGCGTGGAAGCCCGCCAACAGTTCGAATCATTTACCCTCGCTTTTAGGCCCATGTTCCAGTACCAAAACCAGTTGCGGGCCGACGACGACGAACAGGGAACTACCAGCAATAGTTACCTCCGCACCCGCCTAACTGGCCGTTATAAGCTCAACAAACGCTGGGACGTGTACGCATATAGCGAGCCGTTTTTCGCTTTTTACCGTTACGAACTCCCGTTTTATGCCCGAGTGCGCAGCTTTAACTTAGACCGTTGGCGCAACGCGGCCGGGGTGCGCTGGCAGCTCACCAAAGGCACCCGGGCCAGCCTCTACTACCTCTGGTTCCCCGACTACGGCGACCCCTCCCTTACCCGGCAAATCCATGTGCTGGGGCTCGACCTAGACTTTACCCTCAAACCTGGCAAAAAGTAGCCGCCCGGCCGGGGCCGCATTTTGCCAGGCAGCGGTTTACTTTGTGGCATGGTAACCAACTTACTCTCGGCCGACAACATCTCCAAAACCTTTGACAACGAGCGTTGGCTTTTCCGTAACGTGTCGCTGGGCATTGGCCAAGGCGAAAAAGTGGCCATTGTGGGGGCCAACGGCTCCGGCAAAACCACCCTACTTAGCGTGCTGGCGGGCACCCTCCCGCCCGACACCGGCTCGGTGGGCCTGCGGCGGGGTACCCAGCTGGGCTACCTTACCCAAAACCCCCAGTTTGCCCCCGATGCCACCGTTTGGCAGGCCATCTTCGAGGCCGAAAACGAACAAATTGCCGCCGTGCGGGCCTACGAACACGCCCTGCTGCACCCCGAGCGCGACGACCTGATGACCAAAGCCCTGACCCGCATGGACACGCACGATGCCTGGGGCCTGGAATACCGCGTAAAAGAAGTACTGGGCAAACTAGACCTGCACGACGTAACCCGGCCCGTGAACGTGATGTCAGGCGGGCAGAAAAAACGCATCGCCCTGGCCAAGTTGTTGCTGCAAGAGGCCGACCTACTCATTTTGGACGAACCGACTAACCACCTGGACCTAAGCACGATTGAGTGGCTGGAAGGCTTTTTGTCGGGCCAAAACCGCTCGTTGCTGCTCGTTACCCACGACCGCTACTTTTTAGACCGGGTGTGCAACGTGGTAGTGGAGCTCGACGGCGGCCAACTGTACCGCTACGAAGGCAACTACGGGTATTTTTTGGAGAAAAAAGAAGAGCGCGCCCAGCAAGAAACCGCCGAAACCGACAAGGCCCGCAACCTCATGCGCAAGGAACTGGACTGGATCCGCCGCCAGCCCAAGGCCCGAGGCACCAAAGCCAAATACCGGGTAGAGGCTTTTGAGGATTTAAAAGAGAAAGCGGAAGGCAAGGCTCCCACCAAGAGTTTGGAGTTGAACGTGAGCATGAGCCGCCTGGGCAACAAAATCATTGAGGCCGAGGGGCTACACAAAAAATTTGGCGACCAGGTGGTGCTGGCCAATTTCAGCTACACGTTCAAACGCGGCGACCGCGTGGGCGTGATCGGGCCAAACGGGGTGGGCAAGTCGACGCTGCTGAACCTGCTCACTGGCCAGTTGGAGCCTGACCAAGGCCGCCTGTCCACCGGCGAAACGGTGGTGCTGGGCTACTACACCCAGCAGGAACTCAACTTGCCCGAGGACCAACGGGTCATCGACGTGGTCAAATCGGTGGCCGAGGTGATCACCACGGGCACCGGCGAGGAAATCTCGGCCAGCCAGTTGCTCACGCATTTCATGTTTGCGCCCCGGGTGCAATACACGCCCGTGGCCAAGCTAAGCGGGGGCGAAAAACGCCGGTTGCAACTGCTGCGGGTGCTCATCAAAAACCCCAACTTCCTCATCCTGGACGAGCCTACCAACGACCTAGACCTGCTCACGCTCAACATTTTAGAAGATTTTTTGGCCCAGTTTGGCGGTTGTTTGCTCCTCGTCTCGCACGACCGGTATTTTATGGACCGGCTGGTGGACCACCTATTTGTGTTCGAGGGCCAGGGCCAAGTGCGCGATTTCCCCGGCAACTATTCCGACTACAAAGTATGGCAAGAAGAACAGGTCGCCGCCCAGGCCCCTACCCCGCCGCGTAAGCCCGCCCCGGCCAGCAGCCAACCGGCCGCCAAACCCGAACCGGCCACCGGTAAGCGCCGACCTTCGTTCAAGGAAAAGCAGGAGTTTGACCAACTGGAGGCCCTCATCCCCCGGTTGGAGGCCGAAAAAACCGCCTTGGAGCAGCAACTTTCCGCTGGCGGGCCCGACCATGCGCAACTGCTGGCCTGGAGCCAGGCCATTGGCCGCCTCACCGACGAACTGGACACCAAAACCCTGCGCTGGCTGGAACTGGCCGAACTGCTGGGGTGACCGATTGGATGTTAAAGATTGGCAAAACTAGTCCCCGTGCCGCCGTTGGCCCGCCCCATTACCCCGCCCACCCGCTAACTTTGAGGAAGCAAACCCTGCGCCTCATGAAATTACTCGGTTTATTAGGACTGAGCCTGCTCTGGCTGCTGGGCCACCCGGCCAAAGCCCAGCAATTGCCCGAGCTGGACAGTGTGCCCATGCTACTCACCAGCACGGCCATCCAGGTGGAATGCACCCAGGCCATCAACGACATGTACAATTTCAAGTTTGGCCGGGCCGAGAGCATTTTCCAGTGGCTGCGCCGCAAGTACCCTAGCCACCCCCTGCCCTATTTTTTAATGGGCCTGAGCCAGTGGTGGAAAATCGTACCCAATATCGATGTCCAGCAGCACGACGACCGGTTTTTGGCTTATATGGATAGCACCATCCAAAACGCGGAGGTGATGTTGGACAAAGACGAAAAAAATGTGGAAGCCGCGTTTTTTTTGGCCGCTTCGTGGGGGTTCAAAGGGCGGCTGTACTCCGAGCGGCGCAGTTGGACCAAGGCCACTTTTGCCGGCAAGCGGGCCGTTAAATACATGGAACTCGCCGCCGATAAAAACGAGCTTAGCCCCGAGCTATTGTTTGGCGACGGCCTGTATAACTATTACGCCATTTGGGTACCGGAAAACTACCCAGCCCTCAAACCCGTGCTTTGGTTCTTTAAAAAAGGTAATAAAGAATTAGGGATCAAGCAGTTAGAGCAAACCGTGCAGGAGGCTTTTTACACCAAAACCGAGGCCCAGAATTTCCTGATGCGGATTTACGCCGACGAAAACCAGCACGAGCGGGCCTTTCAAATTACCCAATACCTCTATCAAACCTTCCCGGACAACGCCTACTTCCACCGCAATTACGCCCGGGCGTTGTACACCCGTGGCGAGTATTTGGAACTGGAGCAGGTGTCGCGCAGCATTATCGCGTACATCGACGAAGGCAAAACCGGGTATGAGGAGATCAGCGGTCGTTATGCCGCGTTTTACCTAGGCCACATTTACCGCATCATTTACCGCGACCCAGCGCGGGCCAAGCAGTATTACACCCGGGCGGTCATTTTTTCGGAGAGCATCAAATCGCTGGATGCCGGGTACTACCTCCACTCCTTGGCCGAACTTGGCCGGATCACCGACAAAGAGGGCGACGTGCCAGGGGCCTGGGCCCAGTACCAAAAAATCCTGGCCAACGCCGAGAAAAAACATCCTACCTACAAGGAGGCTAAAGATTACGAGAAAAAGTACCGGGCCTGGGCCAAAAAGAACAAAACCAAAGCGTAATTACCTCAAAATAAGGAAATTACGCTCCTCCCATTGCTCTACCAATGTCCCACAATGGCGGTAAGTAGATTTCTCGCAAAGCCGCAAAGACGCTAAGCTAGTTTTGGGATCTCGCCCCTGCTGATCTTGGTATAAATGGTTTACTCCAAGCCGTCACAAATAAAAGGGATCAGCCTTGGAGGAAGGGCAGCAAGTTGGGCCGCTGCGCCGGATCCACGCCCAGCCTGGCCCATGCGCCCGCCCACGGGAGCGATAGCGGACCGCGCAGGGCGCCGCACCGACTTGCTGATGAAAAGCGCCCAGCCCCGGCGCAAAAAAACAAAAAAAGAGGCGGGATGCCCGCCTCCGTAATGGGTTAGTTTGTTAGAACTGCAATATCTAATGCTTGATTTTCAGCAGTTTAATACGCCGACTTGAGGTCGCGCATTTTGCCCACGATGCCCATGCCCTTGAGTTTGTTGAGGTCGTTGGTGGCGTGCTCCTTGGCGGCGTAGTTGCCCACCATTACTTGGAACGAGATGTCGCGGCTGTACTGGTCGGCCATGATGAACACGTAGTCGAACTTGCGGCTGGCCAGTTCCTCGCAGAATTGCTGGGCACCGTCCAGGTCGCTAAACTCGCGCACTTGCAGTGTCCAGCGGCTTTTTTCCACGCGCTTGCCCTTGGTGTCGTAGAGGAACTGGTCCTTGGGATCGAAGGGGGTGTAGGCTTGGTAGAACGACACGGGCTTGGCCTGGGTGCCAGTGCTGTCTTTGAGGGGGATCATCCAGTCGTGCTGGAGCAGGCTAAATTGGTTGCCCTCTGGATCGCCCTTGCCAAAGATGTAGTTGGCACTGCCCTGGTCGTTTTTGAGTTGTACTAGTTGGCCGTTCATAACGGCGTAGGCGGTAACTAGATAGGTGCTACCCGGCACTACTTTGATGTGCTTTTGCAGGTTTTCCGGGGTTTTGGGGATGATGCGGGCCACGTCCATCCGGCCGTCCATGTTGAAATCTCCGTAGCTTTCGGTGCCGTGGAAAATGCTGGAAAACGCCACCTGGGCGATGGCCTTAGGGTTGGTGATGTCAAAGAGGTTATAACAACGGAAGTTGCAGCCTTTGGTGCAGTCTTCGCGCATGGTCATGAGGCTGAGGTATTGGCGGCCCAGGTAAGTAAATTCGTAAATATCCAGAAAAATACTCGAGTTTTGGCGGAATGATTTTTCGGGGTCGCAGAAGAAGGTGAAATGCTGCCCGCCCAGGTAAATGCCCGTGGGGTTGGGGTTAAACAGGGGATTGTACTGCTCGCCGTTTACAAAATACAGGCGCATGGCCACGCTGCTGTTTTTGTAGAGGGTAAAAGTGGTGTCTTTGGATTCTTTGATGCCCTCGGCCTCGGGCCGTTTGCCGATCTTGATCGGTTCTTGGCTCAACTTCTTGAGGCTGTAGGTGTAGTCGGGGTTGGTTTGCGCCCAGGCCGAGCCAATGGCCAGGCTGGTGAGGGCTACTAAACTCAATGTGCGGAAAAACGATTTCATGTTACTTGGGCTTAATAACTTGGCAGTCCATCAACTAAACCCACGCAGGCCCGCAGGCCGGGGGTACATAGGGAATTTGGCAAAAATCAGGCAAAGCCAGGGTGCACCGGGGCATCGGCGCAGAGGGCAAAGGGTAAGAAATCGGCCCAAAATGACGGAAACGGCCAGCTAAAGGGGCTTCTTGAGGGGCCTTGGAACAAGAAAAAGGCTGCCCGGTGAGGAGCAGCCTTGGAAAGTTTCAACTAATTGGCTCGCTGAGCCGGTGCTTAGCGACGGCCACCGCCGCCACCGCCCCGGTTGCCGCCACCACCGCCTCGGTTGCCACCGCCGCCGCCGCGATTACCGCCGCCGCCCCGGTTGCCACCGCCGCCGCCGCCCCGGTTCCGGTCGCGGTCGCCGCCCCGGCCCCGGTTGTCGCCGCGCTCGCCACGGTCGCCGCCGCGGTCGTTACGGGTTTCATTGTTGTTGCTCAGGTTGCTCTCGTTTTTGGCCAAAGTGCCAGTCAAGGGCGACAGGTCCACTTTGCCATACACTTCGCCTTTGAAAATCCATACCTTGATGCCGATTTTACCGTACACGGTTTGGGCTTCGCCCACCGCGTAATCGATATCGGCACGGAGGGTGTGCAAGGGCACGCGGCCTTCTTTGTAACCTTCCACGCGGGCCATCTCGGCCCCGCCCAGGCGGCCCGACAAGCGCACCTTGATGCCTTGGGCACCTACGCGCATGGCATCGGAGATGGACTTTTTCATGGCCCGGCGGAACGAAATCCGGCCTTCCAATTGCTGGGCAATGGCCTGGGCCACCAAGCGGGAGTCGATCTCAGGACGTTTGATCTCGTAAATATTGATTTGTACGTCCTTGTTGGTGATCTTCTTCAGTTCTTCTTTGAGCTTGTCCACCTCGGCCCCGCCTTTGCCAATTACCACGCCCGGACGGGCCGTATTGATGGTGATGGTGAGGCGTTTGAGGGTGCGCTCGATAATGATCCGCGAAATGCCGCCCTTGGGGATGCGGACATTCAAATACTTGCGGATTTTTTCGTCTTCTACTAGCTTCTCGGAAAAATCTTTGCCGCCGAACCAGTTAGAATCCCAGCCTTTGATAATGCCTAAGCGAAGGCCAGTTGGGTTTACTTTTTGTCCCATTAGTTTGTTTCCTCGGTTTAAGCGTTAGTGTTTTCTTGATCTTTAGGCTGGGCCAGTTCTACGGTTTTGAGCACGATCTCGTCCACGATCAAGGTGATGTGGTTAGACCGCTTGCGAACCCGGTGGGCGCGACCTTGCGGGGCCGGGCGGAGGCGTTTCAGCATCCGGCCGCCGTCCACAAAAATGGTTTTTACGTAAAGCTGAACGTCGTCCAGGTTTTTGTCTGGGTTGGCCTGAGTCCAGTTGGCCACGGCCGACAGAAGGAGCTTCTCGATGTGATAGGCCCCTACCCGGGGTTCGAACTTGAGGTAGGCCAGTGCTTTCTTCACGCTGATCCC
Source organism: Bernardetiaceae bacterium (assembly GCA_025454895.1). Classification (GTDB taxonomy): domain Bacteria; phylum Bacteroidota; class Bacteroidia; order Cytophagales; family Thermoflexibacteraceae; genus JALONO01. The sequence goes on from JALONO010000079.1 coordinate 16,680, forward strand.
CCGGACCATATCGGCCACCAGGCGCATTTTGCGCGGCGAGGTGGGGCAATTTCTTAATTTAGCTACTGCTTCCATGATTACTTCTTGCCTTTGTCTTTTTTAGCCGTGTGTCCTTTAAAAGTACGGGTAGGTGCAAATTCACCCAGCTTATGGCCCACCATGTTTTCGGTTACATACACGGGGATGAACTTGTTGCCGTTATGGACGGCAAAAGTGTGGCCGATAAAATCGGGGGAAATCATTGAACGGCGCGACCAGGTTTTTACCACGGTCTTTTTGCTGGCCGCATTGAGCACTTCCACTTTTTTAGCCAAGCGGAAGTCGATATATGGTCCTTTTTTAAGTGAGCGAGACATTATTTCTTCCTCTTGCTAATGATTAAACGGTCAGAATATTTCTTTGGTGAACGGGTTTTGCCGCCTTTGGCGTACAAGCCCTTGCGCGAGCGGGGGTGCCCGCCCGAGGCCCGGCCTTCACCACCGCCCATGGGGTGGTCAACGGGGTTCATGGCCACGCCCCGGGTACGGGGGCGGATGCCCAACCAGCGGTTGCGGCCAGCTTTGCCCACGGCTTCGTTCATATGGTCGGCGTTAGATACCGAACCCACCGTAGCGTAGCAAGCACCTAGCACGAGGCGGGTCTCGCCAGAGGGGGTGCGCAACGACACGTACTTGCCGTCGCGGCCCAGCAACTGGGCGTAGCTACCGGCACTGCGGGCCAAACTGGCTCCCGCGCCGGGCTTCAACTCGATGTTGTGGATGATGGTACCTACCGGGATCGCGGCCAGCGGTAGGGCATTGCCCAGTTCGGGCGGCACGTTGGGGCCAGCCACGATGGTTTGGCCCACTTTGATGCCCGCCGGGGCAATGATGTAGCGTTTCTCGCCGTCTTCGTATTTAACGAGCGAAATGCGGGCCGTCCGGTTCGGATCGTACTCGACCGACTCCACGATCGCGGGCACGTCGTGCTTGTCGCGCTTGAAGTCGATGAGGCGGTAGCGCCGCTTGTGACCACCGCCGATGTAGCGCATGGTCATTTTACCCTGGTTGTTGCGGCCGCCCGACTTTTTCAAGGGCACGGTCAACGATTTTTCGGGCGTTGACTTGGTGATCTCCTCGAAGGTGGGGGCGATCCGGTGACGAGTACCAGGCGTAACAGGTCTTAACTTTTTTACTGCCATAGTCTTTTTTAGTATTCGGTGGGCTGATACACAGCCTGGCAATGGCTTTTACCCGCCCACCACGGTTTGTTACTGAACACCGTTTTTAGGTTTTCAAAAAACGAGGTGCAAAATTAGCTCAATCCTTGGATTTTGCAAGGCTGAGGACAAATTTTGGGCTGCCCCGCTTGGAGGCAGCCCCGGCGATGGGGCACACCGTTTGGCCAACGCAACGTCAATATAAAAAAGGCCCGGCGGTGAGGCCGGGCCGGAAATGCCGCACTTTATTTTGGGGATGTTACAGCCGCTTAGTGCGGTGCTTATTGCGGCGGTAGTCTTCAAACATCATGTCGCCCAGGTTTTGCAGGTTGCTGAAGTAGGCGTTGCCGCCGTTGACTTCGGTAAACTCGCGCACAAACTGCTGGAGGTAAGGGTCCGAGGCGATCATGAAGGTGGTGATGGGGATGTGCAACCGGCGGCACTGGGCGGCCAGGTTAAGGGTTTTGTTCAGGATTTTGCTATCCAGCCCAAAACTGTTTTTGTAATAGCGAATACCTTCTTTAAGGCAAGTGGGCTTGCCGTCGGTTACCATAAATATTTGCTTGTTTTTGTTTTTGCGGCGGCGCAGCAAGTCCATGGCCAGTTCTAGCCCGGCCACGGTATTGGTATGGTAGGGGCCTACTTGCAGGTAAGGCAGGTCTTTGATCTCGATTTGCCAGGCATCGTTGCCGAACACGATGATATCGAGAGTGTCTTTCTTATATTTAGTAGTGATGAGTTCGGCCAGGGCCATCGCCACTTTTTTGGCCGGGGTGATGCGGTCTTCGCCGTAGAGGATCATCGAGTGGCTGATGTCGATCATCAGCACGGTGGAGGTTTGGGTTTTGTATTCTTTCTCCACCACTTCCAAGTCTTCTTCGGTGAGGAAGAATTCGCCCAGCCCGTGGTTGATCTGGGCGTTGCGCAGGGTTTCGGTCATCGAGATCTGGTCTAACTCGTCGCCGAAGCGGTACTGGCGGATATCGGCACTCGGCTCGTCGCCCGTGCCGGACTGGGTGGTTTGGTGGTTGCCCGTGCGGGAGTTTTTGAGTTTACCGAAGATTTCCTCCAGGGCGCTGCGGCGGATGGCCCGCTCGGTTTTGGGGGTAATCTCGATTTCGCCCCGCTCGTTTTCCTCGGTGAGATAGCCTTTCTCCTTCAAATCCTCAAAAAAATCGCCGATGCCATACTGGTCGTTGGTGAGGCCGTATTTGCGGTCCAGGTTGGTGAGCCAGCGCATGGCTTCGCCCACGTCGCCAGCGGTCATGTTGAGCAACTGCATGAAAATTTTCAGCAAGCTGTCGAAGGTGGCTTGTTCTTTACTTTGAGGAGGTTGGTAGTTGGAAAATCGGTAGCCGAGCATACAAAGGCAAAACGAAATAGTGGTAACATCCTCCTAACAAGCAAAGCAAGGGATTAGTTTCCGCAACCACGCAAGTGCCTAAATGCCCAGGCCCGCTTTGCGCAAACGGCGCACCGCCACCCAGCCCACTAGGCGCATGAGCAACCGCAGGGTTTGGCGCACTAACCAAGGGCGGGCCAGGTAAGAGCCAACGGCGGCCAGAAGCGGGCCTGCAAATTCCCACCAATTTTCGGGGGTGAGGTTCACGCGCAGGGCGGTGTAAGCGGTAAAGCCCAAATTGGCCGTACTAAGGCCAGTGAGCACGGCCCGGTCCCAAAACTGGCCGTGGTCTTTTACCGCGTCAAGAAAGGCCTGGGTATTCAAATGATGCTGGCGCAGGTGGTTTTGGTAGGTGGGAAGCCAGTTAGGGTCATGGCTTAACTCTACCCAACCCTCAATGTCGCTGTAGAAGCCGCGCAGGTCGGGGATGAAGTTGAGCACCGTACCGTCGGGCTGGAACAGGGTGCGGAACACCAAGCTGCCCCGCCCAAACTGGAACGGGGTCTCGATCAAGTGGCCGCCCTCTTTGAGCATGGCATGGATAAACTCGTACGCCTGGCGCGGGTACGCCCACCAGCGCCCCCATTGCCGGAAACGCACCTGCCACCTGGCCCGCAATGACTGGAAAAAATTCAAACGAGCTTAAACCGGGTAAAAATTTTCTTACTAGATGGATTGAAAATTAATGACATAGGATACTGGAAAGCTAGCCCGTTCGCCGACGGAAAATCTCGTTGAAGGTGCGGCCCGCCAGGTTGACGATGGTGCTGAACAACGCGCCCCAAAACTGGGTAGAAGTAACAATGGAGCGGTTGTGGATGCCCATCACAATGTCTTTGTACTGGTCGGGCAGGCCCAGGTAGGTAGGGGTGATGTACGAGGTTACGTCGCCCTCGATTTGGATCACAGTTTGCAACACAATTTGCTCAGTGCCAATTTCATAGGCTTTGTACAACAGCGAAAGCGAGTCGGGCGTGAGGTCCAGTTCGGGGGCCCGGTTCAGGTCGGTCCAGTCCAGGTCATTGTTCCAGTCGCGGCTGGCCCAGTGCGACACGAACGGCACGCACTCGCGCGGCAGGCCCTGGTTGCTCATTTGCGAGAACAGGTAGTGCTCTTTGTCGAGCAAATCTTCCTTCTCCTCGTCAAAAAAACCATTGGGGATGGTTACCGTCGCCCCGGCCTTCTGCTGCTCTTCCAGGCTTAACTTGAGGTTGCGGTACATCATTTTGAACACCCCCACAATGTTGGAGCTCTGGCTACGGATGCGCAAAACAATTTTATGGCGGTTGCTCAAATCGGCTTTCTCGGGGGTGTCGGGCAGGTTGGCCAACTGGGCCTCCAGGCTCTCGGCGGCCTGCTTGGCCACGCCCGAGATTTCCTGGAACGAAAACTGCCCCCCGTACCGCCAACGGAACACCCGTCCGGCATCGGTAGGGATGATGTCCCCGTCCTCCGGCAGTTTGGCCACCTCGTAGTCGGCCAGGGCCTCGCGGTAGCTGTCGGCCAGGCGGCGCAGCAACACCCGCTTGTTGGCCGGGATTTTCTCGGCCGTCATGTTTTGCTTGATGATGGTGTTGACCTCGAGCCGAAGCAAGTCCGAAGCGAGGTTTTTAATAAAATCGGGCATAAACATCCGGGCGGTTAGGTCCGCCCAAGGTTAGTTGTAAAGTACTGACAATAAAACATTTATTGCACGGGCGATGTGCCGATGGGGTTGCCAAACACATCGGTGGCGGGGGGCGGGTTGGGGTTTACCACCACCGGATTGTCCACTACCACGGGGTTGCTCACGATGGGGTTAGTATCCACCACCACGGGGTTGGTGAGGGGTGGCGGGTCCATTATCACGCTGGGGTAGTCGGCCACTACCGAGGGCGGAATGCTGCCGATACCGCCTACGCCCGGCGTGGTGATCACCGCCGAGCCGTCGCCCACGGTTACCACGCTAGGGGCGGGCACGGTGCCACCAATGACCGGTTGATTGATGACCGGGGGCAAAATGCCACCGCCAACGCCAGGATTGACGTACACGTTGTTGGGATTATTGACCACCACCCCGGCCGCTTGTTGTTCTTTAAAAGTTTGGCGGTACAGGCTAATGAGCATAAGCAATAAGTTGATGTTGCTTTGCACAATGGCGTGGCCTTCTTTCTCTTTCATGGCGTGGAAATCGCGCACCCAGTCAAACTGGCTTTCCAGCAGTTCTTTATCGATTTTCACGGTTACATCGCCCAGCAGTAGGTTAAACTGGCTCTGCATTACTTTGTAATCGCCGCCCAAGGTGGTTACTTCCTCGTTGGTGCCCAGGGCAAAATCGCCCACAATGGTTTTGATCTCCAGCGTGGTCATTTTTTTGATACTGTCCTGCACGCTTTGGATAAAATCCATAAAAGCCGAGCGGGAGTTTTGTTCTTCCATAAGTAAATGGTTAGATGTAAAAGGTTATCAAAAGATGATTATAAACAACGGGTTCGTTACCCGACACGGGCGGAAAGCGATCATGGTTGCCCCCCCATTTTTGGGGGAAAGTTACCGGGTATCGCGCACTGCCAGGCATCAATCACAATTAATTAATATTCAGCAGGTTAAAAAATTAATAAGTTCAATATCAAGCAATGCCCTAAAGAGGTTTATGCCCTATGATAACTCAATTTAAAATTTAAATAAGCAGATGCCCAATAGTAGTTCTTCTTGCCTTTTACCTAGTTGATAATGATCATTACTATCAAATATAGATTTCATATTCTTGATGCCATAAATAATTGATAACTAAGAAAAAAATATTTAGTCATTTAGTCATTTAGTCATTTAGTCATTTAGTCATTTAGTCATTTAGTCATTTAGTCATTTAGTCATTTAGTCATTTAGTCATTTAGTCATTGAAACATCAGATAATGAACATACTATCCTAAAGGCAACCGATTAATTGGCAATACGATTCAGTAGCTCGGTCAAACTTTGCCCTGCCCATTGGCCGTTGAGCCGCCAACCGAACCCGTTGTTGGTTTGCACCACTTCCACGAGGAGGCTGGGCTGGGCCTCTCCCTGGGCAATGCCGATCCCGCGTTTCTCCAAAAACCGCTGCACCCAAAACCGGCCCACCGGATCGCCTTGCAAGCCTACCGCGCGCCCACGCGGCGGCGGTGCCTCTGTGGCCACAAACCGGCCTTGGGCCAGGTTAAACGCCGTGCCCGGGCCAGCCAACACCCGGCCCAAGTGGCCTTCCAGGGCCAGTTGCTCAGGCGGGCCGCAAAGCACTTGGGGCTGGTGGTGGTCAATGAGCCAAAGCTGGTCGGCTAGTTGGAGGGCTAGTTCCAGGTCGTGGGTGGCTACCAGCACCGCCTGGTTTTGTTGGTGGGCCACTTGGTGCAGCAGTTGCATCACGGCCACGCGGTTGGCCACGTCCAGGTGGGCGGTGGGTTCGTCCAGCAACATCACCGGGGCGGCCTGGGCCAACGCCCGCGCAATCATCACTTTTTGGGCCTGCCCATCGCTGAGCCGGTTCACGGGTTGGTGCCGCAGAGACTCAGTGCCAGTGAGGGCCAATGCCTGGTCCACGGCGGCTTGGTCGGCCGGGGTGGCCGGGCGCAGCCAGTGGCCATACGGATAGCGGCCCAATTGCACCAGGGCCTCCACCGTGAGGTAGTGCTCGCGCGGGCGGCCCGTGAGCACCAAACTAAGGCACTGGGCCCGCTGGGGGCCGGTGAGGCTCGTCAGTGCCCGCCCTTGCACCTGCACTTGCCCCCGCAAAAGGGGTTGCAGGCCCGCCAAACTGCGCAGCAAAGTGGACTTACCCGTGCCGTTAAGCCCCAATAAGGCGGTTAACTGGCCGCTTGGCAGCGTAAGCCCCAGGTCAGCCAGCACCAACTGGGCGGGCGGGCCGGGATAGCCAACCGATAAATCCAGGGTTTGCAGCACCGCCAAACGAATAAAATGGGCCAGCCGGGGCCGCCTAAGCGTACCGGGCTGGCCCAGGTGGATCGGTTAGCGGATGCTGAACTTGTAGTCGGGCATCACTTGCTCTTCTTTGTAGAACACCCGCACGGTATAGCTGCCGCTTTCTAGGCGCGGCTTGCGCACATCCAGGGTCTGGCGGCCCTCGTCGCTGGCTACGCGGATAGGCAGGCGCACAAAGCGGTAAGGCTCGTTGTCCTTGTACATGGTGAGGTAAACCATCTTGTCGTCGGTGTCGTCAAACAGCGACTCGCCGGCGCGGAAGCTCACCAAAATCTCGTCGATGCGGCCGGCGCGGTGCTCCTCCGTGGCCGATGAGAGGTCCACGTTGTAGTCGCGGCCCAGGCGTTTAAACAGGTACTGGGCCCGGAAATCGTACACCCGGCGGGCCACCGAAGTCTGGGTTTTTTGCTGCATGGCGGCAATAATCGAGTCTTGGCGGGCAATGGTGCGGTCTTTCTCGTCGATGAGGGTGCGCAGCTGGTCGCGCTCTTCCATCACCATGCTCAACTGGGTGCGCAGGGCATCCAGGTCGGTGCCCAGGCTCTCGGCGGCCTTTTGGCGGGCCTTGAGCGCGTTCAGTTCTTTTTGGGCGCCCCGGAAATTGCGCACCGCCCGCTGCAATTGGGCCGAAAGGGCGCGGTTTTTCTTAATGGCCGCGTCCAGGTCGGTCTTGGCTTTTTCCATTTGGGTTTTCAAGCCCGAAATGTAGCCGCCCGTGCTGCGGTCGCGGTCGCCCACGATGGTGTTGAGCGCGCGCTCGTAATTGAGCCGCTGATTTTGGTAGCTGGTCAGCTTGGCTACCACCTCGGCGGGCTTGTTGGTGATCATTTTCTGATCGTTCTGCACGTTTTCGGCCAGGCCGCTCAGGGCAGTGCGCATCGAGTCGGCGTTGGGGTAAAAGAACCCCGGATCTTGGGTGTTGCTGATCTCGGTGTTGAGGCGGTCTTCCAACGCGGATAGATCGGATTTGAGCTGACCCAGCTCGGCTTTCTCCCTGTCTTTCAGCTTATTGGCCGAAGCGAAGCCCCACCAAGCGAGGCCAACGGCCAGGAGGGCGAACAGGATGATAACAAACGTTGATTGGCTTTTCATAAGTGAATCACGTTAAGGTTGGGGGATAGGATTTTAAATCTGCCATAAACAATAACTTTAAGCAAACGTACTTATTGTTTTCATTTACAGGCTTTAACAATTTTCAGCCAAAGATAGAGAAAAAACGAGAAATCAAATTTTTTTGAGGAAAATATTGGGCTTGGTTGGGCTTTTGGCCCTCCTGGGCAACCTGGAGCGGGCCTAACAACCCACCACCCAGGCGGGCCGCCACCCCCAAGCCCCAAACCTTTGCGCTCACAAAAGCGTTTGGCCATCATCAACAATGGTGGTAAAAAAGCCTAATTTTGCCGTTGCTAAGGCGAGCTACCACCCCGCCAAATCATTAGGGAGATTTACATGAAGAACATCCGCAATTTTTGCATCATCGCTCACATCGACCACGGCAAAAGCACCCTGGCCGACCGTTTGCTGGAATATACCAACACCATTGCCAAGCGTGAGATGCAGGCCCAGTTGCTGGACAATATGGACTTGGAGCGGGAACGCGGCATCACCATCAAGAGCCACGCCATTCAAATGAATTATGTTTATAATGGGGAGGAATACGTGCTCAATTTGATCGATACGCCGGGCCACGTCGATTTTTCTTACGAAGTATCGCGCTCCATTGCCGCCTGCGAGGGAGCCCTATTGCTGGTAGATGCCTCGCAAGGCACTGAGGCCCAGACCATTTCCAACTTGTACCTAGCCTTGGGCAACGACCTGAAAATTATCCCGGTGCTGAACAAAATCGACCTGCCCGGGGCCATGCCCGAAGAAGTGAAGGACGAGATGGTGGACCTGCTGGGCTGCAACCGGGACGAGATCATCCCCGCTAGCGGCAAAGAGGGCATTGGGATCAAAGAGATTTTAAATGCCGTGGTGGAGCGCATCCCCCCGCCCAAGGGCAACCCGGAAGCCCCGCTGCAAGCCCTCATTTTCGACTCGGTGTTCAACTCGTTCCGGGGCGTGGAGGTGTACTTCCGCGTCATGAACGGCACCATCCGCAAGGGCGATAAGGTGAAGTTTTTCAACACCAACCGCGAATACAACGCCGACGAGATCGGGATTTTGCGCTTCAAACAAGAACCCAAAGACGTGATCAGCGCGGGCGACGTGGGCTACCTCATCTCGGGCATTAAAAGTGCCCGCGAGGTAAAAGTGGGCGATACCATTACCCACGTGAGCCGACCCAGCCAGGAGGCCATCCAGGGCTTCTCCGACGTAAAGCCGATGGTGTTCGCGGGCATTTACCCGGTGGAAACCAGCGAGTTTGAGAGCCTGCGCACCTCGCTGGAAAAACTCCAGCTAAACGATGCCGCCTTGGTGTGGGAGCCGGAAACCTCCGCCGCCCTGGGCTTTGGCTTCCGCTGCGGCTTTTTGGGCATGTTGCACATGGAAATTGTGCAAGAACGCCTCGAGCGCGAGTTTGGCATGACGGTGCTGGTAACCGTACCGTCGGTGTCGTTCCACGCCTTTACCACCCGCAAAGCCATGCAAGTGGTAAACGCCCCCTCCGAAATGCCCGACCCCAGCGTGCTGGAACGGGTGGAGGAACCGTTTATCAAGGCCCAGATCATCACCAAGTCGGAGTACATCGGTGGCATTATGACGCTCTGCATGGAAAAACGCGGCATCCTCAAGCAACAACACTACCTCACCACCGAGCGGGTGGAGATGATCTTTGAAATGCCGCTTTCCGAAATGGTGTTCGATTTCTTCGATAAGCTCAAGTCCATCTCGCGCGGGTACGCCTCGCTCGACTACGAACTGATCGGCTACCGCCAGTCGGACATGGTGAAGCTCGACATCCTGCTCAACGGCAATGGGGCAAAAAACTCTGCGAAAAGCTCAAAGAACTGCTGCCCCGCCAACAATTCGAGATCGCCATCCAGGCCGCCATCGGGGCCAAAATCGTGGCCCGCGAAACCATTAGTGCCATGCGCAAAGACGTAACCGCCAAATGCTACGGCGGCGACATTAGCCGCAAGCGCAAACTGCTGGAAAAACAAAAGGAAGGCAAAAAACGGATGCGCCAAATTGGCTCGGTAGAAGTGCCCCAAGAGGCATTTATGGCCGTGTTGAAAATCAGCTAAACCACTCACAACCAAAGGTTTTAAACAGTCTTTCTCAAAAAGACTGTTTTTTTATTTCTGCTTTGCGCCAGCGAGGGCGTTAGGCTCCCGGCCCTACCCAAACACCAGGTGTACCAGTTGGTCAAACGGCAGGGCCTTGGCGTACAAATGGTCTTCGTAATAATTGGCCTGGAACCGGATAAAACTCGGCTGGCGGTCGATCAGCACCTGCTCGATCAGCACATTGCCGTACAACTGGTTGCAGGGCAATAACACCCGCTCGCCGTCGGTTTGCAGGTCCAGCGGGGGCTTCAGGTAGTGTTTCTCGATGGTTTCCACATACCGCTCGCGGTCAAAGTGCCGCCGGTCCGAGCTGTAATGCTGGTAGCCCAGTTGGCCCACCCGGTCGCGCAGCCAGTCGAACAAATGTTGGAAGTTGCCCGGGCCGATGGCGGCCTGGTAGGTGATGGCCAGCCCGTTGGCCCCCGGCGTTTTTAGCAGGTGGACCTCCAAAACATCGGTTTGCTGCTGCTTTTTACGCTGCCAGGCTTGGTACACCTGCTCCACCAAGGCCCGATGGCGGCCCTCGTTTTGCCACCGGAAAAACGCCTGTCGCTCCGGCTCGCCGCGTGTGAGGGCCTCTTCCACCAGCGGCAGGTGCGGGTGCTTGCGCTGGGTGGCAAACAATTGGCGCAATAATTTATCGATCTTGGTCATGGCAGGGCAGCGAATTTACAACCCGCCGCCCCAAACCTACGGGCCTGGCTTGGCTTTGGGGGGCGCGATGGTTTATTTTGGCCTCCATGAACAGTAAGCATTTGCGCTGGGTTTTTGTTTGGGCCGGGCTGGCCTGGGGGTTAGCCCAGCCGGGGCCAGCCCAACCCAAACCGGCCAAGCCCAAGCCCCCGTCGCCGCAGGCCCAACTGGCCAAGCAGTACCTGGCCACCGCCCGCCGCTACCTGGTGCGCCAGGCCGAGTTGGAGCATTACTTCCGCATCGACGAGCGGGGCATTGCCACCTTTGCCAGCTTCGCCGATAAAAAGAAGAACGAGCCCGAGTGCCTGGTGTATTGGAACGAACTGGCCAGTTTTAAAAACGCCCTGCTCAACTTGCCCCGGCCGGGGGCCATCGAGTATTACCTGGAAAAGAAATCACGCAAGTTTACCGCCCAGGAAATCAAGGAGTTAAAGGCCGCTGGGCGCGAGCGTACGCCCGTGCCCAAGGGCGCGCGGGCCGACCGGCCGCTGCAAGGTTACCGCATCGCCATCGACCCTGGCCACATCGCGGGCGACATCGAGATGGCCAAAATTGAACAGCGGTTCGTGATCCTGGACCTGGACGACGGCACCAAAATCTCGTTTTGCGAGGGCGATCTCAACCTGGGCACGGCCCAAGTGCTCAAGGAGAAACTGGAAAAACTCGGGGCCGATGTGCTGCTGACCCGTAACCGACCCAATACCGGGGCCCGCGGCCTCACCTACCAAAGTTGGAAGAAAACCGAGCTGCCCGCCCTGCTGCGGGCCGCCCAAAAAAGCGGTAAACTGACCGCCGCCCAACAAACCCACTTGCTCACCAAAGCCCCGGACGCCCAGTTGTACGAAGCGTATTTTTTACCCGAAGACTTACAGGCCCGCGCCCGGGTGATCAACGCCTACCAGCCTGATTTAACGGTAATTATCCACTACAACGGCTCCCCCTTCCCGCGCCGCCCGTGGAACAAGCCAGTGAGCAGCAACTATAACATGGTGTTTATGCCCGGAGCCTTTTTAGCGGGCGAACTGGCCAGTTCCGAGGCCCGTTTTGACTTTTTGCGGATGCTCGTGCTGGGCAATTTGGAAGGCTCCGCCCAGTTTGCCAAACTGGTGCTGCAAGAGTTTACCCAACGGCTGCAAGTGCCGCCCGTGCCCGTCAAAAACCGGGTGTTTTACCTCAATTTCAACAGCATTTTCGTGAGCCAAGGGGTTTATGCCCGCAACCTGGGGCTGAGCCGCCTGGTGAATAGCCCACTCTGCTACGGCGAGAGCCTGTACCAAGACCATGAAGCCGAGGCCCGGCTGCTCAACTTGCACCAGGGGGCCAAAAAGCAAACCTCGCCCCGGGTGCGCCAAGTGGCCGACGCTTATTACCGGGCCGTGGCGCGGTATTTCAAAGTAGAGATGGAAGGCCAGGCTAAATAATGTAGCCGCCATCCACCGAAAACACGGCCCCGGTGGTGTAAGCGGCGGCCGACGAGGCCAAAAACAGGGCAATCCCGGCCAGGTCGTCCGGCTGGCCAATGCGGGGCAGGGGCAGCTTGCGCACCGAACGGGTGAGGAGGTCTTCGTTTTCCCACAGGGCCTGGCTAAACTTGGTTTGGATGAGGCCGGGGCAGATGACGTTGGCCCGGATGCCCGCCGCGCCCCATTCTTTGGCCATTACCTTGGTGAGCATGACCAGGGCGGCTTTGCTCACGCTGTAAATGCCCAGGCCCGGCTCGGGCATAAGGCCGCCAATGCTGCTGATGTTGATGATGGAACCGCCCCCCCGCGCCTGCATGTGCGGGTACACGAGCTTACCCAGGTCGAAGGCGGCCTTCACGTTTACGTCCATAATTTTGTCGAAAGCCGAGTCGTCGGTGGCCAGCACCGGGCCGTACACCGGGTTGGTGGCCGCGTTGTTCACCAGCACGTCCACCCCGCCGTAAAGTTCCACGGTGCGCTGCACCAGGGCTTGGCGCTGGGTGGCTTCCCCCACGTGGCAAGCTACGCCAGTTGCCTGATAACCAGCTGCTTGTAGCTCGTTGGCCACTTCATCTACCGCGCTTTGCTTGCGGCTGCTCACCACTACCTTGGCCCCGGCCTCGGCAAAAATTTGGGCCATGGCCTGGCCAATGCCCTTGCTGGCCCCGGTAACGATGGCCACTTTACCCGTAAGGTCAAATTTTTCTTTTAGCATCACGACAAATTGGTTAAGATCGTCGGGCAAATTAGGCCAAAATGGCCGGAAGCCCGCCAAGCCTCCTGGTTAGGAAAATTTGGAGCGGAACGTGCAGCGGCTTAACTTGCTGTAAACCACTTGGCCCGCCGGGGCCTCGTCTATTTTTCACCCTTTCCCCCGTGTGTGATGGAACCTGCTTCGTTAACGGCCAAAGACCAGGAAGAAGTGATCGCCTACTTCGACAAGCCGCTGGACGCGCTCGACGTTGAATATTTCGAGAAAAAGCTGAAGGAACTGCGTAAAAAGTACCACCCCGACAACTTTGAGCACCTGGGCAACGACGTGGTGAAGGAAATGGCCCACGACAAGTTCAAAGCCATTGAACGGCTGGCGGCCAAAATCAAGGCGCACTTGGGCCAGGGCGCGGGGGCTTTGGCCAGTGCCCCGGCCAGCGAGCCGATGCCGGAGCGGTACGCGGGCCGCAACCTCAAAATCGAGATCAAAACCCGGAACAAGGACCTCAAATACCTACTATTTGGCAAGCACTACCGCTGGCTGGAGCAAGGCGACCGGTTTAAAATCCCCGGCGGGCGGGAGGCGTACCTGGTTACCGACACCGGGCACACGGGTTCGGCCATCGGGTTCACCGAGGTGATCAGGCTGTACCTCACTTTCGGCGAAAACGACCCGCTGGACGAAATTGTGCGCTGGCTCTACGAAAAGCTCAAAGGCCAAGCCGATGCGCTGCTGATCGAGCAGCAGTTGATCGAGGTGGACTTGGCCCAGATGCTGGTGTACATCAAAGGCAAAACGAGTTTGCGGCTCACCTAGGGCTGGGTTGATCTTCACGTCGTTATATTAGACCTTTTGGTCATTAAGTTTTTGCGTGTTGATAATGAGTATCTTAGCCAAATTCGGAGGAAGCCCCTCCCCGGCGGGCAGGGGTTGGGGTGGGGGTACGGCGGGCGAACCAAATCTCTTTTTTGCAATAAAACTCGCTCAAAAATGCATTGGTATAAACAACATCTAAATTCCACTCGTTTTGGCCCCACCCTGGCCAGCCGCACTTACTCGCTCAAAAACTCCCGTTTTTGCCGTCGGTCGGGCAGGCTGATCCGTTCAAAAATATTTCTCGCAAAGCCGCTAAGACGCAAAGCTAATTTTGAGCTTTTGAACGTGCCAAACTGGATGCAAATGGC